>NZ_JAENRY010000107.1 GCF_016612545.1 Streptomyces sp. MBT65 | reverse complement strand
ACCCACAACCCCGCGGATCCCCCCAGGAGCAGCACCCCATGCACGTGCGCACCTCCTCACCACCCTTGCGGTCGCCGCAGCCCTGCTGGCCTCCGTCTCCACCACCACCGCCGCGACCGCCCCGGTCTCGGCACCCGGCATCGCCAACCACTTCGACCTGGCGGCCTCACAGCAGCCCGAGAACATCACCGTCGACCGCGCCGGATCGGCCTATCTGACCTTCTCCTTCGCCCGGCAGGTCGTCCGACTCGTCCCGGGCGGCCGGGTGTACGTCCTGGCCACCCTGCCGGCCCCGGCCAAGGCCGGCACCCCCCATCTGGGCAGGGCGTTCGTCGGCGGCATCGCGCGTGGCGACGACGGCACCCTGTACGTCACCTACGCCACCGGCACCGCAGAGCTCACCGGCATCTGGGCCGTGCGCTCCGGCGGCCGTCCGCACCGCATCGCAGCGTTGCGCGCAGACGGCCTGCCCAACGGCCTAGCCCTCGACCAGCGCACCGGCCGGCTCTACGCCACCGACTCCGTGCACGGCGTCATCCACCGCGTCCCCGCAGGCCGCGGCAAGGCCACCATCTGGGTCGACAACGCGGCACTGAAGCCCACCACGTTCGCAGGCGCCAACGGGATCAAACTACACAACGGAGCCGTCTGGGCGACCAACTCGGACCACGGCACGGTACTGCGTATCCCCGTCACCACTCGGGGTACCGCCGGGCCGATCGAGGTCCGGGCCGAGGGCATCAGCCTCATCGACGACTTCACCTTCACCGGCCGCGGCGACACCCTCCTCGCCGCGCGCAACGGCAACGAAGTCGACCTGGTACGCCCCGACGGCACCCACAGCGTCGTGCTCACCGCGGCCGACGGCCTTCGGACGCCCACGGCCACACGGTGTACGTCCCCAGCGCCGCCTACCGCACGAAGGAACCCAACCTGCTCGTCACGCACCTCGACCGCTGACGCGGCCGCAAGGACGTACCCCGCCCGTGCCGGTGTCGCGCCGACAGAGCCGGCACCGCCACGGGCCGAGCGGCAGAAAAGGCGTCCGCACACTCTCTCGCCTACGAAGCCCTGGAACGTACATGTCCGAAACCCCGCAGACCAGCACCGCCGCCACGGATGACGCGCCCCGCTCTCCAAGGCAGGGCCGCCGCTCCAGCCGTCTGTCCCTCGTCCTGGTCCTGGGCTCCCTGACCGCGCTCGGGCCGCTCACCATCGACCTCTATCTGCCGGCCCTGCCGCAGGTCAGCGCAGACCTGCATGTCTCTGCGGCCGTCACCCGGCTCACCCTGACCGCCGTCATGCTCGGGATCGCCCTGGGACAGCTGGTCCTCGGCGCGCTCAGCGACACCCTCGGACGACGCCGGCCCCTTCTGGTCGGCCTGGCCGTGTACGTGGCGGCGAGTGCGGTGTGCGCCCTCGCCCCGAACTCTGATGCGCTCATCGGCATGCGCCTGGTCCAGGGACTGGCGGGCGCCGCCGGCATCGTCATCGCGCGGGCCGTCGTCCGCGACCTGTACGACGGACTCAGCGCCGCCCGCCTGCTGTCCTCCCTGATGCTGATCTCCGGCACGGCACCGATCCTTGCCCCGGTGCTCGGCGCCCAGCTGCTGCGGCTGGCCTCCTGGCGCGGTGTGTTCCTCACCCTCACGCTGCTGGGCCTGGTCGTCCTGGCCGCCACCGCCGCTCTGCTGAACGAGTCCCTGCCGACCGCGCGTCGCCGCTCCGGCGGACTGCCCACCACCCTGCGTTCCATGCGCGACCTGCTCCGCGACGGCCGCTTCACCGGCTATCTGCTCACCGGCAGCCTCGGCTTCGCCGCCCTGTTCGCCTACATCGCCGGTTCGTCCTTCACCCTGCAACGGCTCTACGGCGCCTCCCCGCAGACCTACAGCCTGCTCTTCGCCCTCAACTCGATCGGCATGGTCGCCACCGGCCAGCTCAACGGCAAGCTGCTGCTGGGACGCTTCTCCTCGCATCGCGTGCTGGCGACGGGCCTGACCGTGCTCGGTGTCGCAGGAACCGCGTTGGTCCTCCTGGTCACCACGCACGCGGGCCTGCCCTGGATCGCCGCCGCGCTGTTCCTCACCGCCTGCCCGGTCGGCATGATTCTCCCCACGACCACGGCCCTGTGCCTCCAGCGGGCCCCGCACGCGGCGGGCAGCGCCTCCGCACTGCTCGGCACCACCCAGTTCCTCATGGGCGCCCTCGCGCCGGCCCTGACCGGTCTCGGCGGCCAGGCCACCGCCCTGCCCATGGCCGCATCGGTCCTCGGCCTCGCGCTGGCCGCAGCGGGCTGCTTCCTGGTCCTGTGCCGACCCTGGCGGTCCGCTCCCGACCCGCTTGCCCAGTGAACCAGGGCAGAGATCCGAGCGATGGAGCGGCGAGACAGACGGCGCCGGGGCCGGGCCGACCCCGGCGCCGTCAGCCGCTCACCGCTCGCAGCGCTCCGGGCCTGCGGCCGTTGAGACGGTCGAGTGCGGTGGCCGTGGCCTCGTCGGCCGGGAAGTGCACCACCAGGCGCTGGCCTTCGTCCGAGAACACGAGCGTCTCGTACGACAGGCGCAGGCGGCCCGCCTCCGGGTGGTCGACGAGCTCGGTCCCGAAGCGGGTGGGCAGGGCCGGAACGGAGAGCCGGTCGCTGAACGGCGCGCCCGCCGTCGCGGTCAACTCCTCAGCCAGGACAGCTACATGAGGGTCGTGCGGCGAGGCCGCGTCGCGCAGATGGGCGACCTGTTCGTCGGCCATCCTGTCCCATCCCGGGTACACCGCGCGTGCCCGGGCATCGGTGAACAGATACCGAATCATGTTGGGCGGCTTGCCGTCGAGCAGGCCGAGCGGGCGGGCGTACCGCTCGTAGCCCTGGGTGCAGGCCACGATGTCACCGAGCCAGTTGAGCAGGACTGCCGGTGCGGGCTCCAGGTGGTCGAGCAGCGCCTGGACGGTGGGGCGCACCGTGCGTGCCGGCGGTACGGTGACCGACTGGCACACCACCTTGGCGTCACCGTGGTCCTTGGCCAGTCGGTGCAACAGGAGACGGTCCGCGTGCGACAGGTGCAGGGCGTCGCCGAGTGCGCCGAGGACCTGGGGTGAGGGGTTGCGGTCGCGGCCCTGTTCGAGCCGGGTGAGGTACTCGATGCTGATGTCGGCGAGGGTGGCCAGCTCGGCCCGGCGCAACCCCGGCGTGCGGCGGCGCAGGCCCGTGGGCAGGCCCACCGCGGCGGGGGTGACCGCTTCACGGCGGGCGCGCAGGAAGGTGCCCAACTCGTTGTCGTTCACCTGTCGAACCGTACAACGCGCGCCGTCGCGGAGGATGGCCCTGCCACTACCACCCTTCGCCCGGCCTCCCTCGCCCGCCCCGGAGCTCGCACGATGGAGCCATGAGCAATGACAACTCCGCGAACAGCACCGCCGCTTCGGTCTCCGCGCTGCCCCTCTCCCCGGGCGACTGGGAACTCGACCCCTTCCACTCGGCGGTCAACTTCACCATCCGACACCTCGGGATCGCCAAGGTGCGCGGCCGGTTCACCGAGTTCAAGACGGGGCTGTACGTCGGTGAGAGCCTCGACGATGTGCGGGTGAGCGCCGAGATCGCTCTCGCCTCCATCGACACCGGGAACTCCGACCGCGACGCGCACACCCGCTCCGCCGAGATCCTCGATGTGGAGAAGCGGCCGACGATGACGTTCCGCTCGACTCAGGTGTCCGGAGAGGGCGAGGACTGGACGATAGAGGGACACCTGACCATCGGGGACGTGACCCGTCCGGTTACGCTCGCCGTCGAGTTCGGCGGGGTGGTGGACTCTCCCATGGACCAGAGGAAGCACGCCGGATTCGAGGCGACGGGTGAGATCCGGCGCAGCGACTTCGGACTGGACTTCGGCACCGGGCTCCTCGGCGATGTCGTCAAGCTTCACCTGGACATGCAGTTCGTCGGACCGCAGGGCCAAGCCGGCTGACCGAGGACGGGCCGCGCCTCACTGGGAGTCTTTCTGGGGCGCCGCCCGGCAAGCGGCCGACATCGTCATGGTCCGGCGCGTTCCGTTCCGGCTTCGGTAAGTCTGTCCGGCAAAGGACACCACCCGCCGTCATGGGCACGTGGGTTTTGGATCGGGTGGGTAGCCCTTTGCCCGGAGCCAGGTGTCGAGGGCGAGGGCGACGATGTCTCCATGGGGGACGTCGGTGTCGGCGTTGTAGCGGCGGATGCGGCGCTGGAACTGGAGGACCTCGGGAACGGCGTAGTTGAGCTGGCCGCGTTTTGTCTGCCGGTTACTGATGACGCCTATGGTGTCGGCGCGCGGCGTGAGGGCGTCGTCGGACGGCTGGAACTCGGCGTCGAGGGCGTCGGCGATTTCACGTAGTCGGGTGGCATAGGGGGGAGCGATGACCTGCTGCGATTTCGGCACGGCCAGCACATAGCCGACCCCGGCCTCCTCCAGCATCCGGCGAAATCCCCATTCCTGGCCGTAGGCGGAGTCCGCGGTCACCCAGCCGATGGGCAGGTCGGAGGCGAGCGCGCGCAGCACCAGGCGCCGGGCGAGTTCGCCCTTGGTCGCGAAGGTGCGGTCCTCGGGGATCCTGGCCGCGCGGCAGCGGTCCGGGTCGCTGGTCCAGGACTTTGGCAGATACAGCTCCCGGTCCACCAGCACCCGGCCCCGACTGGTGGCGTAGGCGGCGAACACGCCGATCTGGCAGTTCTCGGTGCGGCCGGCCGTGCCGGAATATTGGCGCTGCACGCTGGCGGAGGTGGTCCCCTTCTTGAGGAACCCGGTGTCGTCGATGATCAGGACGCCGTCCAGGCGGCCCAGCTTCTCGGCCACGTATTCCTGCAGGTCGTTGCGGTTCTCGTCGAGGTCCCACCGGCTTCCCGCCAGAAGCCGCTGCAGCCCGTCCGGTGTGCGGTGACCCGCGAACTCGGCCAGCTGCCAGCCGTTCTTGCGGCCGACAGGTCCCAGCAGACCGCGGACGTAGTCCCGCATCCGCCGACGCGGCTCGACCCTCGAAAACCTGCCTCCGACCCGCAGGAAGAGGTCCTCAAGCTCCGCTGCCCACAGTCCAGTTCCAAGATCCTCGATCACACGCGGACCCTGCCCGCCCTCAGCGGCCCTCTCGCATAAACCCACCCTTCGGATGAGCCGTCCGCCAACACCGCACCTGACCCGCCAGCAGCCCACTACACTCAAAATCAGGCCCCTGGCCAGCAGGAATAGCGAAACGCTGCTGCAGTATTAGAGCTCTCGGAGATTTTGGTGTGCCGGGAGAGTGCCTGCACGGTTTTCGGGTCTTGCTTGTCGGAGCCGCCGAGCGTGGTGGTGTAGAAGTGCTTGAGGTTGTGGAAGCGGGTTCTGTCCGAAGCCCGGCTTGCTTCACTGCCCTTCGCCACTTCTGACGGAAGTCGCCGATTGGTACGGGTCGGCCATAACGGTTCGTGACGATCAGGCCCCGTCCGGCGGCTCGGCATAGCCGCGTTCGTGGTAGTCCACGTTTACTGTGTGTGAGCGTCGGGCTGTTCGTTGACTGTTAGTGAACTGTCGGTACCCGAGTCGATGTCCCGGGCGAGCTGTTGGGCATATTCGGCGAGGAGTTTCCGTAGGTCGGCGTAGTGTCGAAAGGTATCTGGCCGGACGAGGTTGTACCAGGTGGTGTTGCGGCGCAGGGCCCATTCGCGCTGGATGTGTTTGGGCTGTTCGGCCTCGATGGGGCGTGGGGCGAAGAGGTGCTCGCCTCGTGTGACCTGTACCCAGATGTAGACGGAGGCGTCCTGGCGTTTGCGGTCGCCGACCGGTGGCCGGATGGGGCCGGGAAGCGGTGGCAACTCGCTGACCAGGGCGTCCCATTCGTTCGGAGGGAGAGCTCAGTCCCTGAGTGCCTCGCGTCGGCGCTGGTAGTCGATCAGTGGTCGCCGGGGTGCTCGGAGTTCGGCGCCGAGCTCGCGGAGGACTCGTTCGAACTCGGCTGGACTGCTTCCTGCGCGCTCCCAGCGTTTGAAGTCGGTGTTGGTTCTGAACCGCACCAGGCTTGGGGTGATGCCGAGGTAGGCCGCGGCCTCGTCGAGGGGTCCGCCTATGGCCCACTGGACGAGCCGGACTGCAGCGGTTCGGCGTTGCACCTTCGGGGCAATTCCGGTAATCGGTGCGAAGTATCTTTCATACCAGTCCAGTTCCAGGTATGCGGGGATGTGTTCTGGTCGGTAGTCGTCCCGCAGGGGTGCTCGGAATCCCTGTGGGCCGCCGATTTTGCGGTAGGTCCGGGTCAGGGGTTCGGCTGCGTCTCGGAATCGTGGTGAGCACGAGTTTTCATGTCGGGCGTAGATGCGCAACCAGGGCGTGCGTGTCGGCCGTTCTCCGGGGGTGTGGACGAGCTGGGAAAGGTGCTCGGACAGATCATCTGCTTCGAGCAAGGAGTGTGCGCCGCGCAGGAGTCCGGCACAGGCGATCGGGTCACGGGGCGGTACATCGCGCAAGCGATAGTGCTGCAGACCGTTGCTCGTGCTCGAATTCCCTGAAGCGGAGTAGACGTACGCGGCCACATGCCGGGCGAGGGTGTTGTCGAGAAGATGTTGCCCTACTGGCCAAGTAGTGCTGATCAGCGCGGTGGCTAGCCGGAGATCTGTGAAGTACTCGGATGCGTCCGAGGCTGGAGCCCTCTCTGTCAGCCTTGGGTGAGACATCCCGCTTTGTCGGGTTAGCCTGAGAGGGCACGACAGGAGAACCACCCCCTCATGACCAGCACGAACACCTCGGGCGTAGACCCGGCGCCGAGGCCGAAGCGCCGCATCTTCAGCCCGGAGTACAAGCTGCGGATCGTCGCCGAGTACGACGCCGCGCCCAAGAACGAGAAGGGCGCCGTCCTGCGCCGTGAGCGGCTGTATCACTCTCACGTGAAGGAGTGGCGGGCCGCCCGGGACGCCGGCGCTCTGGAGAAGCTGGTCGACAAACGCACCAGCCCGGCCAGGCCCAAGAAGTCCGCCGCCGAGGCGGAGAACGAAAGGCTGCGTCGCCAGGTCGAGCGTCTGGAGAAGGGGCTGGCCCGGAACAAGGCCGCGCTGGAGGTCATGGGAAAAGCCAACGCGCTCTTGGAACTGCTCTCCGAGAGCGCGGACTGACACACGCAGCCGCCCCGGTCACCGACGATGCCTTCACCGGCGTCGAGCGCCACCTGGGCGTCACCGCCGCATGCCGGCTGACCGGCCGCTCACGCGCCACCCACTACCGCAGGCTGCGGCCTGAGCCGGAGCGAAGGCCCAGGAAGCCGCAGGTCCAGCCCTCTGCCCTGACGGCCGACGAGCGGGCGGCAGTTCTGGAGCTGATGAACACGGGCGAGTACGCCGAACTCCCGCCCGCCCAGATCTGGGCCCGCGAACTGGATGCCGGGCGCTACCACTGCTCGGTGTCCTCGATGTACCGGATCCTGCGCGAGCAGGGACAGGCGGGCGAGCGCCGCCGGCAAGCCACCCACCCCGCCAAGACGGTGCCCGAACTCGTGGCCACCGCACCGTCGCAGGTGTTCACCTGGGACATCACCAAGGCGGCCGGACCGGCCAAGGGCACCTGGTATCACGCCTACGTGATCATCGACATCTTCAGCCGCTACGTCGTCGGCCACACCGTCGAGAAGGCCGAATCGGCCGAACGGGCCGAGGAGCTGATCCGCGAGACCATCGCCCGCAACGGCATCGTGCCCCAGACCGTGCACGCGGACCGCGGCACCTCGATGACCTCCAAGAAAGTCTCCCAGCTGCTGATCGATCTCGGGGTGACCCGGTCGCACTCCCGGCCCAAGGTCTCCAACGACAACCCCTACAGCGAGGCCCAGTTCAAGACCACGAAGTACATGTCGGACTATCCCGAACGGTTCGACTCGCTGGCCCACACCCGCGAGTGGTTCGACGCGTTCATCGCGTACTACAACCACGACCACCGGCATTCGGGCATCGGCTGGCACACCCCCGCCTCAGTCCGCTTCGGGACCGCCGACGAGGTCCGCGAACAGCGTGCCGTCACTCTCGCCGAGGCATACGCCCGCCACCCCGAACGCTTCGGCCGACGCCCACGACCACCCGAAATACCCCAGAGCGCCTGGATCAACGACCCGGCCAAGCGCCGCGAACCCACATCACAAACCGCATAGCGTCACGACCGTCTCACTGGACTTGAAATCTTCCGGAGTCAGCGGTTCTAGGCGGGCAAGCAGGGACTGCTGGAAGCGAAGGATGTCCGGTGTTGGGTGTGGCCGACGGTAAGGATCTGTAGCAACTCGCTGATCGAGTCTGCCACCGCAGGCGCGGGACTTTCGTTTCTGGGTTGGCGTGGCGATCGTCCACCGGCATTGCGCTGGGTGCAGCGTGTGATCGTTGGCCCGCTCAATGAGGCGCCCTGATATGGCGCGTGGCTGCCCACAGTGTGGACAGCCATCTTCCAGATAGGTCTGGTGTTCTACGAGCTCGTAACAGGATCTTGTTGAGGTGTGCTGGTCGGGCGTGACCGATGTGATGATTCGGCCGTTCGTGATGTGTGACGACTCGGCCGTGGATCGTGGACGACGACTTGTGGGCGTTGATCGAGCCGTTGCTGCCGCCCTGGCCCGAGCGGTCGCCGGGCCCCCGGCCGGTGGACGACCGGCGGTGTCTGCAGGGCATCCTGTACGTCCTGTTCAACGACATAGCCTGGCAACTGCTGCCCTTGGAGCTGGGGTTCGGCTCCGGACAGACCTGCTGGCGGCGCCTGGACCGCTGGCAGAAGGCGGGCGTCTTCGACCAGCTGCACCGCATCCTGCTCGCCAAACTCAACGAGGCCGGCGAACTCGACTGGTCCCGCGCATGCATGGACGGCTCCCACATCCGCGCGAAAAAAGGGGAGCCGACACCGGTCCGTCGCCGGTCGACCGGCGGAAAACGGGCAGCAAACATCACCTGATCTGCGACGGACGCGGTACCCCGCTCAAGGTCACCACCACCGGAGACTCGCACCGCCTCGCCGAGGCCCTCGCCGGCAAGGGCGTGGTCCCCTTGCACTAACCCCCGCCCCAGGAACACCACTGTCCACAGGCATGGATTTCTGATGGCCACCAGCCCCGACACCCACCGACCACCCACCTGGGCATCTCGATGACCGTTGACACGCCGCAAGCCGAGTGTTGAGGTGCTACTCGCGCACGAGGCTTCGAATCGAACAAGACCGAGGGACTGGCAACTCGGGCCCGAGGAGTGCTTCAGATCGGGAGGCGCCACTTAGGTCCTGCGGCTGATCTGATCCAAATGGTCTGCTCGTACGGGGTAGCGGTCATCCCGAACTCCGTCAGATCCGGTGCCCCTGCGTCTTGCCATGCTCGAAGGGCTTCTTCGACCTGGTCCCAGAGGCGGAGCGGTCCGTGCTGGTGGACGGTCCAGGTAGAGCCGTTGGCCTCGGTCCAGGCCTGTGAGCCGGTAGCCGTGTCGCGCAGGATGATTCCGGAACTGGAGGTCATCAACTCGGCTGAAGGGGAAGCGAGTTGGGCGACGAAGCGTCCTGCCCACTGCTCCACGAGATCGGGGTCCAGGTGTGTGGAGCGGGTCGTACCGTCCTGTCGGTGGAAGACGGAGGCAGGAGGGCGCTCGTGGGGGCGGGCAAGCATGTACGTGATGTTGTCGTCCGTGAACCGGCCGTGGGCGGTTCCCCCGTCGTCGAGTTCGAGGTGGATCATGCCGGCCGCGAGCATCCAGCCGCTGATAGTTGTGGTGATCGACCCGCCCTCGTTCAGTTGCCAGAACCAGGAGTGTGGGATGGACCGTACGGAACAGGTGGCGACGATCGCGTCGTAGTTGGCATGTTCCTTGCAACCTTTGAGGCCGTCCCCGACCGTAAGCGTTGGTGCGTATCCCGCGTTGCTCAGGTGGGTGGCCGCGCTCGCTGCGAGACCCGGGTCGTATTCGATGCTGACGATGTTGTCCGCTCCGAGCCGATGGCACAGGATGGCGGTGGAGTAGCCGGTGCCGGTGCCCACTTCGAGGATCTTCTGGCCGGCGCGGAGGCCTGCCACCTGGGCCGTCCGGAGGACCAAGGAGGGAAGGGTGGCCGAGGAAGTGGGGCTGCCGGGGACCGGGGCGGTGGCGTCGGCGGCGTCGATCTCCTCGACCTGGGTGACCCATGTTCTGTCCGAGTAGACCATCCGCAGCCACTCGTCCTCGCCGACCTGCGCCCGCTGTACCGGCTCCCACCCGGCACTCGTCGCGCGGAAGACGGTGGAGCCGAGGAACAGTTCCCGTGGTACCCCCGAGACGGCGTCACGCCATCTCGGGTCAGAGGCTGGACTGGTTGAGCCGATCTCCTCGGCCAGGGCGGCGCTGAGCAGGGTGGGGTCGGTGGGCAAGGTGTTCTCCTGCGTGCTGGAGCTGGTCGGCGATGGCGGTGACGATCCTGGCGGTGATTGGTTCGGGAAACCAGGCGAACTGCCCATTCGGGTTGCACTCGTACCACCAGGTGCGGCCGTCTTGGTCCATTCCGAAGTCGAAGGCTCCGAAGACGAGTCCGAAGGCGTCCAGATACTGACGAACGCTGCTGGCCAGGTGCGGCGGGGTATCGGTGAGTGTGTACGACAAGGCGTCGTAGTGCCGCCTCCAGTCCAGGCCGGGGGAGCCGTCGATTCGCACGGTGAACACTTCCTGGCCGACGGCTATTACCCGGAGATCTGCCACGGCGTTCACGCGTTTCTGGAACAGGTGTGCTGTATGGGCGACACCGGCGTGCAGGTCATCCGGGTCAACTTCCTCCACCCAGACGGTCAGGGCCCGGCCGCTGGGGTCCTGGTAGTCGGTGTTCCGGAGCGGCTTGTAGATCACGGGGCCGTGTTCGTGCGCGAACTCCCGGGCAGCGTTTACGTCGTTCGTCAGCAGCGTCGGCGGTATATCGAAGCCGCAGGTCGCCGCTGTGGCCAGTTGCGCGGGCTTGTACTCAGCGTTGCGGTTGTGCCAGGGGTGGTTGACATAGTGGGCTGCGGGCAGGGCGGCGAGCAGTCCGCCGAATCCGTAGCGGGCTTCCTCTGCGCACCAGCGAGCGGCTTGCTCGTCCAGACCAGGCGCGCGGCGTAGGTCCGTGGTCGCCGCCAGTAGACCGACCGCACATGGTCAAGAGCCGTGAGCCGGGTGGCCGTGCGCATACTGCCGGACAGGCCGCCACCGTCGAGCCGGGCCGTGACGGTGATGCCGGCTGGAAAGTCCCCGGGGTCGAGCCGGACGACCGGGACCCTTCGCCAGTTCAGCTCTTCGGTCACCGTGTCTGCTGTCGTGTCATCGAGTCGGGAGACCACGAGCACGGGCAAGGCCGAGGTCAATCGGTGTCACCTTCCTGGTCGCTCCCCTCATCGGGTTCGCCGTCCAGGCTCGTTTTCGTCTTCGTCTCGCTGCTCGTCTCGGATTTCTCGTGCTTGTCCATCACGGGTATGTCGAGGCCGTCCGGACCGATCCAGCGCCCGGTCTGTGTCGTGGGGTCAAGGACCACCGTGGCAGCGGGCAGGACCACTGCGGCAGGGTAGGGGCGCATACGGGTCACACCCCAAGGGACCGTCGTCTCACTCACTCGTACCTCCACTACGTCATGATCTCCAGCGGCCAGTGTGTCGTGCGGGCATGGTGGCCGGTAGAGCGCAATGAGCCGTCGCGGTGGGCGGCCGTGTGGTCGTGCACGTGCGGCAACGCCTGGTCCAAGCGCTCCGAGGTCTCGGCCTTGATCGCGGTAAACCGCTCCGCCGAGAGGACATCGGGGATGACGATGGTTCCGACCCGGTTCCACGCCGCCCGTGCCGGATTCTGCTCGGTCTGGCCTTCGGTCTTCTGCACTACGAGGACACTTCCTCCCGTCCAGGAGCCGGCCCTTCGGCCTCGGCCCGGTCGATCGACGAGGCGGGGAGTGTGAACACCGCCTGACGTGTAGTCAACGCGGCATCGTGGTACGTCCCCAGTGCCAACAAGGGGTTCAATTCCCGGCCCTTTAGGACCACTTGCAGGGCCAGACCGCGCACCTTCTCCGACACGTTTGGGAGCGGGCGGATGATGGCACCGGACGGCATAGGGACTCTTCTGCGCACCCAGCGCGAACAGGCCGGACTGACCCGCGAGGACGCGGCACTCCTCATGGCGCAGGCGCTCGGAGAGCCCTTCGACGCGGAGAACTTCAAACGCTGGGAACGCGAGACCCGCCTCCCAACACCCCGCTGGCACCGCAGTATTGAGGAAGCACTCGGGATCCCCTGGAGGAGATCGTCCGGGCGCGGGCCGTGTCACAGGCGTTCCGATTACAGCGCGGGACGACGATGGCCGGGACGGACGGAGAGGAGGCGACGGCCGTGCAACGACGCTCATTCATCACCGGAACCCTGGCGGTGGCCGGCGTGGGGGCCCTGCCCGAGTTCGCCGACGCGCACGAGGGCATCGACGCGGCACTGCAGGGCTCGGACGCCGCCGACATCTCCTACCTGGAGTCGGTGTTCGAGCGGAACACCGGCGGCTACCACGGCCGCGACCCGCAAGCCGGCCTCTCCCAGATGCACGAGGACCTCCGACTGCTGCGGGACGTACTGGAACGCCCCCACACAACACGCGACCGCGCCACCGTCGTACGGACGGCCGCCGGCCTCACCGGACTCGTCGCGATCATCCAGCTCGACCGGGGCAACCAACAGGACGCACGGCACTGGTTCACCACGGCGGCACGCGCCGCCGCAGAGTCCGGCGACCGCCATATGCTGGCCTGGGTACTCGCCCGCCATGCCATGGTCCCCTTGAACTACGGCGCCCCACGCGCCGCGGCTGACCTCGCGGCCCGTGCCCGCCGCATCGCCGGGAAATCACCCAGCGCTGCCTCCGCGCTCGCAGCGGCCGTCAGCTCACGGGCCCTCGCAGCCACCGGAGAACGGCGAGGCGCCCTCAGCGCCATCGTCCAAGTCCGAGGAACGATCGAGAAGTTGGACCGAGCCGGGCTGGCCGACACCTGGTTCGGCTACCCGCCGCAGAAGCACAGCGTGCACCTCTCCCAGGCGTTCACCCTGCTCGGCGAGACCAAGCAGGCCCACGCCGAGCAGGAGGCCGCCCTCACTCTCACCACCTCGCCGTCCGTCATGACACGAGCCCTGCTTGCGCTGGACGCCGCCCAGTGCCTCCATACGGATCGCGACCCGCAGGGCGCCGCCGACATGGCGACCGAGGTATGGCGACAACTTCCCGAAGGCTTCCGTACGGGGCTTGTTCATACCCGCGCCGACACGCTGTGCGGCAGCCTGACCGGTAGGCCTCGGGAGCAGCTCTCTGAAGTACTCAACTCGTGACCGGACTGTCGGATCAGGGCGCCGACCGCGCGGAGTGCGAGCGTGTCGTCCTGGGTGCGGCAGTCCCGTACGGCTATGTCACACGGAGCGGCCGTGTCCTCCAGGACGGCGCGGGCGTCGTCGGACACAGATGGCGAAGCGGTCACGGTCGGCGTGGCCATGCGTGCGGTACTCATGCGTGCTTCAACCCGGCGGCGCGGCCATCAGGTACGCGCACGGAACACCGTTCACCCTGCTCAGCACTTGTTTATCCCGTTGAGTGGGAAATCCTTTGACCGCAGGAGTGACGCTTACGCACACCGCATCACAAACCCGGAACGATGGGATGCACCGCAAGACGGTGGCTTCAGCGGGAAGGCCGTTTCCCATGCCTATCGCACCGGGCACACAGGGATCCGGATCGTGCACCGGTGCCGATGAGACGCTTGCCCGAGGCAGTCGGTCTGCGTCGGCACACCGTGCGGGAACAGCACCCAGACCGACGATCGGGACCAAAGCATTCCGCTCACGGCCAGCTGTGACGTGAGACCTCCGCCGGCCCCTGACCGCAGATTCGCTCTGCCGGCCGGATACGTCCGATGCGGTGAAACAGCAGTGCCCAGCCATCCGGAGGCCGGGCGGTACCGGACCAGCACGTGACAGACCCCAGTCCGCAGACACCGAGCGCGCCGGGCTGGAGCAGCTGCGGCGGGAAATGAGACCAGGTCCGGCGACCGGGCCGCCTTGGTGTTTGGTCAGGCTGCGGTGCTTGCTGCGGGTGCTCCCGTGGATGTCGCGCTCCTTATTCCGATTGATCCGCCTGCCCCCGCGTCGCAGTTTCGCGGTCACCCGTGGGGCTTTGTAAGCCCCACGGGTAGCAGCGTGGATCTGCCCGATCTCCGCTCGTCCTCGGCCGCCAGCGCGCCCACCTCACGAACCGAGGAGGTGCGTCCTGTCGTCGTCATTCAGCGGGGTTCAGCAGGGGCTGCGCCAGCGGCCCAGGTCGAGGCGTTTGCGCATGGAGTCGAGGCGGAGGCGCCTGGCGATCGGGCAGAACGTGCGCTTGGGTTCGCTGTACTCCACGTGGAAGACGGCCTTGTCCGCCTTGATGAAGGGGCTCAGTGCCGGGCATTCGTGGAACTCCGCGCATTGCTCGTTGACCGCGAAATCGAAGTCACGGACCAGGTCGGGGATCTGTTCCAGGTCGTTCTTGAGGCCGACCGCCATGCCCCGTTCGTGTGCGAGGGCCGCGATCATGCGGTTGTAGGCGAGCTGGTGGGCGGCGGTCAGCGGGAAGCCGGTGTCATTGGTGTAGGCGTCCGCGAGGTCGGGCTCGACGGCGTCGAAGCCCTTCGCGCGGCACATGTCGAGACGTGCGGCCATGATGGGGCGCAGCAGTGCGCGGCGGCGGATGTCGAGCCAGCGCTCGCCGCTC
This sequence comes from Streptomyces sp. MBT65, assembly GCF_016612545.1. Classification (GTDB taxonomy): domain Bacteria; phylum Actinomycetota; class Actinomycetes; order Streptomycetales; family Streptomycetaceae; genus Streptomyces. The sequence continues at coordinate 28,837 of NZ_JAENRY010000107.1, read as the reverse complement.
CAGCCGTCGGAGCGGCCGAGGACGGAGTCGGGGAAGGCGCTGCGGTCGGGGCGGAAGGACTCCCAGGCGCCGGCGTTGATGTAGCAGATGACTTTGCGGCCGCTCCGGTGGAGGCGTTGCACGACGGCGGCGCTGTTCTCGAAACCGTCGATGTCATAGACGGGGACGGCTACGCGGGTGTCTACGCGGCCACTGAGCTGCCACTGCCAGGCCGTGCCGGGGCGCGGTTGCCAGCGTGCGGCTGACGAGTGGTCGTCAGGAGTGCGGTCCGGGGCGGTGCCGCACCCGGTGAGCAGCACCGCGAGCAGGCCCGTGAACAGGAGGTACACGGCTGACAGCGGGAGTGGCGGACGGGTTGCGCACCTCATGTGGTTTCCTTCCTCACGGCGGGGGGCAGGGCGGCCCAGGGGTTCGCGCCGTCACCAGGTACCGCGCAGTGGACGCCGGCTCTGCGGATCTGTGCGGTGCGGGCGGCGAGGTCGCACAGGCTGTCGGGGATGCCGTGGATCAGATGGCAGAAGCGGGCCGGCGGGTACGCCGCGGTCCAGGAGGGTGCGGCAGAGGCGAGGTAGGTCTGCCAGTCCCCTTCGAAGGTGACCAGCAGATCGGCGATGGAGGCGTAGCCGGGATCGGGGTGGACTCCCGGGTTGAGCGTGACGGTGTCGGCGCCGTGGTCGCGGGCAGCGCTGACCAGTGCGCGGTAGTACGGCAGCAGGCCGGCTTCGGCGCCAGCCTGATCGAGGAAGACGCCGTCGGTTCCGTACCAGCTGATGTGGTGGCGCAGCTCGTGGAGCACCGTGTGGTGGGGACGGGTGCCGTAGGCGGTGTCGAGGTATCCGAGCACACGTATGCCCGCCGCACGCAGAGCCCCGGCGGCGGCGGCGAAGGCCGGGTCGCGGGTCGCGCCGGGGCCGTCGGCGACGTTGAGGACGACCCCGTACAACCGCGACGGGACCCGCGTCAGGGCCTGCCACGCCGCCGGGTCCACCGCAGGGTGGACGTACAGCGGAACCAGCAGTCGGCCGTGTGTCATACCGGGGTCGGGGGTGTGCCGGTGCGCGAGGTCCACAGGTCGGCGAGTGAGGTGGCGAGGGTACGTCCGGGGCGCCAGCCCAGCGCTGTGCCGGCGGCCGTGATGTCCGCCTGCTGCCAGGAGATGGCTGACGAGCGCGCGGAACCGGTGCCGTTCTCGTCGATTCGGCCGTGGAATCCGCTGATCCGGACCAGGCCTTCCGCGACCTCGCGGACCCGGGTGGCGCTGCCGCCGGCGATGTTGAGGATGCGGGGCAGCGGGCCGTGCGCGGTGGTGGCGAGGGCGGCGGCATGGGCCACGTCCCGTGCGTCGACGAAGTCGCGGTACGCGGACAGGTCACCGACCCGCACGGTGCCGTCCGGCCCGGCGCGCAGCAGCTCGTCGGCGAGCCGGCCGGGCAGACTGGTGCCGGGCGAGCCCGGCCCGAGGGGGTTGAACACCCGGAGCACGACGGCGTCCAGGGCGGCCTCGGCGACGGTCAGCGAACCCGCCAGTTTGGTGGCCCCGTACGTGCCCTGCGGACTGGTGGCGGAGCCCTCGCCGAGCGGCTGCCCGGCGTTCGTCCCGTACTCGCCGGCGGATCCGAGATGGACCAGGCGTACCGGGAGGCCGGCCGCGGTCAGGGCCTCGCACAGCACGGCGGGTCCCCGGGCGTTGGTCTCCGCCAGCAGGAGCGGGCCGCCTCCGACGGCGCCGGCGCAGTTGACGACGGCGTCCGGGGCCAGCGTGTGCAGGTCGGCGGCGAGAGCGGGGACGGTGGCGGTGGTGAGGTCGACCCGCAGGTCGGCGCCCGGGGAGCGGCCGGCGCGGAGCACCTGGACGCCGGACAGGGCGCGCAGGTGCTCGGTGATGTGCCGGCCCAGGAACCCGGTGGAGCCCAGAACGAGGATGCGCATCAGGTCAGGCCCCCTTCAGCAGCAGGTCGCGGTAGGTGGAGAACTCGGCGTTCGCCCGGTCGTAGTCGTCCGGGCGGCCGATGTCCAGCCAGTAGCCGTCGAACTCGTGGGCGGATGGGGGCGTGCCGTCGCGGAGCAGGTCGAGGACGAGTTCGTCGAAGCCGAGCGGCAGGCCGGGGGTGTAGCCGTCGAGGGTGGACCGGGAGAGTCCGTAGACGCCCATGGAGACCCGGTAGTCCAGGGTCGGCTTCTCGGTGAAGCCGACGACCTGCTCGCTGTCGGTGGTGAGGACGCCGAAGTCGATCCTGACCTTGCGGCAGTACGTGGCGATGGTCAGCGGCGCGCCGCCGGCCCGGTGACCGCGCAGGACGGCGCGGAAGTCCAGGTCCGTGAGGATGTCGCCGTTCATGACCAGGAAGTGTTCCGGCAGCCGGTCGAGCATGGTCAGCAGCGGGCCCATGGTGCCCAGCGGGCTGTCCTCGGTCGAGTAGTCGACGCGCATACCCCACTGGGAGCCGTCGCCGACGTAGGCGCGGATGATGTGGCCGAGGTGGCCGATGGCGATGGTGCAGGTGGTGAAGCCGGCGTCGGCGAGCTGCCGCATCACGATTTCCAGGATGGCGTGCTGATCGCCGATGGGGACGAGCGGCTTGGGCAGGGCGGTGGTGTACGGGCGCAGCCGGACACCCTTGCCTCCGGCCAGAATGACTGCGTGCATGGCGGACTCCAATTGTCGGTCGGTCGGCGGTGGACGGCCTGGGACGAGTCGTCGGACTCAGACGTTGTAGATGGCGGTCTTGTAGCGGGCCAGGTTCGCCGGGTCGGAGAAGAACCGGACGGTCTGCTCCACCCCCTCCTGGAGGCTGTGGGCCGGTGCCCAGCCGGTCGCGGTGCGCAGCCGGGAGGCGTCGCAGACCAGCCTCATCACCTCGGACGCGGCGGGCCGGATGCGCTGCGCGTCCTCGCGGACCTCGAGTTCCGCCCCCATGAGCTTGCCGACCAGCGTCACCAGGTCGCCGACCGAGATCTCGCCGCCCGTACCGGCGTTGAACGTCCTGCCGACGACCGCTTCGGCGGGAGCGGTACCGACCGCGAGGAACGCCTGGGCGGTGTCCTTGACGAACATGAAGTCCCGGGTGGGCCGCAGGTCACCCAGGGCGATGGTCCGCTCTCCGGCCGCCACCTGCCCGATGACGGTCGGGATCACCGCCCGCATGGACTGGCGCGGTCCGAAGGTGTTGAACGGCCGCAGAGTGACCACCTGGGTGCCGAAGCTCGCGTGGTAGCCGTCGGCCAGCCGGTCGCCGCCCGCCTTGGAAGCGGCGTACGGGGACTGGGTGTTGATGGGGTGGTCCTCGGTGATGGGGACGGTCTGCGCGGTCCCGTACGTCTCGCTGGTGGAGGTGTGCACCATCCTGGGGATGCCGAGCCGGCGTACGGCTTCCAGAACGTTGAGCGTCCCGGTGACATTGGTGGCCACATAGCTGTGCGGTGCCTGGTAGGAGTACGGGATCGCGATCAGCGCGGCCAGGTGGTAGACGGCCTCGGTGCCGGTGAGCAGGTGCTGCACCGACCCGGCGTCGCGGACGTCGCCGAGTACGACCTCCACACTGTCCATCACGTCCTGCGGCAGGGTCTCCAGCCAGCCGTACGACGAGAAGGAGTTGTACTGGGCCATGGCGCGTACCCGGTGTCCTGAGGCGACGAGCGCCTCCACCAGGTGCGAGCCGATGAATCCCTCGGCACCGGTGACTGCGACGGTTTCGGGAGCGGACGAGGTCACGGATCTGTCTCCTGTGAATCTGAATCGGCCAGGCCCGCGTGGGGTCACGGGTTACTGGAGGGTTACTTTCTGTGCCGGGTTGTGGGGCCAGGGCGCCATGAGGTCACGGGCCACCGGTTGCCGGGATCTGGTCAGCGGTGGGCCGTGGTCCGGCCCATCCGGGTGCACGCGAGCGCCAGCAGCACAGCCGTAGCGCAGCCGCAGGCCGCCAACTCGGCGGTCGCCGGGCTGAGCAGTGCCGGCCCCCGCCAGGCCCTGCCCGACAGGGCCGGCTCCGCCACGGCCGCGGCGAGGCAGGCCACGGCGGACGGCCAGGCGATCCCGGCCGCCTGGAGCAGCAGGGCGACCCAGAGCGCCGCGCCGAGGGCGAGCAGCGGCAGCGGCGCCGCCCCGGTGCCCAGCGCCGGGGCGGCGAGCATCGCGAGGTACTCGGCGAGGCACAGGACGAGCACGCCGGCCGCCCGAAGCCGGAAGCCCCCGGGGGTCCGGCTGTGCCGCAGAGCGGTAAGTGTCATGCTCCGGTAGCGGTAGAGCAACCACTCGGCCCCGCCCATGCTCAGCGTCAGCACGACGGCGGCCGACCTGCCCGCCGCCGGGGCCATCAGCGTCAGCGCCCCGCCGGCCAGGCCGAACAGCCCGTACGGAACGGAGGCGCTGAGCCGGGCCGTGCCCGGCACCGAGAGGCTCGTGGTGCGCAGCGACCGTACGATCTCCCGTACCGCCGACAGCGCCGCCGCCGCGACGGTGGCCAGCAGCAGCACGGTGACCGGCACCGGTCCGGGGCGCCAGAACGGTATGCAGGCCGCCCCGGCCGCCGTCGGTACGAGCGCGATCAGCAGGTGCTGTTCGCGTCCCAGGACGAGCAGCACCGTGGCCGCCGCCAGATAGAGCGCCTCTCCCGCCGCGAAGGCCGCGACGCCGGCCGACCCCGAGACGGCCAACGCGGCCGCCGACGCTGCCGCCGCCCCGGCCGGGGCCCCGAGCAGCAGGCACCGCGCGGCTGCCCGTCGGCCGCCCGCGGCGAGCCGTACGTAGGCGCGGTGGGCCAGTGCCTGGTTCCAGGCCCAGGCCACGAGTGCCGAGGCGGCGAGCCCGGTGACCCGGCCGGGCAGCAGCCCTGCGCCCAGCAAGTAGGCCAGCCCCGGCAGGCCGAACAGCATCCCGCGCAGCAGGCACTGCCACGGGCTGGTCCGCCACGGGTCGGGCCCCGGCCCGGGGTCCGGGAAACGGCGCGGCACCCGGGCGTACAGCTCCTCCGCGACGGCGAACAGGTCCCGTCGCGCGTAGCGGGTGGTGATCTGTTCGTGCGTCAGCCCGTCGGACTCCAGCACCGCGGCGATCTCGTCCGGGTGAACGGCGGCCCCGCACACGTCCGCCAGCCGCTCGGCGAGCTCGTCGAGCGGGTCGTCGGACCAGGCCGGCCGCTGCGGTGGGATCGGCAGGCGCAGCAGTACGGATCGCTCGTCGCCCGGCCGGTTCACCACTCACCTCCGGCCCGTCGGGCGCGCGGCGCCGGGTCCTCGGTCGGGTGTGTCCGGTCCTCGCCCGCTGCCAGCACGCCGTAGATCTCCCGGAAGGAGTCGATGGTGTGCCGGAGTGTGAACTGATCGATCACCCTCAGCCGCGCGGCCTCGCCCATCCGGGCCCGGCGGGCGGGCGCGCGCAGCAGTTCCAGGGCTGCCCGTGCCATCGCCTCCGGTTCGCGCGGCGGTACGACGAGTCCGGCGTCGCCCACTGCCTCGCGGACCCCGCCTACGTCGGTGGAGACGGTGGCGCGGCCGCACGACATGGCCTCGATGAGGGTGAAGGGAAAGCCCTCGCTGATACTGGAGAGCATGACCACGGTGCCCGCCGCGTAGGCGTTGCGGATGTCCTCCACCCGGCCCTCGAAGGCCACCGCTTCGGCGATGCCCAGGTCCCGGATGAGGTCCTGACAGCGTTCAAGGTAGGCCTGGCCGCCGCTGGGTGTACCGCCGAACAGCCGTAACCGGGCCTGGGGCAGCTCCCGGCGTACCAGGGCGAAGGCCCGGATCAGCGTTTCCAGGTCCTTGATGGGATCGACCCGTCCCGCCCAGGCCAGCGTGGGGATCTCCGGTTCCGGGCCGGCAGGGGGAAAGGCCCCGGGGTCCACACCGTTGTAGACGGTACGGATCTTGTCGGGTGCGGTGCCGCCACGTTCCTCCCAGCGTCGGTTGTAGTGGCTTCCCGGCGTGATGAGCGCGGCGCGGGAGTAGGTCTCCTGTGCCAGCAGCCGGAAGAAGCCGAGCAGCAGTGCCTTCACCGGCCAGCGGTAACCCCCGGCGCCGTAACCGAGGTAGCGCTCGCGTAGGTAGATACCGTGCTCGGTGAGCAGCAGGGGGGTGCCGTGCAGGTGCTGGGCCAGCAGTCCGGGGAGGGCCGCCAGTCCGCCGCTGACGGCGTGGGTGATCCCGTGCCTGGGTGGGGCGGCGGCCAGTGGGCGCAGGGCGTGTTCCAGCAGGTCGGTCGCGGTCAGTACGTCGTGCATGGTCGGCCGGGCGGCGTGGGTGGGCAGGTGTGGACGGTTCCAGACGGCGGCCAGGGTGCGTGTCGCTGCCTCGGTGCGCAGCGCCGCTGTCAGTTCCCCGTACCGGGCTCGTGCCGCGAGGCCGTACAGCCCTTCGGCGAAGCGCTCCAGGACGCTGGGGCCGGCCGGGGAGCCGGAAGCGGGTCGGGGACCGAGGCCCGGATCGAGGAGGGCCAGCAGGAACGTCTCGTAGGTGTCGAGGAAGCCCCGCAGCCGCCGGCCGCGCGGTGCGCGGCCGGTCGGCGTCGGTCCCCAGGTGGGTATGGAGACCACCTTGCTGACGTGCGCGGGCGTTTCCCAGGTGCGGGGCTCACGGCCGTCACCGGTGACCGCGAGTATCTGGAAGTCCACGTCGGGCATACCGTGGACAAGCTGATCGCACCAGACACTCACTCCGCCGTGGCTGTGCGGGTAGGTGCCCTCGGTGAGCATGGTGACGCGGGTCGCGCCGGTGTTGACGGCCGCGATGGCCCTGGCTGTGCCGGATGGCGGTGTGTCCCTGAATGCCGGCAGGGTGCGGTCGGTCCTTGCCAAGGTCCCCGTGTCCCCGTATCCCCGTGTCCCGTCGTGCCCGTCGTGCCCGTCGTGCCCGTCGTGCCCGTCGTGCCCGTCGTGCCCGTCGTGCCCGTCGTGCCCGTCGTGCCCGTCGTGCCCGTCGTGCCCGTCGTGCCCGCCGTGCCCGCCGGGACGGTTGCGCCTGCGGTGCCGGCCGCGCCTGTTGACCACAGTCAGCGCTTGCGGCGGACAGTGTCACCGGGGCCTGCCGGGACAGGGCTGGCCACACCACTGGGCACACGCAGCGTGGGCGCCGGTGCGGCTACCGGCGCGGGGCCGGTGGCGGTGGACGCCGCGGGCGTGGCCTGCGTCGTCAGTTTCAGGGTGATCGAGGCCTGCAGCAGGCCGGGGGCGGTCCAGCCGGACAGTTGCCCGGCGTAGGCCGTGCCGAAGGCGGTGCTGCCGAGCACCTGGCTCTGGGTGGTGCCGGTGGGCATGGTCGCGCTGGCCTGGGTGCCGTTCGGCGAGCTGATGGTGACCGTGTTGCCGATCCGGTAAGCGGTGACCTGGTTGTTCTTCACCGCGGCCGTCCAGGCGGCGCGGTACTTCAGCTCGGTCCCGATGTCCTTCAGCCGCAGATTGACCAGCGGGGTGTTGGCGGCGTAGAGGCTGGTGTAGTCGCCCAGGATCTTGTCCAGCACGGGGTAGGCGATGCGGTCTTCCGCGAGGTTCGACTGGTGCATGAACACCGGCCGGGGGTCGTTGGAAAGGGCGTGCCCGAGGGCGATGCGGCTCTCCAACGGGACGATGTACGACGTGTAGCCGGTCTGGGGATCCAGCGGGGCGCCCAGGCAGGTGGTAGTCGAGGAGCCCTCGCAGATGCCGCTGCCGCCGTTGGCCTTGCTGCTGTAGATGAAGTTGTACTCGTCCACTTCCTCGGTTGCGTGGCCCGCGTTGTAGTAGACGTTCATCGGGAAGCGCGGCGCGGTGAGGGCGGAACCGATCTGGCGCTGCTGCGGGTCTCGGGAGTTGTCGCTGGCCAGCCACTTCACCCCGGTGGCGTTCAGGGACGGGGCGAGGTTGGGGTTGTCGTCGGGCTGCTGCGGCAGCACCTTCATCCCGGAGTGCTCACCGGTGACCAGTTCCGTGTTGTCGAGAGCGAGGCCCTTGCCGTTGGCCCAGGTACGGTTCTGGGTGATCTGCGAGGTGATGTCGGCCTGGCTGACCCACTGGATCTTTCCGCTTGCGTCGGTGGAGCACTTCCACGGCACCACGCTGACGTCCTGGACGCAGCCCAGGAACGGGTGCGTGTAGGTGTGGTTGACCCAGCGGAAGGCGCTCTTGTCGGCGATGAGCTGGTTCGCCGTCGGGTCGGCGCCACCGTGTTCCGCCTTGTAGTCCTCGCTGCCGCCCCCGTTGAACACCATGTCCAGGGTGAGCCCGTGGGCTGCGGACCACTGCTTGGCGTACTGGGCGTCCGCCGGCGTCATCCGGATCGGGTCGGGGGTGGCACCCCCGCCCGGGGTGCAGTCGACGTCTCCGGGGGTGCAGTTGAGCGAGGTGTTCCACCGGTCGTCGCCGAGGAAGACATCGTCGACGTGGACCGCGAAGTAGTTGCGGTCCGCGCCCAGGTGGATGCCCTGGGTCAGCCACTCGACGATGCCCCGGGTGAGCAGCCGGTACTGCTCCTGGTACTGGTTGTAGACGAAGTTGACGACCAGTTCCCGGCGCCCGTCGTGGGCGTACTCGCCCACGAGCGAACCACGCGCGGAGCTGCCCGGGATCGGGGCGTCCACATAGCTGGTGAACGTGGCCCCGGCTTGCTGCTGGGCGAGCGGCACGGCCAGATAGCCGTAACTCTCGGACACGTTGGGCGAGTTGTCCTCGAAGGGGACGTTCCCGTCGAGGTAGCCGAAGGATCCGGTCTTCCCAGCGGACGTCACCTGGGCGGTGGTGCCGTCGAGCGAGCCGATGTAACCGGGTGCCTGCGCGTAGTTCAGCCCGACCTCGGGCCTGGCGTACGTGTAGGCGTCTGCCTGCCGGATGCCGAAGGTCTGCTCGAAGGTGGCCAGGGCCGCCATCTCGGCGGAGCCGGCTCCGAACGGGTTGTCGTTCGGCAGCACGACGGCCTGGTACTTGGCCCTGGGACGGCCGCTGACGGTATCGCTGAGGAAGGCGGCGTTGATCTGCGGCCGGCCGCTGTCAGCGAGGTCGACCCTGGTGTACGGGGTACCTGCCGAATCGAGTTCGGCAGTGATGGCCCCGGTGGCCGGACCCCCGTCATCGACGACGAGCACCTTCAGGTCGATCCTCGGGTCCAGCGCGGCCGCTCTCGCCGCTACGGGCGACGTGACGAGTGCGAGCACGGCAGCGCTGCCGCACACACCGGATTTCAACAGCATGCGACGCATGATGAACTCCCCCCAGCGCCGCAGTTCAGTGCGGCGCTGCATAGCAGCGGATCAGATAGTGATAGAAATTGCGCGGGCTTGCCTACTTGCAGGCGCGACCGTGCCAGAAGCGAATACAACCGCGTAAACGTGAATCCCCCGATCCCCGCACCCCCATCGCCCAGAGGTATATCACTTACCGGCCTACCGTCGACGCTTATGGCCTGCCGCATCAGAGGTGCACTTGAGCCCATCCGGCGGAATCAGGAGCGTGCGATCGCGCCCTGCCGCCCGGGTAAATGATCAAGAATATGCACAGCTCAGAGCGCTGCATTACGCAAGCGAAGCACCGGAGAGAACGCCGGAACCGCGCCCGCGATTTCACCGACCCGCCACTAATCGGATCACCCGATGGTGCGATTCCGGCAAGAAGACCGCACGAATTATCCCCGCATCCGCTAAACGGCCCTGCGCTCCGGATCGGGGCCGGATCCTTCCGGTGGCGCAACCCAGGGGCCTCGGCGTAGTCGCATGACGCCCGGTTCATGGCGATCCGGCAGTATCGGCGGCGCCCCGGAACGTGACAGGCATGGCTTCCAAGATCATGGAGACTCTGATCCCCGTGCCCTTGACCAGCTCCGCGATCATTCCGCGGTCGTATTCGACGAGATCCCGCGCCTGCTGGAGCGGCTGATCGAGGCACGACCCGCGCAGCCCACGCGGCGTACGGCGCGCCCTGGCTGCCGTGCTCGTGCTGACCGCGTACGCGGTTCCGGCGGGGCGACTTCTCTGCCGACGATCAGCGAGTGGATCGCCGACATCCCGCCGCACGTCCTCGAACACCTCGGCATACGCCTCGACCCACGGTTCCCGAAGCGGTTCCTGCCTGCGGAAACGACGGTCCGGCGGCGACTGGCCCGCATCGACGGCGACGTGCTGGACCGGGCGGTCGGACGTCGGCTCGTCAACCGGCGCCCCGAAGCGACCGGGCTGCGCGGAGGCTTGCAGGAAACTCCGTCGCCGCAGGGCAGAGGACTTCCCTCCCGGGCGCACAAAACGGACAGGGTTGAATCCCGGAACGGACTTCACGACTTCGCAGGTCAGCACATGCGCCGGTGAACAGTGCGCCCCCCCGGCTCCTCACCGGGCTCTCGCCGGCGAAAACACACCTACCGGCTGTCCCCTCGGCCCCCGACCGAGGAGGCGCAAGCAGCTACCTCCATCGCCTCCCCGGGCGGGTATACCTGATGTATTCTATCGGGCATGGCGCACACAACGATCAAGGTCGAGAGCAGCATCCGGGACCGGCTGGCGATCCTGGCCGCCGAGAAGAACACCACGATCGCGGGGCTCGTCGGCGAATTCGCCACCCACACCCTCACCCAGAGCGAGCGGGACGAGCAGGTCGCGAAGACCCTCGAAGTCCTGCACACGCTCTCCGGCTACGCCCCGGATCCCGAGCAGGACCGCGCAGCGGACGATGAGCTCACGCGCCGGCTCGGCAGCGCCACGTGAACCCTGCCGCCCCTGTCGATGTAGTCCTCGACGACAGCGCGCTGCTCGCTCTGGGCTCGGGCAACGTCCTGGCCTCCCGCCTTCTGTACCAGGCCGCCGAGACCGGGGCCTGGCGGGTCCATGTCGCGCTGGCCGCACTCGCCGAAGCGGACCGGGTACGCACCGGACTCGCCGGCTACCTCGGCATGCTCGACCAGGTGGTTTTTCATCCGCTCGATCTCGCCGCCGTCCTGGCCGCCTCGGGCCACGAGCGGTCTCTGGGCTGGTGCCACACCCACCATGTGGCCATGCCCGCCGCCGAGCGCCCGGACGGGGCACGCGTCGCCACCGTCCAGCCCAAGGCCTGGGACGGGGCCGGCATCCGGGTGCTCGACCTCTCTCCCTGAGCAGTCCGCCCAGGCAGGGCGGACTTCACCAGCGGATCTGATCCCAGCGCTTCCCCAAGTACACGGAATTCACAGAGTGAGCGTTTTCCATCCTCAGGCTGAGCCGGCCTGAGGGAGACAGAGGACGGCTTGGACGAGGACCGTTATGCGGGTGGTCGAGCAACGGAGTTTGCGCAGGAGCCGCCAGGACTTGAGGATGGTGACGGCTTGCTCGACGAGGGCGCGGATCTTCGCATGGCATCGGTTGACGGCCTGCTGCCCTGTAGAAAGCGTCTCCCACCGGCCGCGGTAAGGAACACGGACAGTGCCTCCGGCGCCCTGGTAGCCCTCATGGGGCATGAAGCGGTGCGTCGCCGTCCGTTACCCGAACTGCTGAGTTCCGTACGGAGAACGCGAAGCCCGCTTCACGATGGGTCGACGACTATGCGCAACCTGGCGTCTGACGCCTCGGGGCAGACGGTCGAGATCTCCACCGCCTCGGTGACGTAGCGGTAGGCAGTGGTGGTGCCGACGCCGAACCCGGCCGCGAGCTGGACATGCGGATGACCGTTGCCGAGATGGGCGAGGGCGAGCAGGGCCTGCCGACCTGCGCTCAGGCGCCGCCATCGGGTGCCGAGACCATGGTGGTGTTCCCGCAGGCGGGCGGAGAGGAACCGGAGGGCAGAACTGGACACGTCCAGCCCGGACGGGTAAACGAGCACATGAAGCCTCTGGTAGAGATCGAATTCTTGGCCGAATACCCATTCACCAGGAGCTTCCCCCCTGCTTCCAGCCGTTGCTGGAGACGATCGCCGACCTGGCCGGGGTGGTCGTCACCAGCGACGCCATGCACACTCAACGCGAGCACGCGGACTACCTTCTCGGCCGCGAAGCGCACTACATCGTGATCGTCAAGGGCAACCAGAAGAAGCTCCGCAAGCAGCTCAGATCCCTTCCGTGGACGGAGATCCCGCTGCAGGGTCGCGTGAGGGGCGCCGGCCACGGACGCTCGGAGATCCGACGGATCAAGGTGGTCACGGTCAACAATCTGCTCTTCCCCGGAGCCCGGCGGGCCGTCCAGATCAAGCGCCGCCGCACCGACCGCAAGACCGGCAAGACCACCGTCAAGACCGTTTACGCCGTCTCCAGCCTCACCGCCGAGCAAGTCAAGCCCGCCCAGTTGGCGACCCTCATCCGTGGTCACTGGCAGATCGAAGCCCTGCACCACGTCAGAGACACCACGTTCACCGAAGACGCCTCACAGCTGCGAACCGGCAACGCGCCCCGCGTGATGGCCACTTGGCGCAACCTCGCCATCGGCGCCCTGCGGCCGGCCGGCGCGACCAACTTCGCCACCGCTCTGCGGCACAACGCCCGCAACGCGGACCGCCCGCTCGCCATGCTCGGCCTCAAGTGATCACCAAACGGACGCCCGCCGACCACGCCGAAGCCCCGGCCTGTGGAGACCCGCGGAGGTCGCCGCCCATTTCGGCGACATCACCCTGCACACCATGTATCGGCAGCTGTCCCGATGGGCCAAGACCGGGCTCATCCACAAGCTCGGACCCGGCCTGTACACAGCCACAGCCTGGCACTCAACTCCCTTGCCAGCAGCAGAAATCGGTTAACTGCCCGGCCTTGGTGAACGGCCCCTCATCCAGACCATCCGCCACGGGATGAGAAAGATCCAGTACCCCCCACCTCATCGACGAATCCCTCGCCGGAACCGGACGGTCTCTCACTCCAACGACTTCATGAGTTCAACGGTCAGTACCTGCAAGAACATGCGAGCCAGAGTGCTGTGCAATGAGCGCTGCCAGATCAGGTGATACCAGGCCTCGGGTACACCGGAGAGTTCGAGCGGACGAAGATTCGACGGTAGCTGATGCAGGGCACCAGCCTGTAGCGCGAGCACCTCACGGCCAGCCTCCAAGCGCCGGATGACGTCGTTGAACTCCCGCGGTGTGATCTGCTCGATCCGGGCATCCGCCAAAGGCCGCACGTCACCCAGGACCCACAAGGACATGAACTTCGGCTCCAACAGGTGGCTGTGCAGCATCGGTTCGGACGCGAACCTCTCGACATCCACGGAATCCCGGCGGGCGAGTGGGTGGTGCTTGGACACCACGCCGATCCGATCCAGGGACCAGAGCCTCGCCGACGCGAGGCTGGGATCGCTCGCGGGCCATGGGGTGAAGGCCAGGTCGCATACACCGGCGCGGAGCGCGACCACTGGTTGGACATACCCAAGCTCCCACATGGATACCGAAGCTCGTGGATACAAGACGCGTAGCGCCTTGGTCGCGGCGCGGACTCGCGCGTCCAGTTCCGGCGATCGGCCGAAACCCTCCACGCCGATGCGCAGCGTCTCCGGGTTCGCGGACCGGACCGCTGTGCGGACGGTGTCGGCAAGGCCGAGGAGCGTCGGCGCGCTCGCCGCCAGCAAGGCTCCTTGAGGCGTCAGGCCGCTGACGCCGCCCTGGTCCCGTTTGACCAGCGCGGTACCGAGCTGTCGCTCCAGCCTTTGGACACGTTTGGTCAAGCCCGCCGGAGAGATACGCAGCTCACGTGCTGCGACCGTGAAGTGTCGGGTCCGTGCGAGAACCAAGAAGCTCCGTACCGCCGTTAAATCCAGCTCCATGACAGACAAGTGTGCAGCTATTCCACCTTCGCCGGCAATTCAATTAAATGGCGCGTTGGCAACTCGTGTCCAGGCCTTATTCCAAAGTGGAAAAGCATGTCGCGCTATTGTCTCGCCCCACGCCAGGATGACGCCCGTGAGCAGGACGCGGAGGAGCCGCAAAGAACGGCAGCGACGCCGGGCACCGGCCCGCGGGCGGGACGTCGATCGTGACAGTCACTCACCACGAGGGCAGCCGAGGTGACAGGTAGACGACTGCCTGTCCGGCACGACGTACGGCCGGCACCCAACGGTGGGTTCCGCTCCACCGCACGTCATCCGACTAAGGAGAAAAATTGAGAACTGTGCAAGTGAGAAGGCTCGGCATCCTGGCCGCCGCGCTCGCCGCGGCGCTGGGCTTAGCCGTCACCGGCGCCCCGGCCCAGGCCAGCGCCGCGCAGTCCGGCGCCACCGTGGGGCCGCTGAACATCGGCAGTGCGTTCGCCCTGGTCAACCGTGCGAGCGGCAAGTGTCTGGAGGTGGTCGACGGTTCGCTGGAGGACAACGCGCCGCTGGTGCAGAACGACTGTCACCCGGACAACAGCAACGTGACCGATCCGAACCAGAACTGGTTCCCCGTGTCGGTGGGCTCGGGCCAGGTCAATCTCCACAACCTGCAGAGCGGCCAGTGCCTCGACTTCGCCGCGGCCACGGTCGGCCACACCGTCAAACAGCACGTCTGCGGCTCGGACCTGTTCCAGAAGTGGCGGATCACGGTCAGCGAGGTGCCCGGCTTCCTGCGGCTGGTCAGCGCCGCCAACGGCGGCAACAGCCTCTGCCTCGACAACAGCGGCTCGTCCGCCAGCGGCGCGATCACCATCATCTGGACCTGCGAGACCGGCAACTCGAACCAGCTGTGGCGGCAGGCGTAACACGTTCGGCAGCGACGGGCCGGGGACATCCCGTCCCGTCGCTGCCGTGCGGCACGCAGCCATGCAGGCGATCGCGGCCTACCGCGACCGACGATCACTGAGCCATCGCAAAGCCGTGGTGCAGACGATCGCGGCCGACGGCTGCCAACATCGTGCGTAGGCTGACCGGCACCAGCACCGTCCTGGCGGTGATCAGGCGAACGGAGGCTTCCCTCGACGAGCTCGGTGCGCATGTGGTCGGCGATCGCCCAGCCGACCACGCGGCGCGGGCACAGATCGATCACCGTCGCGAGAAAGCAGAAACTTCCGCCGCCGACGCTCAAGTAGGTGATGTCGCCGACGTACTTGGTGTTGATCTCCTTGGCGGTGAAGTCGCGGCCGATCAGGTCCGGGGCCTTCGCGGCGGCCGGGGCGGCGATGGTGGTGCGGCGCCGGCGCCGCAGGCGGACTCCTTCGAGGCCGGGACCCGATCCGGCGCCGGCCGTCGTGCTGGTCCCACTGCTCGACCAGTTCGTTCAGCTCCGACAACGACGCGACCTTGGGCCGGGGTGTAGTGGTTGCGCCGGAAATAGCCGATCTGCCCCTCGACCCCGCCCTCCTCGTGGGCGCCGTCGATGCCGGGTCGGCAGGCCGAACCCGGTCACAGGGCGGGCCGCGCCGGGTCGGCTGTACTCGGCGTCGACGCGGGCGCACTGCGAGACTGTGCTGAGGTCGTTCTACGACTTCCATCTGGAGGAGGGCACCGGCCCGATCATCAACCCGTTTCCCTCGGCTCGTGAACGCCGGCGGTTGCCTGTTTGCAGCTGGCCGGGCGTCCCTGCATTCGGCGGGAGGCAGGTACCGGCCGTCGCTTCCTCAGCGTCTACCGCGGCGGCTGCCCGACGACTGCTTCAACGAGCTGTTTGCCGCGCTGCGGCGTTACAACCGCGACCGTGCCTGTTCCGCTCTCCCTGGCCGACCAACCTGACGGACCGTCATGAACCGGACGCCCAACGACTACGCCGAAGCCCTGGGCAGGGACCAGCCCAGGGTCTTTGAGAAGTGATCTTGTGTCTGGGTTCGTCATGCCAGTCCGAGGGCGGTGAGGGGCCGTGGGTGGTCACGGGCGGTGCGGCGGAGGGCGGCTGCGATGTTGGTGTGGCCGTCCTGGCGGTGGATACCGATGGCGAGGTTGCGCAGGCCGGCCATGACGCGGGGCAGGCTGCGGGTGCGGGTCTTGGAGGCGTCCTCGTGGAAGGTGCGGTCGCGGATGTGGTGGAGCTGGTTCTCGATGCGCCAGTGGCCACGGATCCAGGTGGCGAGTTCGCTGCCCGTGGCCGCGCCGGGTGGCAGGCTCGTGACCAGGTAGATCCGTTCGATCGTCAGCTTGCCCGTGCCCAGATCGCGTCTCCGGCGCACGACGTGGAGGGCCTGGCGGGCGTGGGGGTAGTCGAGGTGCGCGAACGTTGCGGTCTTCAGACGGCGGATCTCGTCGCGGTGGTGGGCCCGTCCGCGTTCGTAGTGGTCCAGGTGGACGTCGCGCCAGGGCAGGCGCCGGACGCTCTCGTGGAGAGCGGGGTGGTTCCTTTTCACCACGGCGAGGTAGTGGGCTCCGCGTCTGTGCAGGTAGGTGGCGTGGTCGTGCTGGGTGTGCAGGGCGTCTGCGGTGATGACGGCGCCGGTCAGATCGATGCTGTCCAGGAGCGGGGCGAAGGCCGGGATCTCGTTGCTCTTCCCGTCGATCTGTCGTTGGGCGAGGACCTGGCCGCTGTGCGTCATCGCTGCGATCAGGGCGACGGCCGGCTGTTTCGCGGTGCGGGAACCGCGGAGAGTCTTGCCGTCGACGGCGATGATCTTCCGTCCCGAGGCTGGGGCCTTGCGTTCCTGGAGGGAGTGTCCGATGGCGCGGTCCAGTGCGTCACCGTCCGCGGCGGCCAGGACGAGGCGGATGGTCGTGGCATGGGGCGGGTGGATCAGTCCGGTCAGCGGATCGGGCCGGAACCCGAGCAGGGCCAGGACGCGCTGCGGGGCGTCGGCGACCCACTCGCCGATCGCGGTGATCGAGGCAGCGCCGGCCAGAACGGCGGCGGCCGCAGCGGTGAGCAGGGCCGTCCATGGGTGACGGATACCTCGACGGGCCCGTGGGTCAGGCACCGTGGCTAGATAATTCCGCAGGTCAGCGACCGTTCTCAGCGGGGCGGGCCCGGAGGCGTCCCCCAGTTGCTGGGGACATGACGGCATGCGGGAAGATGGGTGCGCAGGCATGGACTCGCTCGGTGGTCATACGGACTCGACACCCACATGATCACCAGCATCCATGCCTGTTCTGCGTCCAGGGTCGCCGCCGACAGAAGCTGACAAGACGTCACATCCAGTGTTCAGCAGGCGAACCGCCCACCTCAAGACTTCTCAAGGACCCTGGGGACCAGCCTCAGGAACTCCTCACGGATCGGGTCGATGATGGACGCGGGAACGACGGACGGGGTCAGCCTGAACCGGGCCGCACGCTGGACCCAGAACCCCAGGCAAGACCCGACCCGGCTACGCCGCAGGACTCGCCCGCCAAGACGATATCCGCGACCAACGGCATTGATGGCTATCAGGATGTCAGCGAATCTGCGATGGGCTTGGCTGTCCGTCGTAACGCGCGGCCCTAATGATCGCACGAACGAGTAGCACAGCAATAACAATCGGAGTGAAGATCGCCGTATAGATCAGCGCGCGTCCAACGCCTCGCGCCCGGATAGCATGATCAATTCGAAAGCTTGGCCCCCCTACTGGCGCTAGGCCTGCGGCATCGCCCATAGTGGAACGCATGGTGTGGCGAGAAGGAACCGAAAATGAGGTCGACGGCACGAATGGGGTAAGTGGCGAAGATTTCGGCACTCGGCACCGCCTTAGTCTTCCGCGCTTTATCGTGCACACCCCGGTAGGCGCGGGCCAGGTGGTAAAGCGCATGACCCGAGCAATCGGTCTGAAGCCCTGTGCCGCATGCGAGCAACGTGCAGCCCGATTGGATCACTGGATGCGGATCGAGCCGCGCCGCTGAAGGGTCCGATGATTGGTCCGTAAAGGAGGAAGCGTGGTTGATGAAATAGTTCATGGCAATGGCGATAAAAACGATCCGCTGGGCAGTGGTACCGCTGTGGTCGACCGGAGCGCCGCGGACCTGTCCGGGTCTGTCGGCTGCCAGACCTGCGGCGGGACGAATCCGGTGCCGAGCACACCGAGTAGCGCCGTGTATGCGGTAGGCGTCCTAAGCCCGCAGATCCCCACCATCGGTGTCGCTGCAGGGTTCGCTCAACTGACGGGACGACCGCACTATGACGATCGAGTTGATGTCGAGTTGCTGCAGAGCGTTCTGCGTAACCCGGACACCGCCTATCTCGGTCGTCATCTGTGCTGGAACTTCTCCACCGGTGGGCTGGAAGCCTTCACCGTGATACCGCAGAACGACGCCGAGGTGGCGCGACTGGCTGAGGTGCTGCCGCCGGCGGTCGGTGATGTGGTGCATGTCGTCGTGGGTAAGACGGTCCCGTTGCCCAGCGACGGGCGGCACGTCACTCCTGGGTTGCCCGTCGTGCAGGCTGATCGGGTACTGGCGTTTACACTCGCGGAGCTTGCCGCAGCCATGCCCGAAGTCGAGCCGTCCGTTGATGAGCAACCGGGCACGGAAAACGACCGGGGCGATCGGGGCGGTTTCGAATCGGTGGTTCGTGACGTGTTCTTGCGGCTGACCCGCCGAGCGGGAAACCGCGGTCTTTCACCCGAGGACATCGCCTGCAACCATATCGCGGTTGAATATCCTGCATTTCACCGCATGGTGTGGCAACAGCGACGTGACGGCAAGCTTCTGATGGCCATCGACGCCCACCACACCCATTCCACCGATCGAATGGTCGTGGCGGTACGCGCTACTTTCCGCGATCCACATACGCACATCACCGAGCGGCTGCAAGTGTTGGATGACGTCACCGAGCCCTCGTTTCCCTTTCTCCTCGCCGGAATCGAGCGCGTTTACTGACAAGTGGAGCGGTAATGCTAACCGTGCTTCCCGGCTGGGCTCAAGCGGGCGCAGCCGCGCAAATGCCACACTTCTCTTACCCGACGGCGGCGACCGGCCCATGGCCGGCAGCGAACGTCGCTGCCAGCCGGGCTGCTCAGACCACGTCGCTCGCGGGGCATCCCTGCGGCAGCTGTGGCCCATGTCTGCCGGACGAGACCTCACCGACCGGCTGTTCCAAAACCTGTTGGACACGACGCGGGCCTGAAGGCGATTGCGATCAATATGACATGCAGTGTCGAGGCCCTGGCTGCAACCCCACGTGCGCACCCGGCGAGCGGCTGTGCGGCACGACATGTGTTGACACGAGCAGCGATCCAAACCACTGCGGTGGTTGCGGAACCACTTGTCCACCGGGCAGCGCCTGCTGCAATGGCACCTGTTGCGCACCGGGCAGCACATGCTGCGGTAACGGATGTTGCCCAGCTGGCAGCATCTGTTGCGGCGACAGATGCGGCGGCACAACATGCCCGGACGGCACACACTGCTGTGGTCCGGGCGAAGGATTCTGCAGCGTGGACAACATGTGCTGCTGCCCCTTCCCAGGCATGAGATGCGTATCGATCCGCATCTTCAACATCACCAGGAACATATGTATACCTACGTGACCGCGCTTCGCGCAGTCCGTTTAAGGCGACTTCGTCACTCACATGATCACTGAGACCGTGCCTGCACTGCGTCCGCCCCCTGCCCGAACCGGGGTATCCGCTCCAAGGACGGGTCAGCACGGCACTCCGGACGAAACGTCATCATGCAACGGCCCCTGGCCCCGGGCCGACGAAGGACGCCCGAGTGGCATCGCTCGTTGGGAATGGCGTCGCTGCCGGTAACCGCCATGCGTTCCATGTCTCACGTGTTTCCGGGAGGCGCGGGGAGACGGCCGGACGGTCTTCTTCCAGGCCGCGATGGCGTCCTGCTTCTCGGAGTGGGCGAGGGCCAGCACACCGCCACTGTCGACGTGCCGCTGCCGTCGGCGGCCGGACCGCTGCCACACCAGCACGCGCGCAACAGGCTGTACGCGCCTGGGCGCCGCGGATGGCGTCGGACCTGGTGGTGAACCTGCGCGGCGGGATGTACTACCTGAAGACGCCGCTGCGCCTGTCGGAGGCCGCGGGGGGCTCCGGCCGGGGCGGCCACCGGTTGATCTACCAGGCGTACGGCTACGGGACACCGCGACAGGAGCGGGGGACGATCTGCGGCGGCCATCAGATCTCCGAGTGGCGGCCGCACCAACGGATCAGGGGATTCTGGCGCGCGGACCCGGGCGGGCTTGAGACCCAACACGGTCTACGACTACGTCGCTTCCATCGGCGGTTGGCAGCGAGGAATGGGGTGACCGCCCTGTCCAGAACGTGTCTTACCGCGGCAACTTCTGGGACGACGTCGTGCCCGAATGGCTCGAACGACGGTGGGACGACTGCTGGTCCTCCGCTCCCGGCGCCGCCCGCCGGGAGCGCCGTCTTGGCGCCCCAGGACGCATCCGCACAGCCATTCGGCAATCTTGATGTTCGGCCGAAATCGCAAGATATTACGTTTATGATCGAACCGGCGGTCCCGCAGCGGAAGGCTGTTCGATGGACGTTAAAATCGTGCAGGTGAAAATTCACCCTGCCATTGGTGTCGGCCGGGTCGGCAACAGCAAGGAAACACCCTTCATCGGCCCGGAATCACCGGACCAGAAACCGGAGGACCTCGGCTCGTACAAGGATGGATCCGGGGCGATCCGAAGGCAGGCCGCACGTTTCCGGGTGTACGGCTACAACGCCGCAGGGGAGGTCGTGCGGGAGCTGAAGCCGGGCGACGCGGGTGTTTCCGAGATTCAGTGGACAGTGCACCTGGCCAACAAGAAGGCCGCCTGGTACCAGTTCCATGTGCCGCTCGACATCCCCGAGGGCAAGGCACTCGCGCCGGAGCAATACGGCCGACGAAACGCCGACGTAGTGGGCGCCGACCGGAAGAAGCTGGTCATCGACCCCGGAAGCCGCACCGTTCGCGGCTCGATGACCGAAACGCAGAAATTCGATTCCGGCAAGATCATGGACAAGGCGGTGTACCTCGGGGAGATTTCCACCCATTCGGACGGCCGCCTGCTGGTGCTCGGCGGAAGGGGAAACTCCGCCTCCTACAAGAACAGCCCGATCACCGGAGTCACGAACAACGACACCTGGTACGACGACGTGTCCGACGGCCCGGTGACGGCGAAGGTCCGTATCGACGGCACAGAGCTGACCGCCACCCCCGCCTGGGTCGTGGTGGGACCTCCCCACTACGCCCCAGGTGTGCAATCCGTCCGTACTCTCTACGACCTGCTTTTTAATGTCTTCGTCACGGCCGGTTCACTCACTCGGCCGCCGCAGATTTCGTTTGCCGACCATATTGAACCGATACTGCGCCGATTGTGCGATCTGCAGTGGGTGAACCATGGTTTCGCCACGCAGTTCGGCTGGAACGGTCCCAACTTCTTCGTCTCCCCGGCGATGCGGAAGCGGCTGGCCGATCCTTCCCAGCGGAACCGGGAACTGCGCCGCCAGACGTACGTCGCCTTGCGTGACTACGACCGCGACGGAACGTCCCCGGTACCGTGGCCGTGGCTCTACGGCGACGCGATGGCCAGCAAGCCCAAGTCCGTGCGTCAGCACAGCAAACTGTCCCCGACCCAGGACTGGATGCTGAGTCGTTGGGCCGACGGCGCCTTCCAGGCCGGACCGCTGCGGCAGCCCCGACCGAACGTGGACAGTGCCCCGGTCGCCGAGCAGCCGGGGCTGCTGGACCGGGCCGCCCTGGAGAGCTGTGCGGCCGACGCGTTCCACCCCGGGTGTGAAGTCACCTGGCCCATCAGGACCCCGAGCATGTTCAGCGCGCCCTTCCGCATCAAGCACCGAGCCCCGAACACCGCAGAACCCGACTACGGGCCCACCCTCACCCCGCAGGAAGCGACGGCTGCGAACGGCCCGCTGTTCGCGCAAGGGCCCGGCGACCTCACCCGCTGGATGGCCGCCCCATGGCAGGCGGACACCGCGAGCTGCCGCTCTGGCTACGAGGTGCTGGCCAATCTCGGGCCCCGCTACAGCCCGTACCTGCCGACCTTCTGGCCTGCCCAGGTGCCGAACCATGTGCTGAAGCTTGAGGACTTCGAGAAGGTCAACACGCCGTCGGCCGGCGGCGACGACAGTGCCCGCGAGGAGGCGTTCGAGCGGCGGGCGACCTGGCTGCGCGGCCTCACGGGCACCATGAACGAGCAGCGCGCACAGATGATCAAGGACTGGTCGAAACTCGGCGTCATAGAGGTACGCGACTACACCGTGGGCGACGGCAAGTTCCCCGAACGGATCCACGTGGAGTCGCGCCCGGGAACACCGCTCGACCGGGCACCGGACACGGCGAACCTGGTCAACCTACAGGTGCCCGAGGCAGGTCCGTCCGTGCTGGCCGCCGCAGGCGGAATCTGGCCAGCGAACAGGCTCGCGCCCGAAACCGTCGAGGCCGACCATGTGGCACAGGCGGTCAGCGAGGCAGCGGAGGCGACCGGCTACCTCGAGGAGGAGATCGCCGCCGGATACCTCGAAAGACTCGACCCGTTCCACGAGGAGCGGTGAGCCCCGCACTGGCTCCGGGCGCGGAAACCTACGACGTGGTGGTGGCGGGCGGCGGCCCGGCCGGCTGCGCCGCCGCGATCGCACTCGCCGGGGCCGGGCGTACGGTTCTGCTGGCGGACGCCGGCACCGGGCCGCCGAAGGTCGGCGAGACACTCGTGCCCGCCGGGCGGGTCCTGCTCGGTGACCTCGGTGTCGCCGACCGTGTTCTCGGGTCCGGGCACCTGCCCTGCTACGGCAGTCTTTCGGCGTGGGGTTCGGCTGACTTGCACGCCGTGGACTTCATCAACGATCCGCATGGCCACGGCTGGCATCTCGACCGGCGGCTCTTCGACCGGCGACTGCGCGACGCCTCCCGCGCAGCGGGAGCCGAGGTCGCCGAGGGCACGGCCGTACGCGGCACGGCCCGGAGGCCGGACGGCGGTTGGACTCTGGCTCTGCGCGGCGGGACGGGCCCTGCCGATGCTCCTGGGGCGGATGGGGAGCGCACGGTGTGCTGCCGCTGGGTGATCGACGCCACCGGCCGCGCCGCCGCGATCGCCGTCCGGTGTGGGGCCCGGCGGTGGGTCCGGGACCGGCTCGCAGCCCTTTACGCCCACCTGGAGACGGACGCGCTGGACACCGACCGCCGCTCCCTCGTCGAATCAGACGAGGACGGCTGGTGGTACACCGCCCCACAGCCCTCCGGTGGGCGCCTCGTCGCCTACTTCACCGACACCGACCTGTCTGGCGCCCCGTACACCGCGCGCCACTTTCACCGACGGTTGTCGGCCACCAGGCACGTGTCCCGGTGGACCCACAGGCACGGGCCCCCGCCGGCGCCACCAGCCGCGCCACGCCGGGCCGCCGCGCACACAGCGCACCTGGACCGGGTGTACGGGGACGGCTGGACCGCCGCCGGGGACGCGGCGATCGCCTTCGACCCGCTCTCCTCCCAGGGCGTCCTCACCGCCCTCTACACCGGGATGAGCGCGGGCCTGGCCGTCGACGCCCACCTGAGTCGTGTGCACCGCGGCGCGGACTCCGGCCTCGCCGCCTATGCGCACAAGGTCGAGGCCGCGCGGACTGCGTATCTGCGGGGCCACCGTCTCGTCCACGCCCAGGAAGCCCGCTGGATCCACCGCACCTTCTGGGCACGGCGCCTGGCCGACTTGCCCAAATCCCTCTACTGAACGAAGTCGGAGCACCCGGTGACGGCCCGCCCACCGACCGATGTGGTGCCTGGACATCGAGGTTCCGACTCGGATCGCCCCACCGGGACGCAGGCGTCCTCGTCGGGGGACGTCCGGCGGAGCCGTCGCCCGTCCACGGTGTGCTTCCATCCGGCGTCGGAGAGCGGCTGGGTGGCTGTGGTGACCTTCTTCTCTTCAACCGGGGCGCCGATGTCGGTGTCCCAGCCGTGGCCGTCGGCGAGGTGGGTGAGCAGTAGACGGCTACGGTCCAGGCGGTCTCGCGGGCGGGGGTTTCGTGGACGCGTTCGATGCACAGGTTCCGCGACTTGTGGATCGCGTGGGTCCGTTCCCTGTCAAGTTCTGCGTGTTGAGGTGCTGTTGGACTGCGCAGCCGGCCCATGGCTTTGGCGGCGGTTCGTGCCCCACTTGGCAATCCGGGCCGCGGCCACCGGTGTTGACGGCAGGGGGTGCATGGGAGTTTTGGCTCCAGCGTCGACTCTGCTACTCAATTCGGCCGTGCAGCAGAGTCACCGCGTACAGCAAAAAATCGATGCTGACAGGGACACAGGAAGAAGAACCGGACGGAATACCGGAAATTTTACCGGAACAAACCAAGAGCGCGGACCCCATGCTCCTGGTCACGCGCCACCGGCCGCGATCAGACTGCGGGATCCCTGTGCATATTTCGGTCGGAACGCGTAAATCAATGGGTGACCACGGCTGAAGAACCGAATTTGACGCCAGGATTCGGCACAGGGTAAGACTCCTGACGATTCGAGGGATTGACGTTGAGGGGCAGTTATGTGGTTGATATTCGTGCTATTGCCGCTAGCCGGCTTGCTGGCCGTCGATATCGGCGCCTTCTTGTGGTGGGCACGCAGGAGTCAGCTGCTGAACAGCGGCGTGCCCACGACCGGCGAGGTCGTGCGGATCAACATCACGGTGACCCATCACGTCGACACGGCCACGCGGTTGAGCTCCTCCTCCACCACGATTCGCCCGGTGGTGCGCTTCACCACGCAGACCGGTGAGCTGATCACCGCCTCACCGATGCGCAGCGCGGTCGACAAACTCCTGGTCCCCGGCGATCCGGTCAGGATCCGCTACAGCGCGGGGAACCCGATGCGCTGCGTGGTGGACCAACGCGGCGCCAAGCAGGGCACCGTGCCCATGCTGGCGGGCCTGGTCTTCTTGAACATCTCCCTGATCGGCTTCGCCTCCATAGGCGGGCGCATCGCCGGGGAGTTGCAGAGCGATGACCAGCCGCCTACTCCACCGCCCATCGCCCGGGGGCTCGGCCAGCCGGCCGGTTCCGGGACCGGAAGCCGGATGACGTCCCCCACACCGCTCCCCGCCGCGACGGCCACCGGCGCGTGGTCCGCCGCCGGCGCCCTGACCGTGACCGTCGTCAAGGTCGTCAACGCCGGCGGGAACGTCAGCCTGACGTTCAGCGTGCACGACGGCGCCGCCGCATCGGTGACCCTGCCGATCTTTTCCAACTTCACCGCGACCGATGGTCAAGGCAACTCCTACACGGCACAACCGCTCGCACCGATCAGCGTGCCGGCCGGCGACACCGTCTCCGACACGCTGACGCTGGATCAGACCGTCCCGACATCGGCGCGGAGCCTGAAGGTCGCGTGGGCCCATGTCTTCTCCCAAGATCTGGCACTGAACGGCTCGATCACCGTCACGGGAGTCCCGCTGCCACATCACTCAGATTGAACGTACGTCCAGTAGTCCGAGGCACCGGGCGAGAAAGGAGGTCTGGTGCACCGGATGCCAGCTCGACGCAGCCGGTCTGGGCACCGACGATCTCACCTGTTCTGGTCCCGGGTGTGGATGTCGACGTCATCACGGTTGATCTGGTCCCGTTCACTCGCGTCGGTCACTCGGTACACGAGCGACCACGTCGTCTCGCAGCTGACAGGCGCGGGTCACAGTCCTACCCCAGGGCCACATGACAGTCGGCATCACCACCAAGGGCCTTCGGCCGAATGGGCGACGGACACCGTCAGACCGAACCACAAGATCAACAACAAGCGGCTTTTGGGGCCTACCACGATCGCTCAGAGGTCCCTTGAGGTAGTGACGGGCTCCGGTCGGGGCGAGGCCGGGACGGCAATGCCCTTACAGCGACTCCGGGTTGGGACAGCGCTTCACGCGGTTGCCGGTTCTCCACGGTCAACTGGTGGCGGCGTCCCTTGCAGGATGGGGTCCATGGCCGGGCGGATGCGCTCGCGTTCGTCGGGTGCGGGGCTCATGCGGTTCTTGGAGGTTGATGCGGGTGCGGTGGTGGGCGTCGGCGAGGTCGTGCAGGCGTTCGGCGTTGTCGTGTAGCCGCTCGCAGAGCGGGCCAGGGACGTGGGCTGCCCGCTGATCGAGTGCGGTGGCACGGTGCTGGAGGCCAGCGGCGTGCTGATCGGGTCAGGCGATGTTCGTGCAGGTGGGGACGGACTGGTCGAGTCTCGGGGGCCTTGTGGGGGAGTTCTGAGAACGGCTGGCGGAGCCCACACGGACGCTGTCCCGGCCCTGCCCGACACCGTCCGGAGTGATGACGGTCGTGGAAGGCATCCTGTGGGACTTGGGAGCCGGGTTCTTTCACCAGTGGCACTCTTCGGGTTCTCCACGAGGAGGGGGCTGCTCGACACCTCACAAGCAGAGCATCGACACGGACACGAGTACCGGGAAGAAGCAGGGGGCGGCCTACCGGAAGATCCACCGGAGCGAAACGGGAGCGTGAGCCAGAAGCGCACACCTCCAGCGACGTCCGGTTCCTTGTTCCCCGGCGACCGTGACATCCAGGTCCTGGGCAAGCCGACTGGGGTGTGGCGGGAAGCCCGCTGTCGAGCCCCGCTGTACCTACCGGGCGTGGCCGGCTCCCGCCAGGCGTACCAGTTCCGACCGGTTGGTCACCCCCAGCTTGCGGCCCACTCGCTCGACCAGGCCGGTCACGTCCTGCGGAGTCAGCAGCAGGGCCTGGGCGACCTGACGGTCGCTGTAGTCGGCGCCTACCAGCTCCAGAACCCGGTGCTCGGTCAGCGACAGACTCGGGGCGACTGTCGGCGCGGCTCTCGGGCGCACCCCCAGTTCGGTCAGCGCCCGGCGTACCCGGCCGGACAGGAGGAGACTGCCGCAGGCATCCGCGAGGTCCAGCGCCTCGGTGAGAACCTGGCCGCTCTGGTGGGTCTCTCCTCTCCGCGACAGCGCGACGCCCAGCTCGTACCGGGTCCGGGCCAGTTCCAGGCGGGCCGGAGAACGCTCCAGTATGGCGACGGCCTCGCGCAAGAGGGCCTCCCCTTCGGGGCCGCCCATGACGACTCCCAGACAGCGCGACGCAAGGCCGATCACCCGCTTGGTGCCCCAGTGGTGAGCCAACTCCAGTTCCTCGGTGGCCAGTTGAAGCGCGTCGGTCCGCTGTCCGAGCGCCAGGTGCAGCAGCGCCGCCCGCGACCGCCACGGCGCCCCGGTCAGGTTCGTGACCCGCGTCCGCTTCTCCTGCGCACCGTACTCCAGCAAGACCGTGAGGGCGGCGGCCCGATTGCCCCGCGCGGCGTACACGCGGCTGCGTGCGAGGAGCATCGGTCCCTGCCACACCCAGCCACCCCGGTCGGTGCCGGCGTCCGGCACCAGCAGCCGTGCGGCCGAGGCCAGGTCGCCCCGCTCGATCAGCGATTCGCCCACCTGGGCCATCAGCGCCAGCCGTGCCCGCGGCTCCAGCCCCTCGTCGTACGTGACGGCGGGATGTCCGAAGTCCGCCGTGAGCGCCAGGTGTTGGCCCCGGCGCGCACAGACCCTGAGCTGCCATATCATCGCCGTCGACACCATGAGGAACACGCCCCACCGCGCACCGATGTCGGCGATCTGCTCGAACCGGGCGGCCGCGTCGTCGAGACGGTCCGTGGTCAGGAAGACCGTCCCGGCCAGACTCACCAGCATCTGAGACTGGTCCATGGCCGCCAACCCGCCGCGCAGAGCCCGGTCCAGAAGGCTGTTGGCGACCTCGGCGCTGGCGTCCCCGGCGACGGCCGAGGCGGCCAACGCGGCCAGGACCGCGCACTCACCCGGGGTGTCACCGGCCAGCTTGTGATCCCACAGCCGGTTTGCGAGTTGCCGGGCCGCGGGGACAGTGGACAGCTGGTCATAGCCGATCAGGAGCATCTGGGCCTGCAGAAACCATGACACCTCACGGGCCGCCCCGGTGCCGTCGTCGGCTTGCCGCAGGTCCTCCACCGCGCGGGCGAGCCCCTCGATGGCATCCGCGTGCTCATGCCCGAGGAACAGCGCGTTGGCGAGCAGATAGGCCGCCTGAGCGCGAGAGTACGGGTCCGTCAACACCGCGGATGCCTGCGTCAGATGGTGCCGAGCGGCACCGACATCGAGCTGCAACTCGTCGCCGCCCAACTCCAGCAGCAGCGGACCGCGTTCTTTGCCGGACATCGGCTCCCGCAGGGCACGGCGCAGATAGGCCGCGGTGACCTCAGGGGCGCCTCGGCCACGCGTGGCCCGCGCCGCCTGCCGCAGGACGTCGACCCGCCAGGGCTCACCGCTCGGTTCGGCCAGCAACAGGTGGGCGGCCACCAGATCACCGGCTGCCCCCTCGCGCCGCAGCAGTTCGGCCGCCCGCGCGTGTCCGGTGGCCAGTTCCACCGGTCCAACGGTCTCGGCGATCGCAGCACGGACCAGGGGATGATCGAACCGAACCGGCTCACCCGGTGCCAGTACACCGATCCGCCGCAACCGGCGCCCGTGCTCACGGGCCTGCGC
This sequence comes from Streptomyces sp. MBT65, assembly GCF_016612545.1. GTDB lineage: Bacteria > Actinomycetota > Actinomycetes > Streptomycetales > Streptomycetaceae > Streptomyces. The sequence goes on along the minus strand of NZ_JAENRY010000107.1, from coordinate 689 downwards.
CTCGCCCAACCCCGACAGTTCGGCCGCCAGATGCCAGTCAGTTCCGTCCCCCAGCACCACCAGGGCCTCCGCCAGACGCCGGGTCGGCTCCGGCTGGCCGGTCAGCCGCTTGACCACGGTGTCCGCCAGGATCCGGCCGCGGAACTCCTCGACCAGCCGTGCTCGGTCATCGACAGGCCTGACACCCTTGTCGGCAAGGGCGCGGAGCAACTCGCGCAGCAGCAGGGGGTTGCCCTGGGTCGTCTCGGCGCAGGCGGCGATGAACCGAGGTTCGGCGTCCTGGCCCAGACTCGCCCGCACCAGCCATGCCACGCTGTCGACGCCCAGCGCCAGCAACCCGACCCGCACGCAGTGCGGTCCGTGACATGCACCATCAGCCAGTACAGGCTGTGCAGCAGGCCCTGAGACGCTTCCGACGACAGGCCTCCGGCCTCACCGAGTCCAGCCACACGAAGGGCGTGCGACGCCGACTCCGCCGGACCCGAGAGCAGCCGTTCCCGCCCGGCCCGACCTGCTTGAGTCAGCAACGGCTCGGCCAACTGCCGTAGTACCGCGAAGGCGAAGTCCTGCTCCAGCTCTCCCCCGCTGCCCCGCACCACCTTGATCCCCCGCGGCTGCTGGGCCTCAGCCCAGGCGTTCACCAGGGAGGTCTTCCCCATCCCCGCGCCCGCCCGAACCAGCACCACCGC
>NZ_JAENRY010000106.1:32500-72248 GCF_016612545.1 Streptomyces sp. MBT65 | reverse complement strand
GAAGGCGGTGCCGGCCGGGTCGTGGACCTTGCCGTAGACGCCGAGTCCCACGGCGACCGCGCCGGCCACCACGACAGCCCCGCCCGCTATCTCATCCCGGCCCTGGTGGCCGGCGCGGTCGCCGTGGGACTCGGCGTCTACGGCAAGGTCCACGACCCGGCCGGCACCGCCTTCAACCTCGCCGGCTTCAGCAGCACGGGCGCGGTGAAGTCCTGGCTCGCGACCGCCGCGTTCTTCTTCGCCCTCGTCCAGGTCGTCTCGGCCTTCATGGTCTACGGCAAGCTGCCGGGCCCGAGCTGGTCGGCGACCCTGCACCGCTGGTCGGGGCGGATCGCGTTCCTGCTGGCGGTGCCGGTCGCCGTGCACTGCCTCTACGCGTTCGGTTATCAGACGTACTCGACACGCGTGATGTGGCACTCCCTCCTGGGGTGCGCGTTCTTCGGCGCCTTCAGTGCCAAGATGCTGCTGCTCCGCTCGGAGCGCCTGCCCGGCTGGCTGCTGCCGGTCGTCGGCGGACTGGTCTTCACCGCCCTCACCCTGCTCTGGCTGACCTCCGCGCTCTGGTTCTTCCGCACGGTCGGAGTGACGACATGACGATCCCCTTCGGAGTGACCACATGACCGACAGCTCGACGCGCCGCACGGTCCTCGCCACAGGTGCGGCCGCCGCGCTCACCGCGGGATGCAGCAAGTACGGCGACAGCAACGACTCCTCGGGCTCGTCCTCCGTAAAGGCGTCCGGCGGCCAGGAGTTGGCGAAGACCTCCGACATCCCCGTGGGCGGCGGCAAGATCCTGAAGGACCAGAAGATCGTGGTGACCCAGCCCAAGAAGGACGAGTTCAAGGCCTTCTCGGCGATCTGCACCCACCAGGGCTGCACGGTGAGCACCGTCGCGAACGGCACCATCGACTGCCCGTGCCACGGCAGCAAGTTCAAGATCGCGGACGGTTCGGTCGCGGGCGGCCCGGCGCCGAAGCCGCTGCCCGCGGAGCAGATCACGGTGGAGGGAAATTCGATCCGCCTGGCGTGACCTGCCGCGTACGCTCCCGGAATGCACCCCGAGTCCCTGGTCCGCGACCACACGATCTACGCCTGCGTGATGGGTTCACGCGCCTTCGGCCTGGCGACGGACGCGAGTGACACGGACCGCCGGGGCGTGTTCGTGGCCCCCACCCCGGCGTTCTGGCGCTTCGAGAAGCCGCCCACGCACGTGGAGGGCCCGGCGGAGGAGCAGTTCAGCTGGGAGCTGGAGCGCTTCTGCGAGCTGGCCCTGCGCGCGAACCCCAACATCCTGGAGTGCCTGCACTCCCCCCTCGTCGAGCACGTCGACGACACCGGCCGTGAACTCCTCGCCCTGCGCGGCGCGTTCCTCTCCCGCCAGGTCCACGAGACGTTCACGCGCTACGCGTTGGGCCAGCGCAAGAAGCTGGAGGCCGATCTCCGCACGCACGGCGCCCCGCGCTGGAAACACGCGATGCACCTGCTCCGCCTGCTCACCAGCGCCCGCGACCTGCTCCGCACGGGCACCCTGACGATCGACGTCGGCGACCGGCGCGCGCCCCTGCTGTCCGTCAAACGCGGCGAAGTCCCGTGGCCGGAGGTCGAGTCGTGGATGACCCGCCTGGCGACGGAGACGGACGAGGCGGCGGCCGGCAGCCCGCTTCCGCCCGAACCGGACCGGGCTCGCGTGGAGGACTTCCTGATCCGGGTCCGCCACGCCTCAGCCCTCCAGACGGACCCGTACGACGAAGTCGTGCAGGGCGTCGTAGGCACTCGGGGCGTCCGGGAGAACTGACTCCCCCTGCGCCGCGTCCAGTTCGCCGTGCAGGCGCTCGACGTCGGCCCGCACCCGCGCGTGGTCGACGTCGGCGTCCCCGTGCTCACGCTCGGCCTTCGTGGCGATCAGCTCCGTGAGGTACGGCGGGGCCTCGACCTCCCCCACGAGCGTGGGCAGATGGGCCTGCACCTCGCCGCTGCGCAGGAGATGGATACCGGTGAGCAGCACACGGAACGTGTAGAGCAGCGGCTTGAGTTCGCCGGTCTTCTCGAACAGCCGCCACTGGGTCTCGGCGAACCCCCGGTAGTGGTGGGCGTGATGGCTGGTGAGAACGCCCGGCGCGAGAGCGGCCAGCTCCCGGTGGGCGTCGGTGGTGTGCACCACGAGCGGGGACAGCAACTGCTCCAGCACATAGCCGTTGCGCCGCAGCATCAGCCGTACGAACTTGCGCAGGTCGTGGGTGACGAGGTCCATCTCGACGCCGTCCCGCAGCCACATCTTCGACCGTGTCTCGTCGGGCTCGCGCAGGCCGACGAGTTCGGCGGTCGGCAGCAGGTGCACTCCCCGCAGGTCCACGTCCGAGTCGCGGGACGGGAAGCCGTAGAGGTGCGCGCCCGAGACGGTGGCGAACAGCAGTGGGTCGGGCTGCTCGGCCACCACGGGCTTGAGGTCGATGTCCAGAACGTCGATCATCGGTCAAGCGTCCCAGAGGGCCCCGAGCGCCAGCAGGTCCCCCCGGTACTCGATCCGTCCCGCCCACTCCTCCGGCCACGCGTCCGCCCCCAGATACGCCCCCGCGAACGCCCCCGCAAGGCAGGCGATCGAGTCCGAGTCGCCGTACGTGCAGGCCGCGCGGCGCAACGCGGTCACCGGCTCGTCCACGAAGAGGAGGAAGCACAACAGGCCGGTCGCCAGGGCCTCTTCGGCGATCCAGCCCGCGCCGGTGGCCAGGCACGGGTCGGTCTCCGGGGAGACGGTGCGTACGGCGTCCTGAAGGCGGCCCAGGATCTCCAGGCACTCGTCCCAGCCGCGCGCGATGAAGTGCTCGGGCGTGGGGTCCTGGCTCCGCGTCCACAGGTCGCCGAGCCAGCGATGGTGGTACCGGGTGCGGTTCTCGAGGGCGTACGACCGCAGCAGCCCGACCAGTCCGGTCGGCTCCGCCCCCTGTGCGAGCAGCCGTACGGCGTGCGCGGTGAGGTCGGAGGCGGCGAGGGCGGTCGGGTGGCCGTGGGTCAGCGCGGACTGCAACTGGGCGGCGCCGGACCGCTGTTCGTCGCTCAGGCCGGGGACGAGCCCGACCGGCGCGACCCGCATGTTGGCACCGCAGCCCTTCGAACCGATCTGGCTGGCGTCCTGCCAGAGCCGGTCCTCGACCTTCAGCAGGTTGCAGGCGACGAGGCAAGTCCGGCCGGGGGCACGGTTGTTGTCCGGCGACTGGTACCAGTCGACGAACTCCTCGCGCACCGGTCGTTCCATCCGCCGGGGACCAAGCAGCCCCCGATCCATGGCAGTTCGCAGCCCCCGCCCCAACGCCAGCGTCATCTGCGTGTCGTCGGTGACGATCGCCGGCCTCGGCAGGTCCATCTCCCGCCAGGGACCGCACTTGGCGAGGATGGAGTGCACGTCGTTGAACTCGGTCGGGAAACCGAGCGCGTCCCCGAGGGCGAGGCCCACCAGGGCTCCCGTGGCGGCACGCTTGCGGACACCGGTCGTGGTCATGCGGGGCTCCCTTCCGAACCCGAGGCCGAATCCGAGGCCGAGGCCAAGGCCGGCCGGAGCAGCGGCGGGTACAGGGCGACAGCGGCGCCCGCGCGGTACAGCGCGGCCGGTTTGCCGCGACCGCCGGTCAACTTGGCGCCGCCCGGCACCGGTTCGACGAAACCCGGCGTCGCGAGCACCTTGCGGCGGAAGTTGGGGCGGTCCAACTCGGCTCCCCACACGGTCTCGTAGACCTGTTGCAGCTCCCCCAGCGTGAACTCGGCCGGACAGAAGGCGGTGGCGAGGGAGCTGTACTCCAGCTTGGCGCCCACCCGTTCGCGCGCGTCGGCCAGAATCCGGTCGTGGTCGAAGGCCAGCGGCCCGAGCGCGTCGTACGGCAGCCAGCGGGCCTGGGCCGCGTCGCTGCCCGCACGCGGCTCGGGCGGGTCGGGCAGCAGCGCGGCGAAGGCGACGGTGACGACCCGCATCCGGGGGTCGCGGTCGGGCTCGCTGTAGGTGCGCAGTTGCTCCAGGTGCAGCCCGGAGACGTCCGACAGGCCGGTCTCCTCGGCGAGTTCACGCCGGGCGGCCGTCTCCGCGGACTCGTCGGGCGCGACGAAGCCACCGGGCAGCGCCCAGTGTCCGGCGTAGGGCTCCTGGCCGCGCTCGACGAGCAGCACGTGCAGGGCGCCCGCGCGGATCGTGAGGACGGCGAGGTCGGCGGTGACGGCGAAAGGTTCGAAGGCGTACTTGTCGTAGGCCGGTGTTGCGGTCATGGTGATCCACCCCGTTAATAGTCAACCTGACTATAAAGAGCGATCACGATCCCGCACAACCCCCACGACAGCCGGAATCGAAACGGCCGGCCCCGGAGAACCCGGAACCGGCCGCACCCAAACCGTGTGCTCAGAGATCGACTTCCTGCATCAGCATGCCGACCTCGGTGTTCGACAGCCGCCGCAGCCAGCCCGACTTCTGGTCGCCCAGGGTGATCGGACCGAAGGAGACGCGCACCAGCTTGTCGACCGGGAACCCGGCCTCCGCGAGCATGCGCCGCACGATGTGCTTGCGGCCCTCGTGGAGGGTCACCTCGACCAGGTAGTTCTTGCCGGTCTGCTCGACCACCCGGAAGTGGTCCGCACGCGCGTACCCGTCCTCCAGCTGGATGCCGTCCTTGAGCTGCTTGCCCAGATCGCGCGGGATCGGGCCCACGATGTGCGCGAGGTAGGTCTTCTTCACGCCGTACTTGGGGTGGGTCAGCCGGTGCGCCAGCTCGCCGTGGTTGGTGAGCAGGATCACACCCTCGGTCTCGGTGTCGAGCCGCCCGACGTGGAAAAGACGCGTCTCGCGGTTGGTGACGTAGTCGCCGAGGCACTGCCGGCCCTCGGGGTCCTCCATCGTCGCCACGACACCGGCGGGCTTGTTCAGCGAGAAGAACTGGTACGACTGCGTCGCCACCGTCAGCCCGTCGACCTTGATCTCGTCGTGCTCGGGGTCGACGCGCAGCCCCTGCTCGACCACGATCTCGCCGTTGACCTCGACCCGGGACTGCTCGATCAGCTCCTCGCAGGAGCGCCGGGAGCCGTAGCCCGCGCGTGCGAGGACCTTCTGGAGGCGCTCGCCCTCCTGCTCGGCGCCCGGGAAGGTCTTGGGCGGCTTGATGTCCTTCTTGCCCGCGTACCGCTCCCGGTTGCGCTCCTCGGCCCGCGCGTCGTACTCGCGCGAGGTCGCCGGCGCCCAGCGCCCGCGTCCGGTGCCCTGGCCCTGCTTGGGGCCGCCCTTGGCACCGCCGCGCGCGGCGGCACCGCGCCCTGACTTGGGGCCTTCGTGGGATCCCGTGGGGCCTACGTCGTAGCGCCGCTCCTCGGGACGCGGCTTTCCGGCGCGCTTCGGCTTGTCGTCGCGGCCTCCCGCGCCCCTCGGCTGGGAGCCGCCCCCGCCGGCGCCCCGGGAGTTGCCCGCGCCGGAACCACGACCGCCGCCGCCTCCGCCGGAACCCCGGGGATTGCCGCCCCCGCCGGTCCCGCGGGGGTTGCCACGCCCGCCGCTCCTACCGCCGCCACCACTGCTGCCACTGCCACTGCTTCGCATCAAAGTTCCGTCGTCGTCGTTTCGTCTGCATCTGCATCCGGTGCATCCGGATCGAACGACGGGACCCCTTCCAGCGTCTCCGCCTCGATCGCCTCAGCCTCAGGGAGGAAGGGCGCGAGCTCCGGGAGCTCGTCCAGGCCGCGCAGGCCCATCCGCTCCAGAAAGTAGTTCGTCGTCACGTACAGGATCGCACCTGTTTCGGGTTCCGTCCCCGCCTCCTCGACGAGACCCCGCTGCAGGAGGGTGCGCATCACGCCGTCGCAGTTGACTCCGCGGACCATCGAGACCCTGCTGCGGCTGACCGGCTGGCGGTACGCGACGACCGCCAGGGTCTCCAGCGCCGCCTGGGTGAGCCGGGCCTGCTGACCGTCCAGGACGAAGCCCTCGACGGCCGGCGCGTACTCGGGCCGGGAGTAGAAACGCCAGCCGCCCGCGATGAGCCTGAGCTCGAATCCACGCCCCTGGACGGTGTACTCGTCGGCCAGCTCGCGCAACGCGTCCGCGATCCGCCGTTTGGGCCGCTGGAGTATTTTCGCGAGGTGCTCCACGGTCGCGGGCTCGTCCACGACCATGAGGACGGCCTCCAGGGCGGGCTTGAGGTCGAGCTCCGCGACGGCGGACGGGCTCGCCGGTACGCCCGTGGTCTCCTCGCTCACGCCGACTCCTCCTTGGTCTCCTTGGGCGGCTCGGGCGGCCGGTCGAACTCGTCCGTCACCACCGGCTCGTCCTCCCCCTCCCCACCGGTCCAGCGCACGATCAGGTCCCCGAGCGCGATCTCCTGGTCCAGCGCGACGGCCTTCTCCCGGTACAGCTCCAGCAGTGCCAGGAACCTCGCCACGACGGTCAGGGTGTCGTCGACGTCCTCGACCAGCGTGCGGAAACTGGCCTCGCCGAGTTCCCGCAGCCGCGCCACCACGATCCCGGCCTGCTCCTGCACGCTCACCAGCGGCGCGTGGATGTGGTCGACGTACACCTGCGGCCTGGGCCTGGGCTGCATCGCCTTCACGGCGAGCCTGGCGAAGCCCTCGGGGCCGATCCGGATGACGACCTCGGGCAGCAGCTCGGCGTGGTGCGGTTCGAGTCCGACGGTCCGGGGGTAGCGCCGGGCCTCCTCGTCGAGGCGGCGGTTGAAGATGTCGGCGATCTGCTTGTACGCCCGGTACTGCAACAGCCGCGCGAACAGCAGGTCCCGGGCCTCCAGCAGCGCCAGGTCGGCCTCGTCCTCGACCTCGGCGGCGGGCAGCAGCCGGGCCGCCTTCAGATCCAGCAGGGTGGCCGCGACGACGAGGAACTCGGTCGTCTCGTCCAGGTCCCAGTCAGGGCCCATCGCCCTGATGTACACCATGAACTCGTCGGTGACCTTGGACAGCGCCACCTCGGTGACATCGAGCTTGTGCTTCGAGATCAACTGGAGGAGCAGATCGAACGGCCCCTCGAAGTTGGCGAGCCGAACCTTGAAGACACCGTCATCGGCCTCTTCGGCCTCTTCGGCCTCTTCGACGGGCGGCTCGGGCACCTCGACCTCGGGCGTGACGACCTCGGACGGACCGGCCTCGGGCACCGACTCCGGCTCCGCTACGACGATCTCGGCCTCGGGAGCCGTACCCGGCCCCTTCCCCAGCGCACGCCGACGTCCGGCAGGTGTGCCGGCGGCGGGAGCGTCGTTCGAGGTCATGGCCCCCGCAGGCTACCGCTACCGCCCGCGAAGCCGGCGTACGAGAATGCTCGCGTCCCCGCGGGACTCCAGATCGGCCAGGACGACGGCGACCGCCTCGCGCACGATCCGGCCGCGGTCGACCGCGAGGCCGTGCTCGCCCCGGAGCATGAGACGCGCGTGCTCCAGGTCGATGAGTTCCTCGGCGGAGACGTACACGGTGATCTTCTCGTCGTGCCGCTCACGCCCGGTGGGCCGACGCTGGGCCTGGGCCCCCTGACGCTGCTTCCGAGGCTGGGCAGAACCTTCCTGCGCCCCCTGACGTCGCCCGGATCCCTCCGCGGACCGACTGCGGGACTCTCCGCCGTCCGAGTCCGCCGCGACATGCTCGGCGCCCGCTCCGTCACCGCCCTGGGCGGGTACGGACTGCGGGGCGTCCTCTCCGGCGGCGGCCGGATCGCTCTCCCCCGCCGGAGCCGGTACCCGGGCCTCGCCGTTGGCCCGGCTCCTGGGGGTGGACGATTGGAGCGCCATCCCCCCTGTCGTACGGAACAGTTCGTCGGCCCCCGGCAGACTCACTCGGCGTGACACCGGGCGAGCACCTCCCTGGCGAGCTGGCGATAGGCGGCGGCACCGACGGAGTTGGAGGCGTACGTGGTGATCGGCTCACCGGCGACCGTGGTCTCCGGGAAGCGCACCGTGCGCCCGATGACCGTGTGGTAGACGTGGTCGTCGAACGCCTCGACCACGCGCGCGAGCACCTCACGGCTGTGCACGGTGCGGGAGTCGTACATCGTGGCGAGGATCCCGTCGAGCTCCAACTCGGGGTTGAGGCGCTCCTGGACCTTCTCGATGGTCTCCGTCAGCAGCGCGACTCCGCGCAGCGCGAAGAACTCGCACTCCAGCGGCACGATCACCTTGTGAGCCGCCGTCAGGGCGTTCACGGTGAGCAGGCCGAGGGAGGGCTGACAGTCGATCACGATGTAGTCGTAGTCGGCCATCAGCGGCTTCAACGCCCGCTGCAGGGTGGACTCGCGCGCGACCTCGCTCACCAACTGCACTTCCGCAGCCGACAAGTCGATGTTGCTGGGCAGCAAGTCCATGTTCGGGACAGCTGTCTTGAGGAGTACCTCGTCGGCCGACATGCCCCGCTCCATGAGCAGGTTGTAGACGGTGAGGTCCAACTCCATGGGATTGACGCCCAGTCCGACCGACAGCGCGCCCTGCGGGTCGAAGTCGACGAGCAGTACACGTCGTCCGTACTCCGCGAGCGCGGCACCCAGGTTGATGGTCGACGTGGTCTTGCCGACGCCGCCCTTCTGGTTGCACATCGCGACGATCGTGGCGGGGCCGTGACTGGTCAGCGGGCCCGGAATCGGGAAGTACGGGAGCGGGCGTCCGGTCGGGCCCACGCGCTCACGGCGCTGGCGGGCCGCGTCGGGCGCGAGTGTGGCCGCGTACTCGGGATCGGGCTCGTACTCGGCGTCGGGGTCGTAGAAGTGCCCGTCGGGCAGTTCGTCGTAGTCGGCGAAATGGTTGTGGGGCGCGCCCCTTCCGTCGCCGGCCATGGCGTTCACGTGATGGCCATCCATGCTCTGGTGTGCTGGCTGAGTCACCCCTGGCTTCTGGTGACCCTGGTGGGCTGCGAAGGTTCGCACCGCAACGGAGCCGACAGCCTCGAACCCCGCGGGCTCCTGGCCCCTTGCAGGCATTCCTGGTTGACCACCCCCGGGAGAAAATGTCGACTCATTCACAAGTCGTCTTACCTCCTTGGTGACCAGGGAACTTCTCGATAGGTCAGCGTGGCACCATGCCGACGGATGGCGACTCTATGGCGTGTCGGGTGTTCGCAGCAACACAATCCGCCGGACCCGGCCCGATGTGTCGGCAATGAAACATCCCTCTGTCAAGGGCGTACGGCAGTCGCACGGCAGGTTTCACCGGTGCACGAATCGGTTCAAGGGTTACGTTCGGCGCGAGTTGACCGAGTGCCGCAAAGTGACCATACACACACTTCCGGCCGGACCTGTCGAGCAAGGTCCGGCCGGGCGTGCTGTGTTGACGACCTGTGTTGACGTATCGCCTTTTGCTGAACGGTGACTTAGTCGACAGAGTCAGCCGAGCAGCGATTCCAGCTCGACGTGCTCCAGTCCGTGCGCTTCGGCGACCTCGCGGTAAATCACCTTGCCGTCATGGGTGTTGAGGCCCTTGGCGAGAGCAGGATCACGTCGCAGCGCCTCGACCCAGCCGCGGTTGGCGAGCTCCACGATGTACGGGAGCGTCGCGTTGGTGAGCGCGTAGGTGGACGTGTTGGGCACCGCGCCGGGCATGTTGGCGACGCAGTAGAAGACCGAGTTGTGGACCGGGAAGGTCGGCTCGGCGTGAGTCGTCGGACGCGAGTCCTCGAAGCAGCCGCCCTGGTCGATCGCGATGTCGACAAGAACACTTCCGGGCTTCATGCGCGACACGAGTTCGTTGGTGACGAGCTTCGGTGCCTTGGCACCCGGGATGAGCACCGCGCCGATGGCGAGATCGGCGTCCAGGACGGCCTTCTCCAGCTCGAAGGAGTTGGACATGATCGCCCGGACCTTGGTGCCGAAGACCTTGTCGGCCTCGCGGAGCTTGTTGATGTCGCGGTCGAGCAGCGTGACGTGGAAGCCCATGCCGACGGCGATCTGCGTCGCGTTCCAGCCGGAGACACCACCGCCGATGACGACGGCCCGCGCGGGCTGGGTGCCGGGGACACCGCCGGGGAGCACCCCGCGGCCGCCGACCGAGCGCATCAGGTGGTAGGCGCCGACCTGCGGGGCGAGCCGGCCCGCGACCTCGGACATCGGGGCGAGCAGCGGCAGGGCGCGGCCGGGCAGCTCGACGGTCTCGTAGGCGATCGCGGTGGTGCCGGACTCGATGAGCGCGTCGGTGCACTCCTTGGAGGCGGCCAGGTGCAGGTACGTGAAGAGCGTCTGGTCCTTGCGGAGGCGGTGGTACTCCTCGGCGATGGGCTCCTTGACCTTGAGCAGCAGATCGGCGGTGGCCCAGACCTCGTCGGCGGTGGCGAGGACCTTGGCGCCCGCCGCCACGTACTCGTCGTCCGGGATCGAGGAGCCGACGCCGGCGTTCCGCTCGATGACGACCTGGTGGCCGTGGCGCACCAGCTCGTGCACGCCGGCGGGTGTGATGGCCACCCGGAACTCGTTGTTCTTGACCTCGCGGGGGATGCCGACCTTCACGTGGATCACGGTCCTTGGCTCAGAGGGTGTGGGGCAATACATCTCATACCCGGACATGCATGAGCGCACCGGGAGACCGCAGGAGAAGGTGCGGCAGAGCCAGTTTAATGAAGGCGTTCTCGGTGTCTAGCCTTTCAATGCATCAATCTTCAGCGGATGTACTACGGATTTCGCAGGCGTTAGCGTCATGTTCCAGGGATTCGGGGGCGGGATCGCCCTCCTGGAGCTCCTCGCCGAGCATCCGCTCGGCCGTCCCGCGGTGCAGCGCGGCGGACGCCGGGTCGCCCAGCCGGTCGAGGGTGTCGGCCAGCCGCAACTGCAACGCGGCCTGGAGTCGTACGTCCTCCGCGCGGCGCGCCCACTCGACGGCCTCGTGGCAGGTGAGCAGCGACTCCTCGGGGCGGCCCGCGTACTCCTGGACCCGGGCCAGCTCGCTCAACGCCCGTGCCTGGGCGGGCACATCACCGTTCTTGCGGTACCCGGCGACGGCCGCCCGCCAGTTCCGCAGCGCCTCGCCGTAGCGGCCCGCGTAGGTGTGCGCGGCGCCGATCCGGCCGTAGAGCCGGGCGGCCTCCGCGCGCTCGTCCCGGGCCAGCCGCTGGGCCAGCGCGCGGCCGAACCAGTCGGCGGCCCGGTCGTAGTCCCCGAGCTCCTGGTGCGCGCCGCCTACGGATTCCATCGCGCGGCCGGTCGCATACGGGTCGTTCGCTTCGCGTCCGGCGTCCAGCGCGGCCCGGTAGCGGGCCAGCGCCTCGGTCGTACGGCCGGTCTGCGCGTCCAGATCGGCGAGGTTCAGCAGCGCGGCGGCCTGCTCGCGGGGCAGGTTGCGGCGCTCGGCCACGTCGAGGACGAGGCGGTGGATGCCGTAGAGCTCCGGGGCGGCGGCCTGGGTGCCGAAGTGGGCGACCATCGCGCGCACCAGCTGGGACATCAACCGGCGTGCCAGCGTGTCGAGTTCGCCGTCGGCGACCGCGAGGCGGGCGGCGGCCAGCAGGGCGGGCTGGCTCAGGCGCAGCCAGTCGGCGGCGGCCCGGGGGTTCGGGAAGCGCAGCGAGCTGGGCATGCCGAGGAGTTTTTCCTTGGCCTGGGGGCTGTCGGTCTCGGTGATGGCGCGGCAGGACTGGAGCAGCCGTACGGTCCGCTCCAGCATGCGGGCGCGGGCGAGCTGGAGTTCGGCCGGGCGGTCCTGGGTCTCGGCGAGGGCGTGCAGGAGGGGCTGGAGACAGCCGGGGACCTCGTACTGCGGCAGCGGGGAGTCCAGGGCCCGCAGCAGGCCCGCGGTGACGAAGTCGTCCAGGGTGGCGCGGGCGCCGTTGACCGAGCAGCCGGCCAGCGCGGAGGCGGTCTGCGGGTCGACCAGGCCGGCCGGGGCGAGGGAGAGCAGTCGCAGTATCCGGGCGGCGGGGCTGGGCAGCGAGCCGTAGACGAGCCCGAAGACGCGGCTCAGCGGGGTGCCCTCGTCGCTCTCGGCGTGCAGGTGCTTGGCGAGGTCGGCGACGGCCGCCTGCGGGCGGGCGGCTAGCCAGCCGCCGGCCAGGGTGAGCGCGGCGGGCTGGGTGCGGCACACCTCGACCAGGCCCTCGGCGGCCAGCGGGTCGACGGTGACGCGGACCGCGCCGGTGTACCGGGTGAGCAGTTCCAGCGCGGACTTGGTGTCGAGGCCGCCCAGGGTGCAGGGGCGGACGTCGGCGATGCCGGTGAGCGGGCCGCCGGAGACGGCGACGACCAGGCAGTCCGGGGAGTCCGGCAGCAGCGCGTCGACCTGCTCGGCGTCGGCCGCGTCGTCGAGCAGGAGCAGTGCCCGCCGGTCGGTGAGGGCTTCGCGCAGGATGTCCGAGAGGTCGTCCTCGGAGGCGCCGGCCGGGGTCGGCAGTTCGAGGGCGGTGAGCAGTTCGCGGGCGGTGCGCTCGGTGGGGACGGGGGTGCCGTCGGGTTCGCTCAGGCGGGCCCGGAACACACCGGCGTCGTAACGGTCAGCGACCTGTCGGGCGAGTTCCTCGGCCAGCGCGGTACGGCCGGAGCCGGGCTTGCCGGCGATGAGGAGGACCCGGGCGCGGGGGGCCTTGCGGCCCGCGATGGTGTCCAGGCCGGCGCGCTCGATGTCGGCGCGCAGCTCCTTCAACTCTCTTGCCCGGCCCAGGAATTGACCCTCGGCAGAAGTGTCCTCGGACAGCCTCACGCCGCCGGTGTCCACCGCCTGATCCGTCACGGGCCACACTCCCGTCCCACTGCACGCGCATAGCCCGCCGGGACTCCGGATCGGGTGATTCCAGAGCCTAGTTCACGCTCTGCGACGAACCGTGCGGAGCGCGGCGGGCACATCCCCCGATCGGATCAGCCGATCGTCACACCAAAGGGCCGAAGGGAGGGCCGCGTTGGGTTCAGGACTCGAAGGGACGCGCGGGCCACGGCGCGTCGGCGGGGCGCAGCGCCTCGACGCCGTCGCCGTGCCGCGCGGCGACCAGGGCGAGGACGCCGACGGCGAGGCAGTTGTTGTGCAGCTCGCCGGCGAGGACCCCGCGGACGAGGTCGTCGAGGGGCACCCGCGCGTGCTCCATGTCGGCCTCCTCGTCCTCGACCTCGAAGCGCGCTCCCTCGGCCTCGGAGAGATCGCGGGCCAGGAAGATGCGGATGGCCTCGTCGCAGCCGCCGGGCGTGGTGTAGACGTCGGTCAGCACCCGCCAGTCCTCGGCCTTGACGTGCGCCTCCTCGTACAGCTCGCGCTGGGCGGCGTGCAGCGGGTTCTCGCCGGGGATGTCGAGCAGTCCGGCCGGGATCTCCCACAGCTTCTGCCGCACGGGGTGGCGGTACTGCCGGATGAGCAGCGCCCGGTCCTGCTCGTCGAGGGCGAGGACGGCCACGGAGCCGGGGTGGACCTGGTAGTCGCGGTGCACGACCGCGCCGCCGGGCATGACCACGTCGTCGGTGCGCACGGAGGTCTTGTTGCCGACGAAGGGGGTCGCGGTCGCCCGGATCTCCCACTCCTCCGGGGTGTCCCTGATGGTCATGCGCTGTCCCTCCACACGTACACGAACGTCACATACAAAACGGCCGGGGTGCGCACCTCTTGAAGGCGCGCACCCCGGTCACCGTACAACCTTCGTACTACTTGCCCGTCTTGCGTGCCACGGCCGCCTTGACCAGGCCCGCGAAGAGCGGGTGCGGCCGGGTCGGACGGGAGCGCAGCTCGGGGTGGGCCTGGGTCGCGACGAGGTAGGGGTGGGCCTCGCGCGGGTACTCCACGTACTCCACCAGCTTGCCGTCCGGGGACGTGCCGGAGAACTGCAGGCCGGCCTTCTTCTCCAGCTCGGCGCGGTAGGCGTTGTTCACCTCGTAGCGGTGGCGGTGGCGCTCCTCGACGTACTCCTTGCCGTCGTACACCTCGCGCACGATGGAGCCCTCGGCGAGCTTGGCCGGGTACATGCCCAGGCGCATGGTGCCGCCCATGTCGCCCTCGCCGGCGACGATGTCGAGCTGCTCGGCCATGGTGGAGATGACCGGGTGGCCGGTGGCCGCGTCGAACTCGGTGGAGTTGGCGTCCGCGATGCCGGCGAGGTTGCGCGCGGCCTCGATCACGATGCACTGGAGGCCCAGGCACAGGCCGAGCAGCGGGATCTTGTGCTCGCGGGCGTACTGGATGGCGCCGACCTTGCCGGACACGCCGCGGTCGCCGAAGCCGCCGGGGATGCAGATCGCGTCCACGTCACCGAGCTGCTTGGCGGCGCCGGCCGGGGTCTTGCAGTCGTCCGAGGTGACCCACTTGATCTTCACCCGGGCCTTGTTGGCGAAGCCGCCTGCGCGCAGCGCCTCGGTGACCGAGAGGTAGGCGTCGGGCAGGTCGATGTACTTGCCGACCAGCGCGAGGTTGATCTCGTGCAGCGGGTTGTGGACGCGGTCGAGCAGGTCGTCCCAGGTCGTCCAGTCCACGTCGCGGAACGGCAGGTCCAGCTTGCGGACGACGTAGGCGTCCAGGCCCTCGGTGTGCACGGTCTTGGGGATGTCGTAGATCGAGCGCGCGTCGGGGCAGGCGACGACGGCGGCCTCGTCGACGTCGCACATCAGCGAGATCTTGCGCTTGATCGCGGTCGGCACCTCGCGGTCGGAGCGCAGCACGATCGCGTCCGGCTGGATACCGATGTTCCTCAGGGCCGCAACCGAGTGCTGGGTGGGCTTCGTCTTCAGCTCTCCCGAGGGGCCGATGTACGGCAGGAGAGAGATGTGGACCACGAACACGTTGTCCCGGCCGACCTCGTGGCGGACCTGGCGGACCGTCTCCAGGAACGGCAGCGACTCGATGTCGCCGACCGTGCCGCCGACCTCGGTGATGACGACGTCGACCTCGTCGGTCGCCATACGCCGGATGCGGTGCTTGATCTCGTTGGTGATGTGCGGGATGACCTGCACGGTGTCGCCCAGGTACTCGCCGCGCCGCTCCTTGGCGATCACCGTCGAGTAGACCTGGCCTGTAGTGACATTGGCACTGCCGTCCAAGTCGCGGTCCAGGAAGCGCTCGTAGTGTCCGATGTCGAGGTCGGTCTCGGCGCCGTCGTTGGTGACGAAGACCTCACCGTGCTGGAAGGGGTTCATCGTGCCGGGATCGACGTTCAGATACGGGTCGAGCTTCTGCATCACGACGCGCAGGCCCCGCGCCTTCAGGAGCATGCCGAGGCTGGAGGCGGTGAGGCCCTTGCCGAGTGAGGAGGCGACACCCCCGGTGACGAAGATGTGCTTGGTCGTCGTGGTGTTGCTGTTTCGGAAAGCAGCGGGCGGCATGGCCAAGAGGGGGCTCCCGTGGTCGCGGTCTGGGGTGCGGTGCGGCTGCCCGCCCGGTGAACCCGGGTTTTTCTGGAGGAGCCGTCGCTGCGGTTCGGGGGTTTCCTGCCCACCGGTCCACGGGCTACCAGGGTATCAGCGCCCGGAGGAGATGGCTTCCGGCCACGCTCCGCGCTCACCTCGACACACACACGGCTCACGTCGACCCGGACGCGCCCTGGTTACCTGCTTCTCACCCGTTGCTCACCCGTTCGGCCCAGGTCCGTTGGCGAGAGCGGCACACAGATCATCTACGTGCGTCGTATCCTGCTCGGACACTCGCTGCCGAGCCGGTCCGGAACACGGCACCACCCCCGCCCGTACAACCCGGAACAACGAGAGCTCGTCAGTTCGTTGAGCAACGACCCCCATTTGCTTCATGGCTCAACGACGCACTACAAACGATCCCTTGACCGCACACAGCGACCGCCCCCTTTTTTCCCGTGGGGCGACGTGGCCGTTCGACTGGAGTTGCACGTGGCCGGGCGCATCGAAGATTACGCACTCATCGGAGACATGCAGACCGCTGCCCTGGTCTGCCGGGACGGATCGGTGGACTGGCTGTGCCTGCCCCGATTCGATTCCCATGCCATCTTCGCCAGTCTGCTCGGCACCGAGGAACACGGCTTCTGGCGGCTGGGCCCGGCCCACGCCGCCGACGCGCCGCCGCCCCGCGCGGTCCGGCGCGGCTACCGCGGCGACTCGCTGATCCTGGAGTCCGAGTGGGACACCCCGCGAGGCACGGTCCGCGTGACCGATTTCATGCCCCCTCGTGACGGCGCCCCCCAGCTGATCCGCATCGTGGAGGGCATCTCCGGCCGCGTCCCGATGCGCTCGACCCTCCGGATGCGTTTCTCCTACGGCCGGGTAACCCCGTGGGTGCACAAGCACGAGGGCCGCACGGTCGCCGTCGCGGGCCCCGACTCGGTGTGGTTCGACACATCGGCGGAGACCTACGGCAAGCAACTCACCACGTACGCGGACTTCACGGTCGCGCCGGGTGACCGCATCGCGTTCACGATCTCCTGGGAGCCCTCGCACAAGCAGCCGCCGCCGCTCCCCGAGCCGGAGCAGTCCCTGGTGGCGACCGAGGAGTTCTGGCGCGACTGGGTCGACCAGTGCACGTACCACGGCCCCTACCGCGAGGCCGTCGTCCGCTCCCTGATCACGCTCAAGGCCCTCACGTACGCCCCGACCGGCGGCATCGTCGCCGCGCCCACCACCTCCCTCCCGGAGGAGATCGGCGGCGTCCGCAACTGGGACTACCGCTACACCTGGCTCCGCGACGCGGCCATCACCCTCTCCTCGCTCCTGCGCACCGGCTACCGCGAGGAGGCCCGCGCCTGGCGCGAGTGGCTCCTGCGCGCGGTCGCCGGCGACCCGGAGAACCTGCAGATCATGTACGGCATCGCCGGCGAGCGCGAGCTCGGCGAGGCGGAGCTGGACTGGCTGCCGGGCTACGAGAACTCCGGCCCGGTCCGGGTCGGCAACGGCGCCGCGCACCAGCTCCAGCTGGACGTGTACGGCGAGGTCACCGAGGCCCTGCACCTGGCCCACATGACCGGCCTGGCCCGCAACGACTACGCCTCCCTCCTCCAACTCAAGCTGATCCGCTACCTGGAGAAGCACTGGGACGAGCCCGACGAGGGCATCTGGGAGGTGCGCGGCCCGCGCCGCCACTTCGTGCACTCGAAGGTGATGGCCTGGGTCGCGGTCGACCGCACGATCAAGCTGATCGAGTCGGGCGACGCGGACGGCCCGCTGGAGAAGTGGCGCGAACTGCGCGACGACATCCACCGGGACGTGTGCGAGCGCGGCTACGACAAGGAACGCAACACCTTCACGCAGTCGTACGGCTCGAAGGAGCTGGACGCCTCGCTGCTTCTCATCCCGCAGATGGGCTTCCTGCCCCCGGACGACAAGCGCGTGATCGGCACGATCGAGGCGATCCAGCGCGAGCTGTCCACGCCGGACGGCTTCATCCTGCGCTACCCGACCTCGGGCGAGGACGAGGGCGTCGACGGACTCCCCGGCGACGAGGGCGCGTTCCTGGCCTGCTCGTTCTGGATGGCCGACGACCTCGCGATGATCGGCCGCGTCGACGAGGCCCGCAAGCTCTTCGAGAAGCTCCTCTCGCTCCGCAACGACCTGGGCCTGCTGGCCGAGGAGTGGGACCCGCGCCTGCAACGCCAGGTCGGCAACTTCCCGCAGGCCTTCAGCCACGTGCCACTGATCGACACGGCACTGCGACTGACGGCTTCGGGGGCCTACGGCGGCTGAGCGCGCGTCGTACTGGTCCTGGCCTAGCCGATGAAGCGGACCGCGTCGGCCACGACGTATCCGTTGGCGTCGTCGGAGAGTTCCACGACGGCCGGGGTCCCGGCCGTGAACGGGAAACTGCCCAACGACACCCACCGGTTGCCGCGTTCGGTCTGGTCGACGCGGACGACGGCGGAGCCGCCCGGGTATCTCACGGTGTAGGGGGCGTTGGTCGCCCGGTTGGCGTCGGCCGTGTACCAGACGGCCACGTCGTACACCCCGCTCGCCGGCACGTTCGACTGCCAGCGCACGACCGAGGTCCCGGTGCCCGCGGCGTGGGTGCGGTAGCTCGTCCCCCAGTAGTTCTTGACAGTCGATGCCGGGTTCCAGGTGCCGGAGACCACGCTGTAGGTGCTGGGGTCGTCGTTGTCGGCGACCAGCCCCTGGGCCGTGATCCGCACGGCGTCGGCCACGACGTATCCGTCGGCGTCGTCCGAGAGTTGGACGACGGCCTTGCTTCCGGCGGTGAACGAATACTTGCCCAGGGAGATCCAACGGCCGCCGTCCACCTGCTGGTTGACGGGCACCAGCGTGGAGCCGTCGGCATCCGTGACGGTGTAGGGCGCGTTGTCCGCGCGGTTGGCGTTGTCGGTGTACCAGACGGACACGTCGTAGGTCCCGGTCGTCGGTACGTCGGTCTGCCAGCGCACGGCCGAAGTACCGGTACCCGCGGCGTGGGTGAGGTAGTTCGCCCCCTGGTACCCGGTGACGGTGGTCCCGGCGTTCCAGGTGCCGGAGACCGTGCTGAAGCCGGACGAGCCGTTGTCGGTGACGGCACCCCGGTAGGAGAGCCGGACGGCGTCGGCGACGATCGTGCCGTCCGCGTTGTCCGACAGGGTCACCGTGGCGTCGCCGCCACCGGTGAACGCGAACTCGCCGAGCCGTACCCAACGCCCGCCGCCGGACGCCTCGTTGACCGTCACCGCCGTCTGGCCGTCGGCGTGGTCGATCACATAGGAGGCGTTGGACGCCTGGCCCGAGGCCGACTTGAACCAGGCGGCGACCTCGTACACGCCGTTCATCGGCACATCGGGCCGGAACTCCACACTGGCGGTGCCGGTTCCGGCGGCGTGCGTGTCATGGCTGTTGCCATAGGCGCCGCTGAGCGAGTTCACGTCGGTCCAGGTGCCGGAGAGGGTGTCGAAGCCCGGGATGAAGTCGTTGTCCGACACCGTGGTGGGCACATCGGCGGGCTCGCCGCCCGAGACGAGGGTCAACTGGTCGGGGGCGATGGCCTTTCCGCTGGCCCGCCCGACGGCGGCCAGGGTGAAGCGGACGGTGTGCTGCCCGGCGGCCAGGGTCGTCGAGCCCAACGGGTAGACCTGGTAGCCGTCGATGTCGTAGGTGTCGGAGCCGGAGGTCAGCGTCGGGTCGAACAGGCCCTGACTCAGCGTGGTTCCGTCGACGCTCGCGCGTATCTGCCCCTGGCCGAAGCTGCGATGGAAGCGCGCGGAGACCTGGTAGTCGCCCGCCTGCGTGACGGTGAAGGGGACGTCGACGTAGTTGCCGACGGCGGACGCGCCGTAGCGCAGGGCCTTGCCGCCTGTGGCGTTGGCGTCCGTCAGGATCGGCACAGCCGCGCCCGTGTCGGTGCGGGCGGCCGAGGTGGCCATCTCGTACGACTGCTGGGTGAAGCCGGGGCCGGTGGCGAGGCTGTCCCGGCCCTTGGTCAGCCAGGCGAGGTCGAAGCGGGCGACGGCGATGCGCTCGGGGTAGTTGGCCACGGTGCCGTCCCGGCCGTAGACCAGCAGGATCGTGCCGTCGGAGAGGCGTGCCAGGTCGGAGTAGTAGGACGTGCCCGGGTCGACCACGCGGCTGTAGCGGAAGCTCGCTCCGTCGTCGTAGGAGATCGAGACGGTCATGTTCTCGCGGGCGGAGGAGTCCGGGCGGGAGAAGAGGAGTCGGTCGACCGTGCCGCTGGTGTAGTTCAGCATGCCCGCGTCGACCGAGCTGAAGGTGCCGGTCGCGCCGTCGATCGCCGGTGCGGACCAGGTCAGTCCGCCGTCGGTGCTGGTCGAGGTGATGCGGTAGCGGGTGCCGCCTGAACCCCAGCGGCCGTTGAGGACGACCGCTCCGTCGGAGCGTTCGTAGATACGGCTCTCGTTGACGGGATAGGTGGCGTCCATGAGCGGGGAGCCTCGGTGCCAGGTGGTGCCGTGGTCGTCGCTGTACAGCATGTCCACGCCGTAGTTGGCGTCCGTGGCGGTGCTGGCGGCGCGGTGCATGACGGGCATCAGGAGCCGGCCGCTGCTCAGCTGGATGCCGTGGCCCGGGATCGGGGCGTCGCGGGTCCAGCCGTACGGGTTCGAGGCGAACAGCGGGGTCAGGTCCTCGGTGGCCGACCAGGTGGCCCCGGCGTCGTCACTGTGCTTTACGTAGATGTTCGAGCCGTCGCCCTTCCAGAACAGGGAGACCCGGCCGGTCTGCCGGTCCACCACCGGCGTCGGGTCGCCCCAGCTCTGCACCGCGTCCTGTGGGACCACGACGGCGCTCGCGGACCAGGTGACGCCCGCGTCCACGCTGCGCCGGACGAGCAGGTCCTTCGGTCCGCCGTCCCCCAGGGTGAAGCGGCCCTCGGTGAAGGTGAGCACCACATCGGCGGGCAGGGCCGCGCCTCCGGCGGGCGGCACGATCCCCTGGGGGATCACCCCGAGGCCCTGCACATGGAAGCTCGCGTAGGCGTCGCTGTCGGTCGAGTCCCACAGCTCGGACTCGGAGAACGAGCCGGCGGCGGTGGCACCCGCCGCGTGCGCCCGGCCCGCCGTCGTCACCAGGGCCAGCAGCGTCAACAGGGCGAGCAGACACACCGGGAGCGGCGTTCTCCGGAACGTCTGACGTGGCATCACATTCCCCCCTCTATGAACAATTCCCGTGATCGCCGGCCAACGATATGACCTTCGAAACCGAGCTGTCAGTGCCATGTCAGGGACGGTTGGGTGAACCCACAGCGCGACTGCCGGGCCGAGCACGCCTACGCTGGAACCACCACTTTTGTCCCTTTCTGAAAGGGGACGGCCATGGCTTCCCTCTCGACGGCGGGCGCGGCCCTTGTCGCGTTGCGCGAGGATCTGGTCGGCGACGTGTTCGCCCCGGGGGATCAGGGTTACGACGACGCCCGGCTCGTCTTCAACGCGATGATCGACCGGCGACCCGCCGTGATCGCACAGTGCGTGGACGAGGCCGACGTCGTACGGGCGGTTCGCTTCGGGCGTGAGCTGGATCTGCCGATCGCGGTGCGCGGCGGCGGGCACAGCGTCGCGGGCATGGCGGTGGGCGACGGGGCGCTCGTCGTGGACCTGCGCCATATGCGCGAGGTGACCGTCCACCCGGCGGCCCGGGCGGTACGGATCGCGGGCGGGGCCACCATGAGCGAGCTGGACGCCGCGACCCAGGAACACGGCCTCGCCACCACCGGCGGCCGGGTCTCCACGACCGGGGTCGGCGGCTTCGTCCTGGGCGGCGGCACCGGCTGGCTGGACCGCGCCTTCGGGCTCGCCGTGGACAACCTCCTCGGCGTCGACCTGGTGACCGCCGACGCGCGCGTGGTCCACGCGAGCGCCGAGGAGAACCCGGAGCTGTTCTGGGCCCTGCACGGCGGCGGCGGGAACTTCGGCATCGCCACCGCGCTCACCCTGAGACTGCACGAACTGCCCCGGTTCTCCGTCGCCTTGATGATGTACGACCCCGAGCACGGCCCGGACGTGGTCCGCACCTACCGCGAGATCATCGAGACCGGCCCGCAGGAGGCGAGCGGCGGAGTCATCTATCTCACCGGCCCGCCCGAGGAGTTCGTGCCCGAGCACCTGGTCGGCACGCGGCTGTGCGGCGCGCTCCTCACCTACGCCGGGGCCGAGGAGGACCTGCGCAAGCTCGCCCAGCCGCTGCTGGCGCTGCCGCACGAGGTCGAGATCGTCACCGCGCTGCCGTACACCCAGTTCCAGATGATGCTCGACGATCCGCCGAACCTGCGGAACTACTGGTCGGCCGAGTATCTGACGGGCGCGCCCGACGGGCTCGCGGACGTGTACTGCGCGCTCGGCGAGAGCATGCCGGTCCCCACCGGCACCCAGCACGTGCTGTTCCCGCAGGGCGGCGCCATCGCCTCCGGCCCCGCCGAGTTCCCCGTGCCGTACCGGGACGCGCCCTGGGCCGTGCACCCCTTCGGCATCTGGGAGGACCCGGCCGACGACGAACGCTGCATCGCCTGGGTCAAGGACGTCCGCGCCCGGGTCCAGCCCTGGAGCACCGGAGCGGTCTACCTCAACTTCGTCGGCGACGAGGGCACGGACCGCGTGACGGCGGGCCTGGGCGCCGAGAACACCCGGCGGCTGGCGGCGGTGAAGCGGGAGTACGACCCCGACAACGTTTTCCGCTTCAACCACAACATCGCGCCCGCCTAGCCCGAGATGTGCTGAGGGCATCCGCGCAGGTAGCGTCCGCTTCATGGACAGCCGTACGGACAGCACATTCGACAGCCAGGGCGCCGGCATCACCGTTCAGCGGGCGCTGGAGCTGCCCGGGCTGCGCAGTGGGCTGCCGGAGATCCTGGCGGGCGCCGACCGGTTGCAGCGGACCGTGCGGTGGGTGCACGCGGGCGAGGTCCCGAACATCGCCTCCCTCCTCAAGGGCGGCGAACTCCTCCTGACCACGGGCTACGGCCTCGGCACGCGCCCGGCGGAGCAGCGCGCGTTCGTCCGCACCCTGGCCGAGCGCGGCATCGCGGCCCTGGTCGTCGAACTCGGCCCGCGTTTCACCCGGCTCCCCGCCACCCTCGTCGAGACGGCCCGGGCGACCGGCCTCCCACTGGTCCAGCTACACCGCGAGGTGCCGTTCGTAGCGGTCACCGAGGAGATCCACACCGAGATCGTCAACGGCCACTACGCGCTGCTCCAGCAGGCCGAGGAGGTCCACCGCCGTTGCACTCAGGCCCTGCTCGGCGGCGGCGGAATCCCCCAAGTCCTGGGCATCCTGGCCGACTTCAGCGGCAACCCGGTGTTCCTGGAGACGCCGGACGGCCAACTCCTGTACGCGGCGGGGTCCGGACCCGAGGGCGCCGACCCGCTCCAGGTGTGGGAGGGACTGCGCGGCCCGCACAAGGAGGCCTCGCCGTCGGCCGGTTCGGTGGTGGTGGACGTGCCCGGGGGCGGTCCCGGTACGGGTTCGGTGCGGGCACGGATCGTCCTCCTCCCGGTCCGCGCTCCCCTCGCCCCCGTGCACCGGATCGCCGCCGAACGGGCCGCGGGCATCCTGGCCGTGGTCCTGATGCAGGCCCGCCAGGAGGAGGAGCTGGCGGCCCGCGGACGCGGCGACTTCCTCACCGACCTCGCCGAGGGCCGCATCGCCGCCGAGGACGCCCCGGCCCAGGCCCGGGTACTGGGCTTCAAGCCCGGCACCAGCCCGCTGCTGCCGGTGGTGATGCGCCTCGGCGACGCGCTGGCCTCCCCCGGCGGCGGCTGGGCGGTCCTGGCCCGCGCGGTCGCGGAAGAGCTGGCCTCGGTGGGAGTCCCCGTCCTTTTGGGCGTACGACCGGTCGAGGGCCGCGTCCCCCTCCTCCTCGGCCTGCGCTCGGAGTCGGAGCGGTCGGCGGTCGCGGACCGGGTCGCGGCGGCACTGCGGGCGGGCGTGGAGCGGGCCGGGATGCAACGCCCGGGCGCGCAGCCGCCGATCGTGGTCGTCGGGGTGGCCGGCGGCTGGGCGGCGGCGTCGGCGGGACTGCGGCACGCGGCCGAGACGGCGACGGCGGCCCAGGGCCTGTCCGACCGCCCCTGGTACGACGCCCGGCGCCTGGACATCGAGCTGCTGCTGTGGCGGCTGCGCGACCACCCCGACCTGGCGGCCTTCGTGGACCGCGCGATCGGCCCGCTCCGCGACCACGACAACCGCTCGAAACCGCCCCTACTGCCCACGCTGGAAACGTACTTGGCGCACGCGGGCCGCAAGGCGGAGACGGCCCGCGAACTGCACCTCAACCGGCAGACCCTCTACAACCGGCTCGCCCGCATCGGTGAGTTGCTCGGCACGGACCTCGAAGACCCGCAGACGGTACTGGCGTTGAGCCTGGCACTGCGGGCGCGCAGGCTCGTGCCGTAGCGGTCCAGCTCAGGCAGGTGCTCGGTCAACTCGTCGCAGAAGCTCAGGACTTGAGCGACCGTCTCGTCCTCGGTGGGCCAAGTGGCAGCCTTCTCCCGCAGGCTCATTCCGTAGCGGTCGCGCTCAGGTCAGCGGCAGCGGCTGGGTCAACTCGTCGTAGACGCTGAGCACTTGGGCGACCGTCTCGTCCTCGGTGGGCCAAGTGGCGGCCTGTCGGGCGCCCTTCTCCCGCAGGCTCATTCCGTAGCGGTCGCGCTCAGGTCAGCGGCAGCGGCTGGGTCAACTCGTCGTAGACGCTGAGCACTTGGGCGACCGTCTCGTCCTCCGTGGGCCAAGTGGCGGCCTGCCGGGCGCCCTTCTCCCGCAGCAGTTCACGGCGTTCGGGGTCGCGCAGGAGTCCGGTGACCGCGTCGGCGAGGGCCTTCGCGTCGCCGTAGGGGACGAGGGCGGCGGCGTCGCCGACGAGTTCGGGGATGCCGCCGACGGCGGTCGCGACGAGCGGCACGCGGGCGTGGAGGGCCTCCTGGACGATCACCGAGCGGGACTCCCAACTGCTGGGCAGGAGTGCGAGATCGGCGGCGGCGAGGAGTTCGCCGACGTCGTCACGCCGGCCGATGAGCCGCACCGGCAGCTCCTCGTCCTCGATCCGCCGCTGCAAATCGCCCCGCAGCGGCCCCTCCCCCGCGATCACGAGCAACGGCGCCGGATCGAGGCGGCACCAGCCGCGCGAGGCGTCCAGGAGCGTGTCGTAGCCGCGCTGCCGGTCGAGCGAGCCGACCGCGATGAGCAACGGGCGGTCGGCGACGCCGAGTTCGGCCCGCAGCTTGGGGCTCAGCCGGTCGGGGTCGTCGTGGTCCACGGCGGCCCGGCGCGGGCTCGGCAGGGCGACGGCGGCGAGGCGGGCGTCCCGGGCGCCGGTCCGCCGGGCCCGGTCGACCAGATCGGACGTCGCCCCGAGGACGACCACGGCGGCCTTCACCACCCGCCGCTCCAACAGCCGCAGCAGATGGGCCCGCGCACCTTCGGCATGGGCGCGGTTGTGCCACGTCACGACGAGCGGGGTGCGGCGGCCGCTGAGCGCTAGGACGGCGCGGAAGGAGGCGTGCAGCCCGTGCGCGTGCACCAGGTCGGCGTCCGCGCAGGCCGCCCGCAGGGCCGCCACGGACGAGGGGTCGCTGCTGCGCGGCACGTGCACATGTTCGGCACCGGCGCCCGTGAAGTCGTAGGTGTGATCGGCCTCGGTGGGGGCGCACACCGTCACCCGCACGCCCCGTGCGACGAGCCCGGAGGCCAGGGAGCGCACATGCGCGCTGCTGGCGGCGTCGCCCCCGCCGAGCACCTGCACGGTGCGCAGCGGCGACTGGCCGTGCGGTGAGTGGCTGCTCACGGGGGTCACGTGGCCGGGGCTCCTGGTTCGGCGACGGGCGGTCACGAAGAAAGTACAGAAGGATCGGGCGGAGGGGGTGTACCGCACGCTTCCTAC
The DNA here is from genome assembly GCF_016612545.1 of Streptomyces sp. MBT65. GTDB lineage: Bacteria > Actinomycetota > Actinomycetes > Streptomycetales > Streptomycetaceae > Streptomyces. Next base: position 47,094 of record NZ_JAENRY010000106.1, on the reverse strand, counting down.
GCGTTCCGTCTCAAGGATGCCAGCACGTACGGGTGTTCCGACAACGCCGGAGGCGGCGGGGGCCGTACGGGAGGGCAACACAGGCGGGGTATGTCACCCGTACGAGTGAAGGCGTACGCCTCCTTCATACTGAGCGTCCTTCACACCGAACCTCCTTCACACCGAGCGTGCGAACTCGCTCACCTGATCGCCTCAGACGGCCGCGGCCACGACAGCGGCGGCATGCGCCACCAGCCCGGCCCGTCCGTTGCCGGCGACCACGGCCGCGCCGAGCACCGCACCCAGGGCATGCGCCCCCGCGTCGCCGAGCATCGTCCGCTCGCCGAGGTCGTCCGGGAGGGTGGCACCGGCGGCTCCGATCGCGGCGGCGGCCGGTTCCGCTCCGGGCCCCCGGCGCAGCAACCCCGGCGCGGCGAGGGCGAGTACGGCGCCGGCGGCCCGACCGGGGCGTACGTCCACGAGGTTCACGAAGTGCGCCGCGCCCGCGACCATCACACCCGCGAGCACCTTGCCGAAGGACCGCTCCTTGAGCAGCGCCCCGGCAACCAGTCCCGCGGCCGAGATACCGAACAACTCGACTGCCCCGCTGGTGACTTCACCCTCCCGGAGGGCGGAGAGACGCGCCCGGAAACCCCGCCGCGGGTCACCCGTGCCGGCCACGTCGTCGTACCCACCGCACGCCCCCGCCGCCGGCACCGCGAACCCGGCGGCCGGCCGAACGCGCGCTGCCGCAAGGGCAGTTCCGGCGACGACAGCCGGGGCCGCGTACGGGCCGACGGTCCGGCCGGCATGGTTCTTCCGCTCCCACCCGTCCCCAAGTCCCTTGCCGCGCAAGGCGACCAGGGTCGTCCCGGTGACGGCGGCGGCGAGCGCGAGGGAGGCGGTGCGAGAGGTACGTACGGTCATCGGGCCACCGTATGCGGAGCACGACGAGCAGGCCCGGTGAAGTCGGTTGCGGGCCGACAGCGTCCGGAAGGGCGCGATACAGCGTCGGCCCGCGGCTCCGCCGCGATGGCGCCGCGGTGGGGACCCACGACGCACATCGCCGTACTCCCGGCGCAGCGCTCAGCCGTCCGCGCGTGCCGTCGCCAGCAGCTCCTCCGCGTGTGCGCGGGCCGTCTCCGAGTCCTCCTGGCCGGCCAGCATCCGGGACAACTCCCGTACGCGGTCCTCGCCTTCGAGGACCTTCACGCCGGAGCGGGTCACGGACCCGTCGTTGGTCTTCTCGACCAGCAACTGCCGGTCGGCGAAGGCGGCGACCTGGGGAAGGTGGGTGACGACCACGACCTGTGCGGTCTTCGCGAGCTTCGCGAGGCGTCGACCGATCTCGACCGCCGCCTTGCCGCCGACACCGGCGTCGACCTCGTCGAAGAGATACGTCGGCACGGGATCGGTCCCCGCGAACACGACCTCCACGGCGAGCATCACACGCGACAACTCACCGCCGGAGGCGCCCTTGGCGATGGGCCGCGGCGGAGCGCCGGGGTGCGGGGCGAGCAGCAGCTCGACCTCGTCGACGCCCGACGGGCCGTAGGCGACCGCACGTCCCCCGACCTCGACGCCCTCCGGGTCCTCGGTCTGCCGGATCTCGAACGACACCCGCGCGTGCGGCATCGCGAGGGAGGCGAGCTCGGCGGTGACCGCGGCGGCGAACCGCGCGGCGGCCTCCGTCCGGGCGTCGGTCAACGCCTGCGCCAGACCGCTCAGTTCACCCCGCAGCGCGTCCCGCTCGGCGGTGAGTTCGTCGATCCGCTCGTCGTCGCCGTCGAGTTCGGTCAGCCGGGCCGCCCCCTGCTCGGCGTACGCGAGCACGGCGGCGATGTCCTGGCCGTACTTCCGGGTGAGCGCGTTGAGCGCGGCCCGCCGCTCCTCGACGGCGGCCAGCCGCAGCGGATCAGCGTCCAGGTCGTCGGCGTAACCCGCCAACTCCCCCGCCACATCGCCCAACAGGATGCCGATCTCCCCGATCCGGTCGGTGAGCGAGGCCAGCGCCGAGTCGTGCGACCGTACGGCCTCCAGCGCCCGCTGCGCACCCGCGACGAGGGTCGCCGCGTCGATGCCCTCGGGGTCCTCGGGATTGCCGGCGAGCGCGGCGTGCGCGACCGTCGCGGCGGACGCGAGCGCCTCCGCGTGCCCGAGCCGCTCGGCCTCGGCGGCGAGTTCCACGTCCTCGCCGGCCCGCGGTTCCACGCCGGCGATCTCGTCGAGGCCGTAGCGCAGCATGTCGGCTTCCTGGGCCCGCTCACGCGCACGCGTGGTGATCTCGTCCAGCTCGACGGCGACGGCCCGCAGCCGCCGGTACGCCTCGCCGTACTTGGCCAACGGCCCGGTGACGGCGTCCCCGGCGTACCGGTCGAGCGCCTGCCGCTGCCGGGACTGCTTCAACAGCCCCTGCTGATCGGTCTGCCCGTGCACGGCGACCAGCTCGTCGGCCAGCTCGGCAAGCACTCCCACCGGCACGGACCGCCCGCCCAGATGTGCCCGGGACCGTCCTTCGGCGGAAACGGTACGGCTGATGAGCAGCGTCCCGTCCTCCAGCTCGGCACCGGCCTCCTCGGCCCGCAGCACGGCGGAGGAGGCCGGAGGGACGGAGATCCGCCCCTCCACCACCGCGTTCTTGGCCCCGATCCGCACCAGCGCCGGGTCCGCCCGCCCTCCGAGCAACAGCCCCAGACTGGTGACGACCATGGTCTTGCCCGCGCCCGTCTCACCCGTCACCGCGGTGAACCCCGGCGACAGCTCGACGACAGCGTCGTCGATGACTCCGAGCGACCGTATCCGCATCTCTTCCAGCACGGTGAAGACCTTACGAGGTAGGGCGGGAGAAGCGCGAGGCACCCTGTCACCCGGGGGAGTGTCCCCACGCAATCGTGCTAGTGAGGAGCCCCCCGCCATCCCGAAACAGGCAACGCGAACTTGGCGACAAGCCGGTCGGTGAAGGACGCATGGTGCAGCCGAGCCAGCCGCACGGGCACAGCACCCCTGCGCACCTCGACCCGGGCCCCGGCAGGCAGTTCAACCGTCCGCCGCCCGTCACACCACAGAACCCCCGGGGGGATGTGCGGCAACACCTCGACGGCCAACACAGAATCCGGCGAGGTCACCAACGGCTTCGCGAACAGCGCGTGCGCACTGATCGGCACCATCAGCAACGCCTCGACCTCGGGCCACACCACAGGCCCCCCGGCGGAGAAGGCGTACGCGGTGGACCCGGTGGGCGTCGCACAAACGATCCCGTCGCACCCGAACCCCGTCACCGGGCGCCCGTCGATCTCCAGCACGACTTCCAGCAGCTTCTCGGCGCCGGCCTTCTGCACCGCCGCCTCGTTCAGCGCCCAGTCCGTGTGCACGATGTTGCCGTTCTTGTGCACGACGACATCGACGGTCATCCGCTCCTCGACCTCGTAGGCCCGCGTGACCACCCGGTCCACGACCTTGTCGAGGTCGTCCCGCTCGGCCTCCGCGAGGAACCCCACGCTGCCGAGGTTGACGCCGAGCATCGGCACCCCCGACGCCCGCGCGAACTCCGCGCCGCGCAGCAGCGTGCCGTCGCCGCCGAGGACGATGAGCAGCTCGCAGCCCTCAAGGCACTGCGGGGTGGCCTCGGTGACCGTCTCCACCTCGTCGGGAAGCGGCAGGTCGCGTGCCTCGTACTCCAGGACGCGCACTCCGATGCCGGACTGGAGCAGCCCCTTGACGACCAGCTCGGCACTCCGGATGGCCGCAGGCCGTCCCGTGTGCGCGAGCAGGAAAACAGTACGAGCTCGGTTCTGTGTCAACGCGGCCCCTCCGCCACTGCACGGTCAACATCGGCCGGGTCCAGTTCGGGTGCGCCGGCCCGCAGCCACAGAAAGTACTCGACATTCCCGGAGGGCCCGGGCAGCGGGCTGGCGGTGACACCCTCCACCCCGAGCCCCAGCTCGGCCGCCCGGCGGGCGACTCCGCGCACGGCCTCGGCCCGGAGTTCGGGGCTGCGTACGACGCCCCCGCTCCCCAGCCGTTCCTTCCCCACCTCGAACTGCGGCTTGACCATCATCACCAGGTCCGCGTCCGGCTTCGTGCACCGCGCCAGGGCGGGCAGCACCAGCCCGAGCGGGATGAAGGACAGATCCCCCACGACTAGATCCACAGGCTCCCCATCGATCGCTTCAAGCGTCAACTCGCGTACGTTCGTACGGTCCTTGACGGTGACGCGTTCATCGCTCTGCAGAGACCAAGCGAGTTGTCCGTACCCGACGTCCACGGCGACGACCTGCGTGGCACCGGCCCGCAGCAGCACATCGGTGAAGCCTCCGGTGGACGCGCCGGCGTCCAGCGCCCGCCGTCCCTCGACCACGAGCCCCCGCGGCACGAAGACCTCCAGCGCGCCCGCGAGCTTGTGGCCACCGCGCGACACGTAGTCGGGGTCTCCGTCGTCCGCCACGACGACGATGGCGGCCGCGGTCTCCACCTGGGTGGCCGGCTTGGTCGCGACGGTCCTGCCCACGGTGACCCGGCCGGCGGCGATCAACTGGCTCGCGTGCTCCCGCGAGCGCGCGAGCTTCCGCCGGACCAGCTCGGCGTCGAGACGCCGGCGTGCCACTCCTGCCACGTTCGGTTCAGCTCCTATTGGTGTACGGCGCTGGGGGCGCCGGAGGTCCCGGGCGGGCGTCGAGCGCGGTGAGCGCGTCGCGCAGCCCCCGGTGTACATCCTCGTACACCTCGACATGTCCGTCCGTGGCGAGGTGGTCGGTGTCGGCAAGGCGCCCGAGCTGGGCGTCGACGTCGGCGTTGCCGCTCGGGGCGCGGTCCACGTTCAGGGGCGCGGGGGCGGCGGGGTCGTCCGCGGGCTCCGCCTCAGGTACTGCCTCCGGCCCGGGTGCCGCCTCGGGCTCGGGAACTGAGTCGCTCATGCCCAGACGCTACCCCGACGGCCTGGGGTACCGTCGATCACGATGGCAACGATCGAAGAGTGCCGCGTCGCACTCGAGAAGCTCTCCGACAACATGCAGAAGGCCGACGGGAATGTCCGCGCAGCGGCGGCCATGGACCGTTCGGTCAGCTGCCGGATCACCGACCTCGACATCACGTTCGTCGGGCGGCTGTCCGGCGGCCGCATCGTGGTGGACGAGACCGTGCAGGGCCTTCCTGCGGAGAAGGCCCAGATCAGGCTGACCATGGCCGGTGACGACCTGGTGGCCATGGTCAACGGCGGCCTGAACTTCGCGAAGGCCTGGGGCTCGGGCCGGGTGAAGCTGGAGGCCAACGTGTTCGACCTGTTCCGCCTCAGGAAGCTTCTGTAGTTCGGGGGGCTTCGGTAGCTTCAGGAGGCTTCTGCAGCGGCCACTTTGTCGAGGTCGGTACGCGCGCGTGCCTTGCGGGCGGCCGGCACCACCAGCGGTGTCCCCGTCTCCGGGTCGTCGATGACCTGGCAGCGCAGTCCGAAGACCTCCTCGACCAGTTCGGCCGTGACGATGTCGCCCGGCGCGCCCTGCGCGATGACCGAACCCTCCCGCAGCGCGATGAGGTGGGTGGCGTACCGGGCCGCGTGGTTGAGGTCGTGGAGCACCGCGACCAGCGTGCGGCCCTGCTCCTCGTGCAGTTCGGCGCACAGGTCGAGGACGTCGATCTGGTGCTGGATGTCCAGATAGGTGGTCGGCTCGTCGAGCAGCAGCAGGGGCGTCTGCTGGGCGAGCGCCATCGCGATCCACACCCGCTGCCGCTGCCCGCCCGAGAGTTCGTCGACATAGCGATCGGCCAGCTCGGCGACACCGGTCTGCGCCATCGACTCCTGTACGACCCGCTCGTCCTCCTGGGACCACTGGCGCAGGATGCCCTGGTGCGGGTACCGGCCGCGGCCCACGAGGTCGCCGACGGTGATCCCGTCCGGCGCGATGGACGACTGCGGGAGCAGGCCCAGGGTGCGCGCGACCTTCTTCGCCGGCATCGACTGGATGACCTGCCCGTCGAGCAGCACCCGGCCCTCGCTCGGCCTCAGCATCCGCGACAGGGCGCGCAGCAGCGTGGACTTGCCGCACGCGTTCGGGCCGACGATCACCGTGAAGGAGTTGTCGGGTATCTCCACCGACAGCTCGCGTGCGATGACTCGCTGGTCGTAGGCGAGGGTGACGTTCTCGGCGGACAGGCGGTTCACGGTGCTCCTTCGGTTGTTCAGCCCGCTGCTGAGGCCGCGCTGGTTGCTCTGCTTGCTCATATCCGGCCCGCCTTGCGCTCGGTGACCAGCAGCCACAGCAGGTAGACCCCGCCGAGGACTCCGGTGACCACGCCCACGGGCAACTGGTCGGCGCCGAACGCCCGTTGGGAGGCCCAGTCGGCGGTGACCAGCAGGGTGGCGCCCATGCACAGCGAGGGCACCAGGTTCGGACCCGGCGAGCGGGTCAGGCGCCGGGCGAGCTGCGGCGCCGTAAGAGCGACGAAGCCGACCGGTCCGGCGGCGGCGGTCGCGGCCGCGGTGAGCAGCACGGCGGCCACCAACAGCAGCAGCCGTACGCGCTCGACACGCACCCCGAGGGCATACGACACGTCGTCGCCCATCTCCATCATCCGCAGCCCGCGCGCGTTGGCGAGGACGAGCGGCAGGAGTACGGCGCACAGCGCGAGCAGCGGCCAGACCTGGGTCCAGTCACGGCCGTTGAGGGAACCGGTCATCCACACGACCGCGCGGGCCGCGTCGACGAGATCGGCCTTCGTGAGCAGATAGCCGTTGACCGCGGTGACGACGGCGGAGACGCCGATGCCGACCAGGACGAGCCGGTACCCGTGCACCCCCTGCTTCCAGGCGAGCAGATAGATCGCGACCCCGGTCACCAGACCGCCGACCAGGGACCCGAGGGTGACGGCGGTCGCGCTGCCGGAGAACAGCACGATCATGACGAGCGCCCCGGCCGTCGACCCCTGCGAGAGACCGAGCACGTCCGGACTCCCCAGCGGATTACGGGAGATGGACTGGAACAGCGCACCGCCGAGACCGAGCGAGGCGCCGACCAGCAGCCCGACGAGGACGCGCGGCAGCCGCAGTTCGTTGACGATGAACTCCTGGCCCTTGTCACCGCCCCCGAACAGCGTCTTGAGGACGTCACCGGCCGGGATCGGGAAGTCACCGGTACCGATCAGCACGACGCTCGCGGCGAGCGCGCAGACCAGGAGGAGGACGACGACCGTGAAGGCCCGGAGGTCGAAGCGGAAGGAGAGGCCACCGGTCCGTACGGCCCGGTCACGGGAGGCCCGCACGGGGGGAGCCTGTACAGCCGGGCCGTCCTCCGCCGTCGTACGAGAGGGATTCACAGCTGAGTCGTCCTTCGGCGCCGTACGAGGTAGATGAAGACCGGACCGCCGATAACTGCGGTGACGATGCCGACCTGAAGCTCCGCGGGCCGCGCGATCAACCGGCCGAGCACGTCGGCACCGAGCAGCAGCACGGGCGACAGGACCGTGGCGTACGGCAGGATCCAGCGCAGGTCGGGGCCCGTGAACGAGCGCACCACATGCGGCACCATCAGGCCGACGAACACGATCGGGCCGCAGGCTGCGGTCGCCGCGCCGCACAGCACGGTCGCGGAGAGCATGGCGAGCGCCCGGGTCCGGTTGAGGTTCGCGCCGAGGGCACGCGCGGTGTCGTCGCCCATCGCCACCGCGTTCAGCGGCCGGGCCAGCAACAGGGAGATCACCGTGCCGACCGCGAGGAACGGCGCGACCTGGGTGATGGTCGAGCCGGTGGCCGAGGCCAGTGAACCGACCGTCCAGAAGCGCATCTTGGAGAGCGCCGCGTCGTCCATGATCATGACGGCCTGGAGATAGCCGTAGAGCGCGGCGCTGATCGCGGTGCCGGCGAGCGCGAGGCGCACGGGGGTGGCACCCCGGCTGCCGCCCAGGAACCAGACCAGCGCGCCGACGACGGCCGCACCCGCGAACGCGAACCAGACGTAGCCGCTCAGGCTCGTCACGCCGAAGTAGGTGATGGCGGTGACGACCGCGGCCGAGGCGCCGGCGTTGATGCCGAGCAGCCCCGGGTCCGCGAGCGGGTTACGGGTGAGCGCCTGGAGGACCGCGCCGGAGAGGCCGAGCGCGGCACCGGCGAGCAGCCCGAGGACCGTACGGGAGATCCGGTCGCCGACCACGACGTCCGCGTACGTCCCCGAGTCATGGAACAGGCCGTGCCACACATCCCCCAACGGCAGCGATTTCGCGCCGATCGCGATGCTCGCCAGGGCGACGAGCACCAGGAGCGCCACCGAGACGAGGAGCCCAAGGACCCGTATCGCCCGGCGGGTTGGGGGCGCGGGGGCGGTCTCCGCGCGCTGTTCTGGGGGACTGTCGACCAACACGAGGTTAGGTTAGCCTACCCTCGCATGCCGCCCGTCAGGTGAGTCCCTCTGGAACGCCCACTTCACAGCCCCAGTCGCGCCAGCGCCTTCTCCGCGTCCAGCGCGCAGGAGCCGTCCCCCGCCGCCGTCCAGGCCGCCGCGCAGAGCGCCCGGAGCCCGTCCAGGGGCTCGCCGTCACCGTCGAGTTCCAGCCGGTCGCGGCCCGCCGTCGCGGTCCACCCCCCGCACCGGAAGCCGTCTCCCGCCCCGGTGACCTCGGGCTGCCCGGTGAGCATCCCCCGCAGATCGGCGTCGACGTACGTCGGCCGGTGCTGCGGCGGCGCGGCGAGCAACTGCGCGCCGTCCGTCACGCCCGTCAGGACGAGCAGCGAATCGACCTCCCCGTTGAACGCCCCCTCGATGTCCGTGTCCAGCCTGTCGCCCACCACCAACGGCCGCTCGGCGCCCGTCCGCAGGATCGTCTCCTTGTGCATGGGCGGCAACGGCTTGCCCGCCACCTGAGGCTCGGCTCCGGTGGCTATCCGTACGACCTCCACCGCCGCGCCGTTGCCCGGCGCGATGCCGCGCGCGCTCGGGATCGTCAGGTCGGTGTTGGACGCGAACCACGGCACCCCGCGCGCGATCGCGTAACAGGCCTCCGCGAACCGTCCCCATGCCAGGTCGGGACCGCCGTAGCCCTGCACGACCGCCACCGGCCCGTCCTCGGCCGAGTCGACGGGCTCGAGCCCGCGCTCGCGCAGCGCGACCCGCAGCCCCTCCCCGCCGATCACCAACACCCGGGCACCCGCCGGCACCTGCTCGCTGATCAGCCGGGCGACGGCCTGCGCGGAGGTGATGACGTCATCGGCGCCGGTCGGTATCCCCAGCTCGGTGAGGTGCTCGGCGACGGCATCGGGCGTCCGCAGCGCGTTGTTCGTGACATACGCGAGCCGCATCCCGCACGCACGCGCGGTGGCGAGCGAGTCGACGGCATGGGCGATCGCGTTGCCCCCCGCGTACACCACCCCGTCGAGGTCGAGCAGCGCCGTGTCGTACGCCTCGCTCAGGGCCCGGCCACTGCCCTCGGGACTCGTCCTGACGCTCTGGCTCATTCCACATCGCTCCTCGTTCGATCGCTTTCACCCGATCATCCCGCACGCCACTGACACACGTACGATGCCGGGATGAACACCGCAGGTCACTCGGAAGCAACGGAGCGCCGAGGCCTGGAACTCACCCCGTTCCGAGGCCTTCGCTACGACCCCGACCTGGTCGGCAGCCTGGCCGCCGTGACGTCCCCACCGTACGACGTCGTCGTACGCCCCGACGGTCTGCACCATCTGCAGAACTCCGACCCGCACAACATCGTCCGGCTGATCCTCCCGCAGGCCACCACCGTCGGCGCCCGCAACGAACAGGCCGCCGACACCCTGCACCGCTGGCTCTCCGAGGGGGTCCTCACCACCGACCCCGAGCCCGGCCTGTACGTGTACGAACAGAGCGACGGCAACGGCCTGTTGCAGCGCGGGGTCATCGGCGCGCTGCGCCTGTCGGACCCCTCGGAGGGCGTGGTCCTGCCGCACGAGGACGTCATGCCGCACGTGGTCGCCGATCGCGCGGCCCTCATGCGCGCCACCTCCGCGAACCTGGAACCCCTGCTCCTGACCTACCGGGGCAACGGCTCACCGGCCGACACGACGACGGTCGTCGAGCGCATCGCGGAGGCCCCCGCCCTCCTGTCGACCACTACGGAGGACGGCTACAGCCACCGCCTCTGGTCGGTCACCGACCCCACCGACCTGTCCCGCATCCAGACGGACCTCGCCCACCACCAGGCCCTGATCGCGGACGGCCACCACCGCTGGGCGACCTACCGACGTCTACGCGCGGAGCACCCCTCCCCCAGCCCCTGGGACTACGGTCTGGTCCTCCTCGTCGACACGGTCCGCTACCCGCTCCGCGTCCGCGCGATCCACCGCCTTCTGCACGGGCTCCCGGTGGCCGACGCGCTGTCGTCGCTGGACGGTCTCTTCCGGGTACGACGCCTGGAAGTGCCCCTCCCCGAAGCCCTGGAGGTCCTGGCCGACGCGGCCTGCGCGGGCAACGCCTTCCTCCTCGCCGGCGACGGCGCGTTCCACCTGGTCGACCACCCGGACCCGGACCTCCTGGCCCGTACGATCCCGGCCGACCGCCCCGCCGCCTGGCGCACCCTGGATGCCACGGTCCTGCATGCCACCCTCCTGGACCACGTCTGGCTCATCCCCGAGGATGACCCGACCCGCATCGCCTACATCCACGACACCGCCGCCACGGTCCGCAAGGCCGAACGCGACGGCGGTACGGCCGTGTTGATGCACCCCGTCCGCGAGGAGGTCGTACGCGACCTGGCCCGCCAGGGCGTCACGATGCCCCGCAAGTCGACGTCCTTCGGCCCGAAACCGGCGTCGGGGCTGGTGCTGCGCGCGCTGGACGTCTGAGACCCCGGACACGCGAAAGGGCGGGACCCCGGTGTCGGGGTCCCGCCCTTTTCACTGACGTGGTGCGGTGTCGTCAGTCCTTGTCGTCTTCTTCTTTGACGACGTCTTCCTTGACGATGTCTTCCTTGGCATCGAAGTCGGTCTCGACCTCGTCGTCCGCCTCGACTTCGGCTTCGGCTTCGGGCGCGACGTCCTCGATGTCGTCGTCCTCGTCCTCGACCTCGTCTTCGTCATCCTCGTCGTCGATGTCGGCTTCCACCTCGTCGGCCACGGGGGCCTCCTGGGGCTCGGCCACGTCGTCGCGCTCGTCGTCCTCGTCATCGTCCTCGACGAACGCGTCGACGAACGCGACACCGTCCATCTCGGCGAGCCGGTCCGACGCGTCCGTGCTGCCGTCCTTGTCGGACTCGACGGCCTTGGCGAACCATTCCCGCGCCTCGCCCTCACGGCCGGCGGCGAGCAGGGCGTCGGCGTAGGCGTACCGCAGTCGCGCGGTCCACGGCTGCACGGTGTTCGAGGCCAACTCGGGGCTCTGCAAGGTGACGATGGCCGCGTCGAGCTGGTCCATGTCACGCCGGGCGCCGGCCGCGACGAGCCGCATCTCCACCTGCCCGGCCTTGTCGAGCTTGTGCACCTCGGGGGCCCCGGCCATCTCCAGCGCCTTCTCCGGCCGCCCGAGCCCACGCTCGCAGTCGGCCATCACGGGCCACAGGTCCACGCTGCCGGTCATCCGCCGTGCGGCTCGGAACTCGGCCAGCGCCTCGCTGTACTTCTGGTTCGCGTACGCCGCGAACCCGGCCGCCTCACGCACGGCGGCGACACGCGACGCCAGTCGCAGGGCGATCTTGGAGTAGGCGTAGGCGCCCTCGGGGTCCTCGTCGATGAGCCGGGCGACCATCACCAGGTTCTTGGCGACATCCTCCGCAAGCCCCTTCGGCAGACTCAACAGCTCCTGCCGTACGTCCTTGTCGATCTCCTCGCCCGTGACGTCCTCGGGGATCGGCAACCGCTTGATCGGCTCACGGTCGCGGTCACGCTCGTCGCGGAACCGGCTGCCGCCACCACGGCGGTCGTCGCCCCGACGGTCATCACGGCGGTCATCGCGGCGGGGGTAGCTGCCACGGTCACCACGGTCGTCGTCACGCCGGAACGCGGGCCGCTCACCACGGCTGTCGTCCCGACGGAACCCTCCGCGCTCGCCGCCACGGTCATCGCGACGGGGGCCGACCGGACGGTCGTCACGGCGCGGGCCGGCGGGACGGTCATCGCGACGCGGAGCGGAGGAACGGTCGTCACGCCCACGGAACCCACCACGGTCCCCACGGTCGTCGTCGCGCCTGAAGGCAGGACGCTCGCCCCGGTTGTCACGGTCGTCGCGACGGAACGGCGGCCGCTCACCACGGTTGTCGTCCCGACGGAAGGCCGGACGCTCGCCGCCACGGTCATCACGACGCGGACCGGCCGGACGGTCGTCGCGGCGGGGGTAGCTGCCACGGTCACCACGGTCGTCATCACGCCGGAACGCGGGGCGGTCGCCGTCACGGCGGTCGTCCCTACGGTCGTCACGCCGGAAGGGTGGACGCTCGCCACCCCGGTTGTCGTTCCGGTTGTCGCTGCGGTCGTCGCGCCGGAAAGCGGGCCGCTCGCCACGGTTGTCGTCCCGACGGAAACCACCGGGACGGCTTCCGCGATCCTGCCGCCACGGTCATCGCGGCGAGGGTAGCTGCCGCGCTCACCACGGTCGTCGTCGCGCCGGAAGGCAGGACGCTCGCCACCCCGGTTGTCCCGGTCATCACGCCGGAACGGCGGACGCTCACCGCGACTGTCGTCACGCCGGAAACCACCACCGCCACCGCGGTTGTCGTCCCGGCGGAAGGGCGGACGCTCGCCACGACTGTCATCGCGCCGGAAACCACCGCGATCACCACGGTTGTCGTCGCGACGCTCGCCACCCCGGTTGTCGTTCCGGTTGTCGCTGCGGTCGTCGCGCCGGAACGCGGGCCGCTCGCCACGGTTGTCGTCCCGACGGAAACCACCGGGACGGCTTCCGCGATCAGCGCCACGGTCATCACGACGGGGACCGGCGGGACGGTCGTCACGACGCGGAGCCGAGGAACGGTCATCGCGACGCGGGCCGGCCGGACGGTCATCACGCCCACGGAACCCACCGCGATCGCCACCGCCACCGCTGCCGCCACGGTCGTCACGACGGGGGGCGCCGCCACGATTGTCGTTGCCACGATCGTTGCTACGGCTCGGGCCTCCGCGGTACCCGCCACGGTCACCGCGGTCACCAGTGTCCCGTCGCCGCTCCTCGCGCTCCGGTCGGTCCTCGGGAGAGTTGGTGGACATCGGTGACTCCTGTCTTCGGTACCGCAAGTCATTCTCGCGCAGCCAGCTACTCGGCGCGCTCCGGACTGTGTTTCTGAAAGTTTCTGGAAAAACAAAAGGACCCCTGGTCCCAGCGTGAACGCTGGGACCAGGGGTCCTCCAAAGATTGTTCGGCGGCGTCCTACTCTCCCACAGGGTCCCCCCTGCAGTACCATCGGCGCTGTAAGGCTTAGCTTCCGGGTTCGGAATGTAACCGGGCGTTTCCCTCACGCTATGACCACCGAAACACTATGAAACACATCAACCGCACCACTGCCGTGACCATGGCAATGGGGTTGTTCGTGGTTTCAGAACCAACACAGTGGACGCGAGCAACTGAGGACAAGCCCTCGGCCTATTAGTACCGGTCACCTCCAGCGGTTACCCGCCTTCCAGATCCGGCCTATCAACCCAGTCGTCTACTGGGAGCCTTAACCCCTCAAAGGGGGTGGGAACACTCATCTCGAAGCAGGCTTCCCGCTTAGATGCTTTCAGCGGTTATCCCTCCCGAACGTAGCCAACCAGCCATGCCCTTGGCAGAACAACTGGCACACCAGAGGTTCGTCCGTCCCGGTCCTCTCGTACTAGGGACAGCCCTTCTCAATGTTCCTGCGCGCGCAGCGGATAGGGACCGAACTGTCTCACGACGTTCTAAACCCAGCTCGCGTACCGCTTTAATGGGCGAACAGCCCAACCCTTGGGACCGACTCCAGCCCCAGGATGCGACGAGCCGACATCGAGGTGCCAAACCATCCCGTCGATATGGACTCTTGGGGAAGATCAGCCTGTTATCCCCGGGGTACCTTTTATCCGTTGAGCGACGGCGCTTCCACAAGCCACCGCCGGATCACTAGTCCCGACTTTCGTCCCTGCTCGACCCGTCGGTCTCACAGTCAAGCTCCCTTGTGCACTTACACTCAACACCTGATTGCCAACCAGGCTGAGGGAACCTTTGGGCGCCTCCGTTACTCTTTAGGAGGCAACCGCCCCAGTTAAACTACCCATCAGACACTGTCCCTGATCCGGATCACGGACCCAGGTTAGACATCCAGCACGACCAGACTGGTATTTCAACGACGACTCCACCTGAACTGGCGTCCAAGCTTCACAGTCTCCCAGCTATCCTACACAAGCCGAACCGAACACCAATATCAAACTGTAGTAAAGGTCCCGGGGTCTTTCCGTCCTGCTGCGCGAAACGAGCATCTTTACTCGTAGTGCAATTTCACCGGGCCTATGGTTGAGACAGTCGAGAAGTCGTTACGCCATTCGTGCAGGTCGGAACTTACCCGACAAGGAATTTCGCTACCTTAGGATGGTTATAGTTACCACCGCCGTTTACTGGCGCTTAAGTTCTCAGCTTCGCCCAACCGAAGTTGGACTAACCGGTCCCCTTAACGTTCCAGCACCGGGCAGGCGTCAGTCCGTATACATCGCCTTACGG
>NZ_JAENRY010000106.1:0-27500 GCF_016612545.1 Streptomyces sp. MBT65 | reverse complement strand
GGCCATGCGGGACAGGGCGGCCATCGGTTCGCCCTGCGAGCCCGTGCAGACCAGGACGACCTGGCTGTCCGGGAGGTCGTCGAGCGTCTTGACGTCCACCACCAGGCCCGGCGGGACCTTGAGATAGCCGAGGTCACGGGCGATGCCCATGTTGCGGACCATCGAGCGGCCGACGAAGGCGACCCGGCGGCCGTGCTCGTGCGCCGTGTCCAGGACCTGCTGGATGCGGTGGACGTGGCTGGCGAAGCTCGCCACGATGATCCGCTTGCGGGCGCTGCCGAAGACCTGCCGCAGGACGTTCGAGATGTCGCGCTCGGGCGGGACGAATCCCGGGACCTCGGCGTTCGTCGAGTCGGCGAGGAGCAGGTCGATGCCTTCCTCGCTCAGTCGTGCGAACGCGTGTAGATCTGTCAGCCGACCGTCCAGCGGGAGCTGGTCCATCTTGAAGTCGCCCGTGTGGACGACCATGCCCGCGGGGGTGCGGATGGCGACCGCGAGCGCGTCCGGGATCGAGTGGTTGACCGCGACGAACTCGCAGTCGAAGGGGCCGATGCGCTCGCGGTGCCCCTCGGCGACCTCGAGCGTGTACGGCCGGATGCGGTGCTCCTGGAGCTTCGCCTCGATGAGGGCGAGGGTCAGCTTGGAGCCGATCAGCGGGATGTCCGCCTTCTCGCGAAGGAGGTACGGGACCGCGCCGATGTGGTCCTCGTGGCCATGCGTGAGGACGATGCCGTCGATGTCGTCGAGGCGGTCCCTGATGGACGTGAAGTCCGGCAGGATCAGGTCGATTCCGGGCTGCTCCTCCTCGGGGAAGAGCACGCCGCAGTCGACGATGAGCAGACGGCCGCCGTATTCGAAGACCGTCATGTTTCGGCCGATTTCCCCGAGGCCGCCGAGTGGGGTGACCCTCAGGCCGCCTTCGGGGAGCTTGGGCGGCGGGGCGAGTTCAGGATGCGGATGACTCAAAAGACTCTCCTACCCATGCGCGCCACGTACCTGTGGGCACGTGGCGCGCATGACGTTCGTGCAAATGCAGTTATCGGATGTTGGGTGCGGGCGCCGAAGCCCCGCGTATTCAGTTGTGAAGTCCGTTGTCAGAGCTGTACCCCGCCGGCGGCAAGATCGATCTTGAGCTGAGCGATCTCCTCGGGCGAGCACTCGACCATCGGTGAGCGCAGCGGTCCGGCGGGCAGTCCCTGGAGGGTGAGCGCGGCCTTGGTGGTCATGACGCCCTGGGTGCGGAACATGCCGGTGTAGACGGGGAGCAGCTTCTGGTGGATCTCGGTGGCCTTCTGGACGTCACCGGAGACGTACGCCTCCACCAGGGTGCGCAGCTCGGGTGTGACCACATGGCCGACGACCGAGACGAAGCCGACCGCGCCCACGGAGAGCAGCGGCAGGTTCAGCATGTCGTCGCCGGAGTACCAGGCCAGGCCGGTCCGGGCGATGGCCCAGCTGGCGCGGCCGAGGTCTCCCTTGGCGTCCTTGTTGGCGACGATCCGCGGGTGCTCGGCGAGTCGGACCAGTGTCTCGGTGCCGATCGGGACGCCGCTGCGGCCGGGGATGTCGTAGAGCATGACCGGCAGTTCGGCGGCGTCCGCGACCGCCTTGAAGTGCCGGTAGAGGCCCTCCTGTGGGGGCTTGTTGTAGTACGGCGTGACGACGAGCAGGCCGTGTGCGCCGGTGCGTTCGGCCGTGCGGGCGAGTTCGACGCTGTGGTGGGTGTCGTTGGTGCCGACGCCGGCGATGACGTGGGCGCGGTCTCCGACCGCTTCCAGTACGGCTCGTACGAGATCCGATTTCTCCGTGTCGCTGGTGGTCGGGGACTCACCGGTGGTGCCGTTGATGATCAGGCCGTCGTTGCCTGCGTCCACCAGGTGGGTGGCGAGCCGCTGAGCGCCGTCGAGGTCGAGTGCGCCGTCCGCCGTGAACGGCGTGACCATGGCGGTGAGGACCCGCCCGAAGGGGGTCTGCGGAGTGGAGGTCGGAGCCATGGGTGACACGCTACTCGCTGCTCAATGCGGGGTCTGCCCTAGGGGCAGGCGACAAGTCGTGACAAATATGGAGCCCGGCACTGCCTGCTCGGGGGTTCAAGCAGTGCCGGGTCCGTTTGATCAGGCTAGATGAACTTCTCCAAATGCCGCAATACGGACACTTCGTGCGGCCCATCCGTACATGTGTGCCCGATCGGCAAACAGAGGTGCGTTACGGGGCGACACGGCCGTTGGCGTTGAAGGCCGCGTAGGTGAGCGGCATGAGCTTGGCCCACTGCTCCTCCATCTTCTCGCCGACCATCTCGATCTCCCGCTGCGGGAACGACGGGACCTTCGCCAGCTCGTGCTGCGTGCGCAGGCCGAGGAAGTGCATCAGCGAGCGTGCGTTGCACGTGGCGTACATCGAGGAGAAGAGGCCTACGGGGAGGACGGCTCGGGCGACCTCGCGGGCCACGCCGGCGGCGAGCATCTCCTGGTACGCCTCGTACGCCTGGCGGTACGAGTCCTCCATGGTGCGGCCGACCAGTTCCTGCTGGGCCTGCGTGCCCTCCACGAACACGTACTTGCCCGGGCGGCCTTCCTGGACCAGCTTGCGGGACTCGCCGGGGACGTAGAAGACGGGCTGGAGCTCCCGGTACCTTCCCGATTCCTCGTTGTACGACCAGCCCACCCGGTGCCGCATGAACTCGCGGAAGACGAGGATCGGGGCGCTGATGAAGAAGGTCATCGAGTTGTGCTCGAAGGGGCTGCCGTGCCGGTCGCGCATCAGGTAGTTGATCAGGCCCTTGGAGCGCTCGGGGTCCTTGCCCATCTCCTCCAGGGACTGCTCGCCGATCGTCGAGACGCGGGCGGCGAAGAGCACGTCCGCGTCGGACGCGGTGTGCTTGACCAGCTCGACGGTGACATCGCTGCGGAAACTGGGCTTGAGGTCGTCGGCGGGGGTGTCGGTCACGGCTCGGAGGGTCCTTCCATCACGTCTCTCGGGCGGCGCCCACTCTACGGCCCGGCACTGACATCGGGGCGTTCGGTGCCGGGCCGAGACATTCATTGGCGAACTTCTGCGAATTCGGCGAAACAGGGCACCAATCGAGGCGTTCGCTCGTCTGTCCTGGTGAGCACCATCCGTTCGATCCCCGAGGGGAGATGCACCACCGATGTTCCGTCGGCGCGAACGCGTCCCGTTCGCCTTCATCGCCGAGACCGACCGCTTCCGCAGCAATGTCACACCGCCGCCGCGCGAGCGTGCGTCCGCCGGTCAGATAGCCGGGCGTTGGCTCCTGGGCCTCACCATCGTCGCCGGGATCGTGGGCTCCCTGGTCCTCGGGATGCCTGCCCTGTCCCAGAACAACCTCTCGACCCAGAACCAGCAGTCGCAGGCCGCCGACAACCGCTGACCAGGCATTCAGCCGACAGTGAGTCTCCCCCACCGCCCAAATGGCGTGGAGGCACCCCCATGGCCCCCCAATGGTGGTGACCGGGAACACGGCCGGATAGCCTCACCGGGCACAGCCCACGCATGGATTCAGTGAGGACACCAGCCGTGCCCCTGCCCTTCCTTACGGCCGACCGCGCATTCGAGGCCGCGGACGAGCTCGCGCTGCCGTTCGACGACCGCGACCGCTGGCGGCGCCCCTACCGGCCCGGACCGTGGCGGGTGGCGGTGTCGGCGCTCGTGCTGCTGCTCGCGTCGTACGTGCTGTTCGCCGCCGTCATCATCGCGTTGACCGGCTCGCGGTCCGAGGCCGCGGTGATCCTCGGTATCGCGGTGGTCGTCATCCTCTGTGCCCTGCGGCTGCTGCGCATGGGCGTGTGGGTGAGCGCGCGCGGGCTGCGCCGGGTGCGGTTCTTCTACACCCTCACGGTGCGGTGGGACCGGGTCGCCGCCGTGCGCACGGTGCAGCAGCCGGTGCGCTGGCTCGGACTGCCGCGCACGGTCCAGGGACAGGCGCTGCTCCTCGTACGGAAAGACCGTGCTCCCGAGGACGTGGCCGCGCTGCTGACCACGCACGACATCGACTTCCTGGGGCGTTCCTCCGCCTTCGACCGGGCCGCGGACTCGGTCGAGGTGTGGTCCGACGAGTACCGGCGGAGCTGAGCACGCGTAAGCAGAAGGGGCCGGTCCGCAGCGAATGCGGGTCGGCCCCTTCTGCTTACGCGTGCTCAGGCTTGGAGGGGGCGGCCGTCGTGCAGGGCGATCGCGCGTTGCATCGCCTTGCGGGCGCGCGGGGTGTCGCGGGCGTCGTGGTAGGCGACGGCGAGGCGGAACCAGCTGCGCCAGTCGTCGGGGGCCGCCTCCGTCTCGGCCTTGCGCTTGGCGAAGACCTCGTCGGCGGAGTCGCGGTCGATACGGCCGCCTGCGGTGCGCCTCAACTCGTCGACGGGCAGGCCGCCTTCGGCGTCGAGTTCGGCTGCGAGGCGGTTGGCGTTGCGGACGAACTGGGTGTTCTTCCAGAGGAACCACACGCCGATCACCGGCAGGATCAGGACCGCGATCCCGAAGGTGACGGTGATGACCGTGCCCGACTGTATGAGCATGACGCCGCGGCTGCCGACCAGGACGAAGTAGAAGACCAGGACGGCGGCCGTGACGGCGTAGGTGAGTTTGGCGCGCATGTCGTGAGCCTCAGCCCAGGTCCAGGAAGTGTTCCAGGCCGAAGGTGAGGCCCGGGGTCGTCACCACGCGGCGGGCGCCGAGCAGGATGCCCGGCATGAAGCTGCTGTGGTGCAGCGAGTCGTGCCGCACGGTCAGGGTCTCGCCCTCTCCGCCGAGCAGGACCTCCTGATGGGCCAGCAGGCCGCGCAGCCGGACGGAGTGCACCGGGACGCCGTCGACGTCCGCGCCGCGCGCGCCGTCCAGGGCCGTCTCCGTCGCGTCCGGTGCCGCGGGCGTGCCCGCCTTCGCGCGCGCCTCGGCGATGAGCTGGGCCGTACGCGTGGCCGTACCGCTCGGGGCGTCGACCTTCTTCGGGTGGTGCAGTTCGATGACCTCGACCGACTCGAAGTAGGGCGCGGCGATCTGCGCGAACTTCATGGTCAGTACGGCTCCGATGGAGAAGTTGGGCGCGATGAGGACGCCCGTCTCCGGGGACCTGTCCAGCCAGCCGGTGAGTTGCGCGAGTCGTTCGTCGGTCCAGCCCGTCGTGCCGACGACCGCGTGGATGCCGTGGCCCACGCAGAAGTCGAGGTTGTCCATCACCGAGGCGGGGGTGGTCAGTTCGACCGCCACCCGGGCGCCCGAAGCCGTGAGCGCCTCCAGGGTGTCGCCCCGGCCCAGGGCCGCGACCAGTTCCATGTCCTCGGCGGCCTCGACGGCTCGTACCGCCTCGGCGCCGATCCGGCCCTTGGCACCGAGGACCGCCACGCGCAGCTTGCTCATCGTTCTTGCTTCCTTACGACGGGTGTTAGGCGACGGCGTCGTGCAGTCGGGCCGCCTGCTTGTCCTTGAGCGGGCCGATGACCGCCAGCGAGGGCCGCTGACCCAGGATCTCGCGGGCGACCTCGCGGACCTCGTCCGGGGTGACCGACGCGATCCGGGCCAGCATGTCGTCGACGGACATCTGCTCGCCCCAGCACAGCTCGCTCTTGCCGATCCGGTTCATCAGCGCGCCGGTGTCCTCGAGACCGAGCACGGTGGAGCCCTGGAGCTGGCCGACGGCGCGGCCGATCTCGTCGTCGGACAGGCCGTGTTCGGCGACCTGGTCGAGTTCGTCGCGGCAGATCTTCAGCACGTCGTGGACCTGCGAGGGCCGGCAGCCGGCGTAGACGCCGAAGAGGCCGCAGTCGGCGAAGCCGGACGTGTACGAGTACACGCTGTAGGCCAGGCCGCGCTTCTCCCGGACCTCCTGGAAGAGGCGGGACGACATGCCGCCGCCGAGGGCCGTGTTGAGGACCCCCAGCGCCCAGCGGCGCTCGTCGGTGCGGGCCAGGCCTGGCATGCCGAGGACGACATGGGCCTGCTCGGTCTTGCGGCCGATCAGCTCGACCTTGCCGGTGGAGCGCAGCGCGCGGCGGCCGTCGCGCGGGGCGATGGGGGCCGCCTCGGGAGTGCGGAAGGCGCCGGCCTTCTCGAAGGCGGCACGAACCTGTCGTACGACCTTGTCGTGGTCGATGTTGCCGGCGGCCGCGACCACGAGGTGGGTCGGGTCGTAGTGCTTCTTGTAGAAGCGGCGGATGCGGTCCGCGGTCAGGGCGTTGACGGTGTCGACCGTGCCGAGGACGGGACGGCCGAGGGGGTTGTCGCCGAACATCGTGCGCGCGAAGAGGTCGTGCACGCAGTCGCCCGGGTCGTCCTCCGTCATGGCGATCTCTTCGAGGATGGCGCCGCGTTCTACGTTGACGTCCTCCTCGCGGATCAGGGAACCCGTCAGCATGTCGCAGACCACGTCGATGGCGAGCGGCAGGTCGGTGTCGAGCACGCGCGCGTAGTAGCACGTGTACTCCTTGGCCGTGAACGCGTTCATCTCGCCGCCGACCGCGTCGATCGCGGAGGAGATGTCCAGCGCGCTGCGCTTGTGCGTGCCCTTGAAGAGGAGGTGCTCCAGGTAGTGCGTGGCGCCGTTCAGCGACGGCGTCTCGTCGCGGGAGCCCACGTGTGCCCAGATGCCGAAGGTCGCGGAGCGGACCGAGGGCAGCGTCTCGGTGACGATGCGCAGGCCGCCCGGGAGGGTGGTCTTACGGACCGTACCGATGCCGTTGGTGCCCTGGATCAGGGTTTGCGTACGGGCGACGGCCCGCGCCTCCGAGGAGGTGCGGGCCGTCGTCGTGGAGCTGGTCGACGTCACTTGTCGTCGTCGTCCTTCTTGTCGTCGTCGCTCTCTTCACCCTCGATGACGGGGATGAGGGAGAGCTTGCCGCGGGAGTCGATCTCGGCGATCTCGACCTGGACCTTCTGGCCCACGCCGACGACGTCCTCGACGTTCTCCACGCGCTTGCCGCCGGCGAGCTTGCGGATCTGCGAGATGTGCAGCAGACCGTCCTTGCCCGGGAGCAGCGACACGAACGCGCCGAAGGTGGTGGTCTTGACGACCGTACCCAGGTAGCGCTCGCCGACCTCCGGCATGGTCGGGTTGGCGATGCCGTTGATCGTGGCGCGGGCGGCCTCGGCCTGCGAGCCGACCTGGGCACCGATGTAGATGGTGCCGTCGTCCTCGATCGTGATCTCGGCGCCGGTGTCCTCCTGGATCTGGTTGATCATCTTGCCCTTCGGGCCGATGACCTCGCCGATCTTGTCCACGGGGATCTTGACGGTGATGATCCGCGGGGCGTTCGGGGACATCTCGTCCGGCGTGTCGATCGCTTCCATCATCACGTCGAGGATGTGGAGGCGGGCGTCACGGGCCTGCTTGAGGGCGGCGGCCAGGACGGAGGCGGGGATGCCGTCCAGCTTGGTGTCCAGCTGGAGGGCGGTGACGAACTCCTTGGTGCCGGCGACCTTGAAGTCCATGTCGCCGAAGGCGTCCTCCGCACCGAGGATGTCGGTGAGGGCGACGTAGTGCGTCTCGCCGTTGATCTCCTGGGAGATCAGGCCCATGGCGATACCGGCGACGGGGGCCTTGAGGGGCACACCGGCGTTCAGCAGCGACATGGTGGAGGCGCAGACCGAGCCCATGGACGTCGAGCCGTTCGACCCGAGGGCCTCGGAGACCTGACGGATCGCGTAGGGGAACTCCTCGCGCGTCGGCAGGACCGGGACCAGGGCGCGCTCGGCGAGCGCTCCGTGGCCGATCTCGCGGCGCTTCGGGGAGCCGACGCGGCCGGTCTCACCGACGGAGTACGGCGGGAAGTTGTAGTTGTGCATGTAGCGCTTGCGGGTCACCGGGGAGAGGGTGTCCAGCTGCTGCTCCATGCGGAGCATGTTCAGGGTGGTGACGCCCAGGATCTGGGTCTCGCCACGCTCGAACAGCGCCGAGCCGTGCACGCGCGGGATGGCCTCGACCTCGGCGGCCAGGGTGCGGATGTCGGTGACACCGCGGCCGTCGATGCGCTTCTTCTCCTTGATGACGCGCTCACGGACCAGGGACTTGGTCAGCGAGCGGTACGCGGCGGAGATCTCCTTCTCGCGGCCCTCGAACTCCGGGAGGAGCTTCTCGGCGGCGAGACCCTTGACGCGGTCCAGCTCGGCCTCGCGGTCCTGCTTGCCGGCGATGGTCAGCGCGGAGGCGAGCTCCGGGCGGACGGCGGCGGTGAGGGCCTCCAGGACGTCGTCCTGGTAGTCGAGGAAGATCGGGAACTCGCCGGTCGGCTTCGCGGCCTTCGCGGCGAGGTCGGCCTGGGCCTTGCAGAGCACCTTGATGAAGGGCTTCGCGGCGTCCAGACCGGAGGCGACGACCTCCTCGGTGGGCGCCTCGGCGCCGCCCGCGACCAGCTGGATGGTCTTCTCGGTGGCCTCGGCCTCGACCATCATGATCGCGACGTCGCCGTCCTCCAGGACGCGACCGGCGACGACCATGTCGAAGACGGCGTCCTCGAGCTCGGTGTGCGTCGGGAACGCGACCCACTGGCCGTTGATCAGCGCGACGCGGACGCCGCCGACCGGGCCGGAGAAGGGCAGACCGGCCAGCTGCGTGGACGCGGAGGCGGCGTTGATCGCCACGACGTCGTACAGGTGGTCGGGGTTGAGGGCCATGATCGTCGCGACGACCTGGATCTCGTTGCGCAGGCCCTTCTTGAAGGACGGGCGCAGCGGGCGGTCGATCAGGCGGCAGGTGAGGATCGCGTCCTCGGAGGGCCGGCCCTCACGGCGGAAGAAGCTGCCGGGGATCTTACCGGCGGCGTACATCCGCTCCTCGACGTCCACCGTGAGGGGGAAGAAGTCGAGCTGGTCCTTGGGGTTCTTGGAGGCGGTGGTGGCCGACAGCACCATGGTGTCGTCGTCCAGGTACGCCACGGCGGAGCCGGCGGCCTGCTTGGCCAGGCGGCCCGTCTCGAAGCGGATGGTGCGGGTGCCGAAAGTGCCGTTGTCAATGACGGCCTCGGCGTAGTGGGTCTCGTTCTCCACTAGCGTTTTCTCCGTTACTTGTCGTCTTTCGTCCCTCCCCGCCCGTGTGGCAGGGGGACGGTGGCGGAGAAGCGCTGTCTGGTGCGGGCCGGTCTTCGATCGAAGCACCCGGGGCTTTCCTGCCCGGGGGCCACTACCGAGGACCGGCGGCTGCGAGGCGCGCTTCTCCTCGTTCGTTTCGTACGGTCGTCCGTACGTTGTCGTGCTGTCCTGCGTTGTCGTGCTGTGTCCTGCGTATTGCGTTGTGCTACCACACTACAAAGCGGCAGTGACACTCCGCACGTTTCCGCACGTACGGGCAATCCGCACATACGGCAAAGGGAGCGACTCCCGATCGTTTCGGGAACCGCTCCCCTTCACGGCGTCCTACTTGGCGCCCGCCGCACCGCGGCGGATGCCCAGGCGGTCCACCAGCGCACGGAAGCGCTGGATGTCCTTCTTGGCCAGGTACTGGAGCAGCCGGCGGCGCTGACCGACCAGGATCAGCAGACCACGACGGGAGTGGTGGTCGTGCTTGTGGGTCTTGAGGTGCTCGGTCAGGTCCGAGATACGGCGCGAGAGCATGGCGACCTGGACCTCGGGGGAGCCGGTGTCGCCCTCCTTCTGACCGAACTCGGTGATGAGCTGCTTCTTCGTAGCGGCGTCGAGCGACACGCGTACTCCTCGTAGTCTGAGATGTGCCACCGAGTGCCCCTGGTCCACTTCTCAGGGGAGCTTCCGTAACTCGGGAGGCGGGATCCGCTGGGCGCTGCCTCCGGAGCGGTGAGCTCCAGGGGTGCGTACACAAACGGCCGCTACCCAGCGTACCAGCCTGGGGGGATGCCTCGGTCCAGGTCCGCGAAGGGCTCCGACCGGCGCGGATACGGCCACTAGGGTGATCCGCGTCCACATGTGGATCGTAGATCTCCGTGTGGAGCGCAGATCACGTCGGTTCGTCCGGAAGGGGTCGCTTCGCCATGGCGGAGACGGAGCAGGAGATCAAGGCACGCAAGGAGCGGGAGCGGGACGAGCTGTACGCCCTCGACATCTCGGGTGTCGAGTGGCGCAGCGCGCCGGGCACGGAGGAGCACGAGGAGCGCGTCGAGATCGCCGACCTGCCCGACGGAGGGATGGCGATGCGTTCGTCGCTCGACCCGGAGACCGTGCTGCGGTACACGGAGGCGGAGTGGACGGCCTTCGTGCTGGGCGCCCGGGACGGCGAGTTCGATCTGGAGCCGGCTCCGGAGGAGCAGCAGTAGTAGTGGCGGGCGTGGAAAAGGGGCGGCACGCGTGTGTGCCGCCCCTTTCGCATGCCTACGACCCCTAGCTGGTCATCGCTCGGGCCTGCGCGTACACGTCGAAGACGGCCAGGGACAGCGGGATCAGGGTGAGCAGCACGAAGCTCTCGGCGATCTCCAGGAAGCGGCCCCAGAAGGGGGTGACTCCGCGCTTGGGGGTGATCAGGGCGATCGCGGTGACCAGCACGGTGGAGGCGCCGACGGCCGCCGCGAGCCAGACGCTGCGGATGTCGAGGGAGGTCGCGTCGCCCAGGACCGCGTCCCGCACGTACGCGTGCGGCGGGTTCAGGGCGAGGCCGAGGCCCAGGAAGACAAGGGCGGCCAGTCCCGCGGCGAGGGTGGCGCCGACCTGGGCGGTGTAGCGGAACAGGTGGGCGCGCATCAGCATCGCGATGCCGGTGGCCAGCGCGAGGAGCTGGGCCCAGATGTCGCTGGAGAAACCGAGGACGATCGAGGCGCCCACGGAGACGAGGGCGCAGCCGCCGACCAGGCCGACAAGGAGTTCGTGGCCGCGCCGGGCGCGGGCCGCGATGCGCTCGGCGTCGACGGGCTCCTGGACCACCGGTTCGGTGTCGCCGTAGCCGCCGCGGTTGGGGTTGGGCGGTTCGAAGCCGATGGGGAGGCGGGCGAAGCGCATGGACAGGCCCGGCAGGAAGGCGAGCGCGCACACGGAGAGCGGGGCGCAGACGGCGGCCGTCTCGATGGGCCTGAGGTCGGTGAGCATCGCGACGAACGTCGTCAGCAGGCCGATCGCGGAGGCGAACACGAAGGCCACGAAGGGGCCGTCGCCGCCGGGCGAGACCAGGGTGAGGACCACGGTGGCGACGAGGACGGCCGCGCAGGCGAGCAGGAACTGGAGCCGCCCGATGCCCTGTCCTTCAGAGAAGGGCAGGAGTCCGGAGCCGGCCACGACGATGTTCGGGAGCGCGCCCAGGCCCAGGGCGACCGCCGAGCCCCGGTCGTCGTACACGCGCGCGCGGACGCAGGCGATGGTGACGAGGAGGAGGCCGGCGAGGCCGGCGACGATGCCCTGGAGGCTGTTCATGTCGTGGTGGATCTGGGAGCTCCAGGCCACGAACGCGAGCAGCGCGGGCAGGACGCCGGCCGCGACGAGACCGGCGGCGCGCGTCAACTCGCCGTTCCACAGGGCACGGTCACGGGTGACGGCGGAGGCGACGGCCTCGGAGACGTCGTCGTAGACGGCGGGCGGCAGGGAGTCGGCGAAGGGGCGCAGGGTGAGCAGTTCGCCGTCGAGGATGCGCTGCGCGGCGAAGGAGCGGGCGCCGTCGAGGACGGTGCCGTCGCGGCGGACCAAGTGGTAGCCGACCGGGGCGCCCTCGGCGAGGCTCTGCTGGGACAGCCGCAGGATCTCCGGGTAGAGGTCGGCGACCGGTACGTCGTCGGGCAGGGCCACGTCGATCCTGCTGTCGGGCGCCACGATGGTGACGCGGCAGAAGCCGAAGCCCATGCCCGCGGCGGAAGGGGCTCCGGTGCCCGATCCACCGGTCGCGCCGGTCGGCGCGGAGGCCGTGATGCTCACCTGCTGTTCCCCCTTGTCAGTGACGGACGGTCCGCGAGGCCGCCGCGCGCGTCCGTCATAGAGATTCCGCCGTAAAGATCCTGTGCAGGTCGTGCCGTGCCACCCGTCCCGTCGGCCAACGGCGCCGTCGCGCCCGGGATTCGACGGGATTCGCCTGCTTCGAACACTGCGGTTTCGCCCGGTTTTCCCGGAACGATTCGCAACTGCTCACACGTCTCACGGGCACCCTACCGCCCGTCGTTGTCAGTGGTTGTCAGTAGGATCGCGCAGTGCGGATCGGCGTCCGCCCGACACGGGGCGGCGGACGAAACAACTCGGTCCGGCAAGGGAATTGGTGCTTAGTGAGCCAGATCGTCGTCAAGCGCCCGCCGAGGTCGCTGCCGAAGGAAGTGCCCACGGACGAGGTCATGCTGCAGGCTCCGCCGGAGCTGCCGCGCGGCCAGCAGGAGGGCGCCATGATGCAGCTCCTGCCCATGCTCGGCATGGGTGGGTCGGTGGTGTTCTTCTTCAACCCCAGTGCCCAGCCGTTCATGAAGATCATGGGCATGGTGATGATCGCGTCCACGGTCGCCATGGGTGTCTCGATGCTGGTCCGCTACCGCCGGGGCAACCAGGGGCAGATGGCCGACATGCGCCGTGACTATCTGCGCTATCTGTCCCAGACCCGGCGTACGGCCCTGGAGACCGCGCGGGCCCAGCGCGACGCCCAGTACTACCTGCACCCTTCGCCGGAGCAACTGTGGGCACTGGTCGCCGAGGGCAGCCGGGTGTGGGAACGCCGCACGAACGACGAGGACTTCGGACAGGTCCGGGTCGGCCTCGGCCCGCAGGGTCTCGCCACTCCCCTGGTCCCGCCGGAGACCGCGCCGGTCGACCAGTTGGAGCCACTGACGGCGGGCGCCATGCAGCGCTTCCTGGCCACGCACAGCACTCTTGAGGACCTGCCGATGGCGGTCTCGCTGCGGGCCTTCTACCACGTGACGATCAGCGGCGAACCGGTCACCGTGCGCGGCACCGCCCGCGCCGTCGCCGCCTCCCTCGCCTCGATGCACTCCCCCGAGGACCTGGTCGTCGCCGTCGCCACCGGGCGTGAGTCGGTGCCCGAGTGGGAGTGGGCGAAGTGGCTCCCCCACGCGCAGGCGCCGGGTCTCGCGGACGGCGCGGGCAGCATGCGCCTGATCAGCACCGACCCGATGGAGCTGGAGGAGATGCTCGCGGACCGTCTCCAGGGCCGCCCGCGTTTCCACCCGGCCGGAGCGCCGGTGCCCGAACAGCCGCACCTGGTGGTCGTGTTGGACGGCGTCTCCTTGCCGCCGACCTCGTTCCTGGCCAGCCCCGAGGGACTCCAGGGAGTGACGATCGTCGAGGTCATGCCCGGCGACCTCAGCAGCGGACGCGGTGACCTCTCGATCGTCGTGCACCCGAAGGAACTCCGCCTGGAGTCGGGCCACGGCATGGTCTACGAAGGCACGCCGGACGTGCTGTCGTACGAGGCCGCCGAGGCGCTGGCCCGTCAACTGGCGCCGCTGCGCATGGTGTCGGGCGGTGACGACGACGAACCACTGCTCGCCAACCTGGAGTTCACGGATCTGCTGAACCTGGGGGACGCGGCCTCCGTCGACCCGAAGCGGACCTGGCGTCCGCGCTCGACGGCCGAGCGGCTGCGGGTGCCGATCGGGCTCGGCGAGGACGGCCGGCCCGTGATGCTCGACCTGAAGGAGGCGGCCCAGGAGGGCATGGGTCCGCACGGGCTGTGTGTCGGCGCGACCGGTTCCGGCAAGTCGGAGCTGCTGCGCACGCTGGTCCTCGGCCTCGCGGTGACGCACTCCTCGGAGACGCTGAACTTCGTCCTCGCCGACTTCAAGGGCGGTGCGACCTTCGCCGGTATGGCGCAGATGCCGCACGTGGCGGCGGTCATCACCAACCTGGCCGACGACCTGACCCTGGTCGACCGTATGGGTGATTCGATCCGCGGCGAGTTGAACCGCCGCCAGGAGATGCTCCGCGACGCGGGCAACTACGCGAACATCCACGACTACGAGAAGGCGCGCGCGGCGGGTGCCCCCCTGCAGCCCGTCCCGTCCCTCGTCCTGGTGATCGACGAGTTCAGTGAACTCCTCACCGCCAAGCCGGACTTCATCGAGATGTTCGTGCAGATCGGCCGCATCGGCCGTTCGCTGGGCGTGCATCTGCTGCTGGCCTCGCAGCGCCTGGAGGAGGGCCGGCTGCGCGGCCTGGAGACATACCTGTCGTACCGGATCGGACTGCGCACGTTCTCGGCGGCCGAGTCGCGGGCGGCCCTCGGGGTGCCGGACGCGTACGAGCTGCCGAACGTGCCGGGCTCCGGCTTCCTGAAGTACGGCACCGACGAGATGGTCCGTTTCAAGGCGGCGTACGTCTCCGGGGTGTACCGCACGAGTTCGCAGCAGTCCGCCGCGCTCGGCGGGCCACTCCCGGTGGACCGCAGGCCGGTGCTGTTCACGGCGGCGCAGGTGCCGGTGCAGTACTCGCCCGTGCCACGTCAGCGTCAGGCGGAGACGGCGGACGAGAAGGACGACGCGCTCGCCGACACCGTGCTCGATGTGATCGTGCGGCGACTGGAGGCACAGGGTCCGGCCGCCCACCAGGTGTGGCTGCCCCCGCTGGACAGCCCGCCGTCGCTCGACTCGCTACTGCCCGGACTCGCGGCCGTACCCGGCCGGGGCATGACGCAGCCGGGCTACGAGGGCGCGGGCCGGCTCGTCGTCCCGGTCGGCCTGGTCGACAAGCCCTACGAGCAGCGGCGCGATCCGCTGTGGACCGACTTCGGCGGCGCGGCCGGCCATATGCAGATCCTGGGCGGCCCGCAGTCCGGCAAGTCGACGCTGCTGCGATCGCTGATCGCGTCGTTCGCGCTCACCCACACCCCGCACGAAGTGCAGTTCTACGCACTGGACTTCGGCGGTGGCGGCCTGTCGGCGGTGGCCGCTCTGCCGCACGTCGGCGGGGTCGCCTCCCGTCTCGACCCGGAGAAGGTCCGGCGTACGGCGGCCGAGGTCTACGGCGTGATGACCCGCCGCGAGGAGTACTTCCGTACGGTCGGCATCTCCTCGATCGCGGAGTTCCGCGCCCGCCGCGCGCGGGGCGACATCTCGGTGGCCGACCAGCCCTGGGGCGACGTCTTCCTCGTCATCGACGGCTGGGGCAACTTCCGTACGGACTATGAGGCGTTGGAGCCGGTCGTGCTGGACATCGCGGCCCGCGGCCTCGGTTACGGCATCCATGTGATCCTCACGGCGTCGCGCTCCATGGAGGTCCGCGCGAACATGAAGGACCACCTGATGAACCGGCTGGAGCTGCGGCTCGGCGACCCGATGGACTCGGAGTTCGACCGCAAGGTCGCCGCCAACGTGCCCACGGGCGTGCCCGGTCG
The DNA here is from genome assembly GCF_016612545.1 of Streptomyces sp. MBT65. Classification (GTDB taxonomy): domain Bacteria; phylum Actinomycetota; class Actinomycetes; order Streptomycetales; family Streptomycetaceae; genus Streptomyces. The sequence continues at coordinate 12,280 of NZ_JAENRY010000106.1, read as the reverse complement.
GGGCCAGACCCCGCAGAAGCAGCACTTCATGGCGGCCGTCCCGCGCATCGACGGTCTGTCCTCCGACACGGACCTCGCGGAGGCGACGACGGCTCTCGCGGCCGAGGTCGCCCGTCACTGGCAGGAGCCCGGAGCGCCCGAAGTCCGCCTGCTGCCAAGGGAGTTCGCTGCGGCCCAACTGCCTCCCGGCGACCGTTCCCCGAAGCGGGGCGTCTCCTTCGCGCTCGACGAGGACAATCTGGAGCCGGTGTTCGTCGACTTCGACCAGGACCCGTTCTTCCTGGTCTTCGGCGAGAGCGAGTCCGGCAAGTCGAACCTGCTGAAGCTCATCATCAAGCGACTCACCGAGCGCTACGAGGGCAGCGCGTGCAAGCTCTTCGTGGTCGACAACCGGCGTTCCCTGCTGGGCGTGACCCCGACCTCGCACCTCGCCGAGTACATCCCCATGTCGAACCAGATGCAGCACCACATGGACGCGCTGGCCGACCTGATGCAGCGCCGGACACCGACGTCCGACGTCACACCGCAGCAGCTCCGGGACCGGAGTTGGTGGCGCGGCCCGCAGGTGTTCGTGATCATCGACGACTACGACCTGGTGTCCACGTCGAGCGGCAACCCGCTGTCGGGCCTGACGGAACTCCTGCCGTTCGCCCGGGACGTGGGCGTGCGCTTCGTCATCGCCCGCTCCACGGCGGGTGCGGGGCGGGCCGGTTACGAGTCCTTCATGCAGCGGATGAAGGAACTCGGCGCGCAGGGCGTGGTGTTGGCGGGCGACCCGGCCGAGGGCGACCTCCTGGGCGGCGTCCGGCCGCGGCCGATGCCCGCCGGGCGGGGCGTGTTCGTGTCCCGGAGACGCGGCAAGCCGCTGGTCCAGGTCGGCCAGGTCCCCGACACGACGGAGTGAGGAAGGCGACGGCGGGAGCGGTCCGGAAGGCAGTGCGGCCGACCGTCCTCGGTGTCCCGCTGCCGGTGGCGCTCGTCGTCTCGGCGGGGTACGGCTGGTACCGGTGGAGCGACACCGGCAAGCCCGGCGCTACGCGGACAAGCCGGCGACGGACTGCGACGGACTGATCCCCTACAAGGAGTCGGCTGTCTTCACCTCACTCGACATCGACGCCGGGTGGTCCCGTGATCTGCACGACGGCTTCGACGACGAACGCTTCGACACCTGTCAGGTCGCCGATCTGCTGGTGACCGTCGGGCTGGTCGCCAAGGACGTCGTGGGGTCCGAGTCCAGTTTCGACATCTTGGACATGCTGCACACGCAGTCGGCGGACACCCTGCCGGTGGCGCTCGGCGGCGGCTGGTACGGGTACGGCTACACGGACCGGCGCAACACCGCGGTGGTGCTGCCCTGCGCCGACAGGCCCGTCTCCCTCGTCGTGTCGACAGTGGACGACGGGTCCCACCGCGACAGCGACACCGAGGTCCACGCCGTCGCGGTGCTAGCGGCCGCCACCGCGCGGAAGGCGGCCGAACGCCGGTCGTGCGAGGCCGAGTTCGGTGGCCGTATCGTCGCGCTCGCGACCGAGACCGAGCACGCTTCGGCGGAGACAGCGACAGGCATGTGCCGCGGCGTCGGCGTGTCCGAGGGCGCGGGCGGTGTGTCCGCGGATGAAGGCGGTGCGTCCGCGGACGAGGACATCGTCTGGGCCGAGGAGACCGAGGCGTCCGGCTCGACCCCGCTGGAGGGCTGCCTGCTCGGCGGTGACTGCTACGCGGAGAGGCCGGGAGGTCCCTGGGCCCGAGGCGACGGCTCGAGGTGTCGGCCTCGGCCAGGAAGCGCCGTGGATCAGCCTTCGGCAGGGGTGTGCTCGGCAGGGCGGTGCGGTCGCCGTCGGCGCTGCGGGTGATGAAGGGGCGCTCGGGGACGGGGGTGTGGACTGGGAGGCGGCTGTCGAGCCGGGTGACGATCGGTAGGGGCCTATCCGGCGGATCTGCCGTGTCGCGGCCGTGGGGCGTCCGCGTTCCGGCGTGGGCGTTGCTTCCGGCATGGGCATGCGCCCATCTTCCCGTCCTCGCCCTAGTTCCTCGTCCTCGTCCTCGCCCTCGCCCTCGCCCTCGTTCATGGCTAGGTACAGCAGCGGGGTGGACGCCTCCCGCGCGCGCCCACCCCGGTTGCTTCTGCTTTCGTCGTCCTACTGGAAGTAGCTGGCGGCCTTCTTGTCGCCTTCCATGTAGGTACCGCCCGACGTGTACACGACGTGGCCGATGCCGGTCAGCGCGGTGTGGATGTCGTTGGCTTCCTTGTCCCACCGGTGCAGCTTCTCGTTGAAGGTGTTCTGCGCGTCACCCTCCCAGTACTGCAGGCTCTTCACGACCAGCGCGCGAAGCTCCTGAAGGTCCTGCTCCAGCTGCTTCGCCTCGTTGCCGATCTTCGTGGCCGCGAAGTCCAGCCCGTCATAAGTGACGGAAAGGCCGTCGGAGTTACGGCTCATGCGTGTGTACCTCGTCTCGTTCGAATGGGGCTGTGGGAACTGAGTGCGAACTGGGGCGAGCCCAGCCGGAACTCAGTAGGAGCTGAGCGAGGACGTGGGCACGGTCGGCGCGCCGTCCTGGAGGTCGATCTTGTTGACCGCCGCGCGGACTTCGTCTTCCTTGCTGTCCTTGATGTTCCGCGTCGCGGTCATCGCCTCGATGACGTCACCGAGAATGGTGCCGATCTTCTGCAGCGACTCATTGATCTCGTACTGCTTCTTGTCGAACGCGGCACGACCGATACCGTGCCACTGGCCTTCGAGCCCGTCGATCACACCCTGAAGCCCGTGCACGCGCTTGGCGATGCCGTCGTACTTGTCGAGCATCTGCTTCTGAATATCGACTACTGCGGCATCTTCGAGCTTCTGCTTGTTGGACATGGTCAGCTCACCCTTCTTGTGTTGACTGAATCGCGGTCTGCGTGGATATCCCGGTCACCTGGCTCGCCGTGCGCGCGTTACGGCCACGCCCGCGCCGGCGATGACGAGCACTGCGGCGGCACCGCCGAGTGCGATCCAGAGCGTGTTGCTGTTGTCGGACGACTCGGCGCTCGAACCTGCTGCCGAGGTACCGCCGGTGGAACCCTTCCCCTGAGCCTTCGACGTGGCCGACGCGGACGGAGTCGATGCGGCCGAGGAGGAACTCGCCGACTTGGCCAGCAGGTCGCCGCCGCCGTTCTCCTTCGCGAGCGGGTCGACGTCGGCGGCACCCGCGTCGTACTTGGCGTTCTCCAACACCTTCCGCGGACGGACAAACCCGTAACCGGCGTACTTGCTCGGGTCGTTCTCCGGCCACGTCCGGCTCGCCGTGTCGATCAGGGCGCGGGTGACCTGGTTGACGGTCCAGGTGGGGTGGGCGGACCAGATGAGGGCGGCGGAGGCGGAGGCTAGCGCGGTCGCCGTACTCGTGCCGGGCATATCGCAGTATGTACGGAAGGCGGTATCGCACCACCCAGGAATGCCCTCACCGGGTGCCACTAGGTCGACGAAATTTCCGTACGAGGAAAACTTCGTCACAGTGAACGACGAGTTGACCGCGGCGATGCCGAGCACGTAGGGGTAGGCGGCGGGATAGTCAATATTGCCAGTGCCTTTACCGGTACCCGAATTTCCCACTGCGGCGACCATCAACTTGCCTTTTGAGGCGGCATACTTGACCGCTGCCTCCACCTGAGGGCTGACAAACCCTCCGAAGGACATGCTGATGATCTTTGCATCGGTGTCGGCTGCGGCCCTGATCGCCTGCCACGGCTTGGGAGTCTTCTTCTCTTCCGCTGCACCGGCCTTAAACCCTTGGAAGACGGCGCGATAGGGGACGATCTTCGCGCCCGGCGCCAGCCCTTGGAGGCTACCGCCGGATCCGGTACCCGCAATCAACTCGGCCATGGTTGTCCCATGGCCGTCGTAGTCGACCGTCGAGCGGTACGCGACCGACTTAGGCACCTCATCGACCAGGACCTGGCCCTTCAAGGAAGGTGTATTCGGGTTTACTCCGCTGTCGATGACAGCGACCTTTACACCCTTCCCCGTGCTCACCTTCCACATCTGGTGAACCTGCATCTCGTCCAGGTACCACTGCTTCGACTGAACGTCGTCAGCGCCGGCATTGGGCGCGAATCCCACGCTCGCTACAGCCAGGGCGCCGAGGACCGCACCTACGGCACGTACTCGTCCGGCACGGCGTGTCCTGAGCAGCGCAGCCCTCCGGGCTGGACGGCTGTTCCCTGACTTCATGACGTTGACTGTCCTCGCTCGCGCTCAGTTGACGACCGGCGGCACATCGCGCCGCAGCTGGATGGGCAGGTGTGTCTCTTCATCCTCAACGAGATGGTCGGGGCAGGAAGCCCCGTCCGCTCGTTCCTTGTCACCGGGCTTCCCTTGGCTGCCAGGTCCGCGTACGAGACCGGATCCACCGCGCGTCATGCCATTGCGTTCGGCTCGGGCAACGGATTTACGTTCGGTGGGCACGGCCGTCACGCTCTCGGACGCGCCCGTACCGCCACGGGCCTTCGATGCGTTCGGGGCCGGCCTGGCAGCAGGATCGGGCGCTCCGAAGACACCACGCTGCCCCGGTCGACCTGGCACGGACCGAGAACCGGCCGCTTCCTCTGCACCGATGACGTTGCCACGGGGAATCCTGGATCCGCCCTTAGCCGTATTGCCTGTGCCGTTCGTGGGCCGTCCGCCCACAACACCATTCGAACGACCGGCACCGGTGGCCGAACCACCGTTGGCTCGCGGAGTGGTCGTACCGCTCGCTCTCGGAGTACCGCCGGTGACACCACGGCCCATCGGGGACGGCTTGGCTCCAGCGGCGGAGCCCTTGGCCAGCGACCGGCCGGTCTCGGTGGCCCGGCCCATTTGACTCGTGGGCCCGCGACTTGCGGACCGCCCCGTGTTTGAGTTCCTCAGGTCCGATGTACCGCTGCGCCCTTGCGCAGAGACCGTGTTCCGAAAGCCTCCGGAACCACCCGTGCTCCTGCCCAGGGGACCGTTGGGCATGGGGGTTCCGAAGCCGCTGTCGAAGGCGCTGGCCTGACCACCCCCAGGTACAGGGGTACCTGTGACCGGCGGATTGTGGACCGTCGCAGGTGTAGTGGTGGCCGGTGGCAATGTGCCCACGCTGTCGATGTTCGTATGCGTGGGAACGTCAGGAGATACGACGTGACTGGTGACGTGCTTGGCAGACGGTGTGACGTCGCTAACGACGTGCTTGCCCGAATCACCCGTGGTCGACGCGACCGGGGTGTGATGCCCCGCGGTATTGACCGTAGTTGTCCTTTGTACGTCGTCCCCGCCTGACTTCGGGGAGCCGCCGCGCCTTAGCGTCGTAACAGGTTGCGGCACACCCACATCCGGCATGGTCGTGAACTCAGGCGCCTTGCTGTTCAGCGCCGCCAGCTCATCCTTGGACACCACGTAGTACGACGACAGCCGATTCATCTGGTTGATCGCCTCTTGACGATCCTTCTCCACGCGTACGGCCGCGGTGTACTCGTCCTTGTTCGCGACCTTCTCCGCCGCCGTGAACGTCGCGGGGTGTTTCCGCTCCACCTGCGTATCGCGAGCGGGCATGGCGCTGCGCACCGACGCCAGCCCCATGGCGGCGGCGGTGATCTGATCGCCCGCGCCCCCGGCGAACGTGCTCAGGCTCTGCGTCTGGGTGACGAGTTCCTTCCCCCACTTACGGAACGCGTCGCCCGACTCGCCGGCCCACTGAACCTTGTCGATGTGACCGCTGAGCTCCTCGGCCGCCGCCTTGATCGCGTCACGCGCGTCCCACAGAGCCTTGCCGGAGGACTCCAGATCCTCCGGGTTCGTCCGCTCCACGAGGTCGATCATCTCGTTGAGCGGGCGGCTCTCGAAGTTCGTACGACGGTCGCCGGCCGGCCCGTGCACGGAGTCATGGACGGCCTGGCCCTGCGACGTGCTCTCGACCACCGCGCGCACGGGGTTGTAGACGAGGCCGGCCAGGAGCCCGCTCTCTCGCGGACGCTCCTCGACACCCCGAGCCAGGTCGGTGAACTGATTCTGGCTGGCGACCCTTCTCAGGTCCGCCTTGTGCTGATGGTCAGTCATCGTCACCCACTCATCCCGGAGTTGGCGGTGTTGGTGCGCTCGGGACCCGAGTCGGTGTTGATCCTCGCGATCTCCGTCTGGATCTCCCAGAACCGCCGACGCTGATCTTCTTCCACCCCGTCGAACGTTCCCCTGGCACCCTGCACGGCGATACCGATCGCCTCGATCTGCAGATGCAGCGTCTTGGAGAGAGAGGTGAGCTTGTTGTGGACCGCGTGGTACTCGTCGTACAGACCGTCCGCCTCGTGGAAAGCGCCGCGCCCACCCCTGTGGATCGACCCCGCGCTGACCGTCTGAGCACCCACCCGTTTCGGATTCCCCGCCGACCCCTCAAGATCGCGCAGAACCTTGTCCACCCGGTTCACGAAGTCGGTCAGCGCTTCGCTACTCGCCTCCAGGTCCTTCGCGCTGGTAGCCGACACGTCCCCCACCACGTCTGCCGGAACCACGACGCCCCTCCCCGTTTCCCCGTACATCCATCGGCCGCGGCCAAGCCGCGCCGATCCCATCCGCTCACCGTACGATCGCAAACCGAGCCGCACCTGACAACGCGTTTACCACTGTAGTCAACCTGTACATCGGCTCCAACCGGGCTGTGTGTTAACTCAGTTACGCAACCGGCCCGGACGCCACATTTTGCCCGATTCGCCGGTTCGGCTCCCACCGGTCACACGGCTCCTGATGGCGTTACCCATCCTCCGGCGGCCCAATCGTGACCACGACCATCCTCCTCGAACACGTCACGCTTCACGATCTTCATCACATTTCCACACGCTACGGACCGTCGGCGCGGGCAACTCCCGTACGCCGCTTCCCCCATGACCGCTGCCACAGCCAGGCCGACGCCGCAACGGCACCGGGGATGGCCGCCGGAGTGTTCGACAGCCGACACACACCCGGCGACAAGCGACAGCGCGCCCGGAGTCCCGACCCGGCGACTCCCTCCCCCGCCGACGACACGGCCTCGAAAGATCTTTGCGACTACAAAACCTGAGCCTGACAAACCAGTTGCCGCGTTGACGCCGGCTTTGCCCTGCCGCGAACGCGCTCATTGGGCAAAGCGCAAACTACGGGGCATAACGGAATACGGGGGCCATGGGGAGGTATCCGCGCAGGGCGTGGGACGAATGGGAGCAGCTCAAGGCCCGGGCGGCGGAGCGGCACTCGGCGACGACGGAGTTGAACCAGCTGCCTGCGGACTCGGACGGAAGCAACGGCGAGGACAGTCCGCAGGGTGATCTGCGCGTCAACCAGGAGGACTTGGCCGCGCTCGACCACGACGCCGAACACCGAGCCCCACAGACCCAGCCGCTCCTGGACGCCACCGCCCACATCTCCAACCGCCTCGACTACACCAGGCGAGGCGATCACCAACTAGGCGACGGAGACGCGAACGCGGCGTCCGACACCGCGCCCCCGTGACCATCGAAACGTACAAGCTCAACCAGAATCACGATGCCCAAGCCCCCGAAGACCTGACCCGCATCGGATTCGGACACGGAGCCGCCGTGAAGCTCGCCCAGGAGATCAACTGCCTCGCGGAGAGCGAACTCCCTGCCCCCTTGGGCAACTTGAAGAAGTTCGCTTGAATCCCAGCCGTCTTCCCCGAAACTTCACACCCCGACAATCCCCACATTACGGACCTGACCAGGACTTTACCCAGGGCAGGTTGCTAGCTTGACCGGAGATCAGGTGTCGAGCACACGGGGGAAGGGTCCGTCCATGGCGTGGGAAGAGTGGGAGCAGCTCAAGGCTCAGGCCGCCGATCGGCAGTCGCCTGCCATGCGGTTGAACCATGTCGACGGTGGCGGCGGGACGTACGGCCCCTATGTGCTGCCGAAGGAGTACGGCGATCTCCGGGTCGGGCAGAAGGACCTGGCCAAGATCGGGAGTGCCGCGAACTCCCTCTACAACCAACTGTGGGACAAGGCCCGCGTCGCCGTGCCCAGCAGTGACTCCGCGGCCGGTGATCTGTCGAAGCAGGGGTTCGCGCTCGGTGCCGGACTCCAGCACGTGTCGGCGCGGTGGGAGGAGCAGCTCAAGTCCCTGATGGACGCGTGCGCGCAGATCTCCAACCACATGCACACCACGACGAAGCTGCACGCCGGTGACGAGGGCTATATCCAGCGGCAGATGAGCAGCATCGACACGCTGGACGCCGGTTTCGACGAACGGGTCGGCGCGCCAGGCGAGAAGAACCCCGTCTATTACGGGGACAAGGACAAGAAGGACGAGAAGGAGTAGTGACCGCCGGATGGGCGGCGGCTCGGGTGCACGCCACCGGAGGCGGCGCCCGCTTCCGTACTGACCTCCTCACTTCCCCACCTCCTCATCTCCTCTCTCGCCTTCTCCAAGGACACCCACCCATGCAACTCGACGCTCTCCGCGACGCGAATTTCAAGCTGCTCGACGACGCCGTCACCGACTGGTCGACGCTCGTCGGGCACCTTGAGGAACTCAAGAAGGACGCCGAGGACGACCTTCACCAGGCCGCCAACAAGGCCGACTGGGCCGGTGTGAACGCCAAGGTGTCCAAGGAGTTCATCGGGAAGACCGCCGGCGAGTTCACCGACGCGCACACCCAGGCCAAGTCGATCCGCAACATCCTCAGCGACACCCGGGACGAACTGAAGGGCTACCACGGGCAGTTGGTCGACGCCATCGAGGGCGGCCGGAAGAAGAACCTCACGGTCATCGGCTACGACGGTGGTTTCACGGTCACGACGAACGTTCCGCCGGAGGGCCGCACCCAGGGGGACAAGGACAACGCGACCGAGATCACCGCGCTCCGGGACCAGATCCAGGGGATTCTGAACAAGGCGACCGAGAGCGACGACACGGCCAGGACGGTCCTCCAAGCCATCGCCGATCAGAGCCAGTCGGGCTTCACGGATGCCGACTACGCCAACCGGGACGACGCGGCCGCGGCCGTCAAGGAAGCCGACGCGCTGGCCGAGCTCGCGAAGAAGAACCCCGACGATCTGACGGTCGCGGACTTCGACCGGCTCAACGCGGGGCTCAAGAAGTACGGCGGCGACGAACTCTTCGCGGAGCGGTTCGCCACGCGTCTCGGGCCGCAGAAGACCCTGGAGTTCTGGACCGGGATCACGGACGCCAACAGGGGAAACTACGAACTGGGGCGCGAGCGGCTCGATCAATTCGACGATCTGCAGCGCAACTTGAGCATGACGCTGGCCCACGCGTCGCAGAGCGACTCGGCGGCGATGGCCGACTGGAAGCGCACAATGATCGACATCGGCGACAAGCCGTTGTACGGCGACCGCGGTGGCCCGATGGGCTTCCAGGTCATGAGCAACCTCATGCGGGCCGGCGACTACGACGACCGGTTCCTTGAGGACTACGGCACAAAGCTCATGGAAACCGAGCGCAAGCTCACCGGCAACGGCGCGCACCGCAACGGGTTCTGGCAGCTCATGGGCGGGGATCCCTGGCTGAACCGCATCGGCGACGACAGCGGCTCCGATCCGCTCACCGGTTACCTCAAGGGCCTGTCCAACAGCCCTGACGCGGCTACCTCGTTCTTCAACCAGGAGTACGTCTCGCAGGACGACCCGGACAACCCCTTCGAGCGGGACTCGGACGACGAGAACGACTACAAAGGCAAGGTCACGCTCTCCAACTTCCAGTACCTGTTCGAGGAACGGGACTGGCCCCAGGAAGTGGACCTCCACGGGGAGGACATCCACACCGGTCAGAACAATCTGGCCCAGGCGCTGGAGGCGGCCACCACGGGGCACCCGGCCGGGGAGATGCCCACGGCCGACACCCCGGCCCACAGTGCCGAGCAGGCAAAGCTCATGGAGAACATCGTCCATTCGATCTCCGAGGACCCGTCCCGCCTGAGCAAGAACGGCTACATGTCGGACAGCATGGGGCAGATCGCCGCGGAGTACATGCCTGACATCAATCGCCAGTTGCACGCGGGGCAGGACCACGAGACGGCGCTCTTCCCCATCGCGGGAACCGCGGCCACCCCCGACGAGAGGGACGTGACGAGGTTCCTCTACACGGTCGGCCAGAATCCCGAAGGGTATGCCGCCGTGAACCTGGGCCAGCACAGCTACACGACGCAGCTGATGCAACATCACTTCCAGCATCCCGATGCCTATGTCCAGGATCCGTCGTTCAGCGAGAGCGACAACCTCAAGCAGGGGATCGACGGCGTGGCCCGGACAGCGGGCCAGATCGAGGGCATCCTCGGCGCCGGACGCGCCTATGCGGGCGAACTCGAGGGAGGCGCCAAGGACGCCGAATACAACGCCGCCCTGGAGAACGCGAGCACGTGGGGCGGAACCGCCATCGGCATCGGCGTCGGCATGGCCACGGAGCCGCTCACCGGGCCGGGTGGCGCCATCATCGGCGATCTGGCGGGGACGGCCGCCGACGAGATCATCGGCTCCATCACCGAGGGAGCCATGAAGGACAGTTCCGGCGAAGTGATCTACCGCAACGGTGCGAGCTTCCAGGACACCTCCGACTCGACATACAAGTTGGTCGAAGCCGCGGCCAGGAAGGCGGGCGAGAACTCCGGTCACCGCCATCCCCTGATCGAGGCGTCCGTCGCGACCTCAGCGGAGGACGGATTCGACTCGGCAGGCAGGAAGGTCCACCAGTACCTCGACGGAGAGGGCATCCCTCGGCAACTCGACACGGAAGACTGAAAAGTGAAACTCACTCGTTCGAAGACTCTTCTCGCCTGCGCGGTGTTCGTCTCACTGGCTCTCCTCGTGGGCATCGCCTACGCGGTCAAGCTTCCGCCCTTCGAGGAGGTGGGCGACATCCAGGCATCAGATGTGTGTACGACCATGGGGTCCGCGTCCACAAGTGCCGCCGCCTTGAAGCGGGTGCTGCCCGAGAAGTCGTCGTACTCGTTCGACGACAGCCTGACGGACCTCCGCCTCGACGACACCGACGACACGTACCAGACAGACTGCGCCGTGGACGGAGACGGTGAACAACTCGCTTGGACAGGGGCCGAGTTGCTGGAGTACGACACAACGCAGACATGGGCAGAGGAAGTACTCGGCCAGTACGACTCCGTGTCGTCACTGACGCCGTTCACGGCTGGGGACAAGGCACTCGCCTCGGCCAAGGTCGCGGCGATCTACCTCCCCTGCACATCACACGGAGCCAGCCGTCACCTCAGCGTGGTCGTCAATCTGAAGAAACAGGGCAACGCCGACGACTCGGCACTGCGCGACGGCCTCATCACCCTGGCCAGGAACGCTGCCGAATACGCCCACACCAAGGCGAAATGCGACGCACAGGCCAAACTCGGCGAAGGTTCGTAGGCGGCCGCGCAGGGCCCGAAGTCCGTCTGAAGGGTGATAGCGGTGGCTGCCCCGGCCATCGTCACCCCGTTCAACACGCCCCCTCCCGCGTCTCCACCCCCAGCCGATACCCGGCATACGTCAACGTCCCCACCCCGCCGCTGATCCCCGGCGGGGTGTAGTCGTGTGCCTTCGAGCGCGTGCGGAGGACATGGGTGCAGAAGGTCTTGTCCGTGCCGTGGGCCGTGATCGTGAGGTTGGCCTCGGTGGGTGTGTCGGTGGGGGACGGTTCGGCGGTGATGCCGGCCTGAGGGGCGTCGGCGGCGCCGTTCTCGGTGATCCTGTCCTCGATCAGGGACTTGTAGTCGTCGAAGGAGAGCGGGGTGTCCGACTGGTCGACCTGGAAGGTGAAGCCGTCCAGGTCGGACGTCGCGCCGCGCACCGCGCTCGTCAACTCGCCCTCGCTCCACGCCAGATCGTCGGAGACGCCGAAACCCTGGAGGGCCGTGCAGAGGCCGAGGCCGGCCATCGCGACGAGGACGACGCGGGCCACGGTGAAGGAGGCGTCGGGGACTTCGGGGGCCGACGGGTTGATGCCCGACCGCCACGCGCGCACCCGGTCCGCCCTCACACAGGCCATGGCCAGGAGTACGGCGGACAGGACGAGGACGAACACGTTCAGCTTGGTCAGCGTGTCCATCGGCCGCCCACCGCAAGGTCGTTGATGTTCACTTCCGTCAACTGCCCATCAGGTAGGGGTTGTTGGTGCTCACTCCGACAACGGACCGGCAAGGGACCGGCAACAGACCGGCAACGGACCGGCAGGGGGCTGGCAACAGCGCGTCAACCGCCCGTCCCACCCGTCACCCGTCCACCCCGCCGACGCGCATCCCGTACCGCCACCGCGGTCCCTCCGAGCCCCGCCACCACGAC
>NZ_JAENRY010000105.1 GCF_016612545.1 Streptomyces sp. MBT65 | reverse complement strand
GCTACGGGGCGGAGGGGGTCGAGGGCGGAGGTGTCCCAACCGACGCGGGTGGGGGTGGTGTTGAAGGGAGGGAGATCCATCGTTCACCTCGCGGGGAGTCGATGAGTGGCTTGCGCCACACCGTAGCGGCGATTTCCAACCCGTGAGACCAAGTTAATCCCAACGGGTTGAATTTTGATGTTCGATGGACGGGCCCGACACCGGTGGGCACACTGTGCGCGAGCGAGGAGAGGACGACATGGCACCGAGGCAGACCCCGACAGTCCGGCAACGCCGTTTCGGCGCCGAGCTACGACGGTTGCGCGAGGCCACCGGCATGTCCGCGCCGCGAGCCGCCGAACTCCTCGGCACGGACCGCACCACGATCTCCAACACGGAGGCGGGCCGCTTCGGCATCAGCGAGCAGCGTCTACGGCGCCTGGCCGCCATCTACGAGTGCGACGACCCGACACTGATCGACGCGCTGGCCTCGATGACGGGCGGGCGCAGCGGAGGCTGGTGGGACGAGTACCGGGGCAAGGTGCCGCCCGACTTCCTGGACCTGGCCGAACTGGAGCACCACGCGGCGTCGTTGCGCACGCTCCAGACCGCCCATCTGCCGGGCATGTTCCAGGTCGAGGACCACGCACGCGCGCTCTTCGACCTGTTCATCCCGGCGCTGCCGCGCTTGGAGGTGGAACTGCGCATCGCCCAACGCCTGGCCCGCCACGCGGTGATCACCAAGGAGCCCGCGGTGCCCTACCAGGGCGTGATTCACGAGAGCGCGCTCCGCATGCAGGTGGGCGGCCGGCAGGTGGCCCGCGCACAGCTCACCCACCTGCTCTCGGAAAGCGAGCGAGCCAACGTCACGCTCCTCGTGATCCCCTTCAGCGCGGGCGGGTTCCCCATGGCCGGCGACTCCGTGCTCTACGTGGCGGCCGACAGCCCCCACCTGGACACGGTCCAGGTGGACTCCCCCACCGGAGCCGTCTTCTTCGACGCCCCCGCCCAACTGGCCAACTTCCGGCGCCGTATGGACGCGGTCGAACAAGTAGCGTTGAATCGCAGCCAGTCGAGGGACGCCGTCCTCGACATCATCAAAGAGCTGTAAGAGGAAGAGCCGCCGTGCCCGAGTTGAAGTGGATCAAGTCCTCGCACTCCGAGGCATCCGCCAACAACTGCGTCGAGATGGCTGAGGCCGGCCCCCTCATCGCGCTCCGCGACTCGAAGCACCCGGAGCTGCCGTGGGCGACGGTGAGCCGGGCGGCGTGGACGGAGTTCACGGGCGCCCTGGGCTCAGGTCTGCTCCGCACGGAGTCGTAAAGGTTCCCGCTGCGTACTCGGCACGTTCCTGGGCTTGGCACTCGCCACCCTCCTACCTGGCATCAACGTGGGAACCGATTGGGCAGTCGCGTCTTCCTCGTCCTGAACCAGCTCGTCTACACCCACCCGGGCGACATCCGAAACGCCCGCCCGGTCCCGTCGCTGATCCAGGCGGCGATCGGCATCGTGCAGGACACCCTGATCCGGCTGCTCGTCTCCTGGCTCAACTCCGAGACGTACTGGAGCCTCCACGTCAGCGCCGTAACACTCACGTTGAGATCGCCTGACATCCAGGGATGACGGGCACGCACGTCAATGGGAGGCGGCGCCTGCTGTCAACGCGGTCACCACTGCGGCGATACACAGGCCAACGATCACCAGGTATCCCTCCTGGGTTTTCCACATCGACTTCTTCAGAACCTTTTCAGTCGTCGCCCTGTCCGGCTTGAGCGGGTCGTAAACGACTCCGACGACGGATTCGTCACCCGCGATTCCGAGATCCTCGGCCGCCATCGTGACGTACTGCCGTGCCCCACTGTCGTCGCGGTAAATAACGTCGATCGAGGGAATGTCCGCATTCCAACTCGTACCGCCGCATCGGCCTTCGGCCCGAACGCCTCTCCTCCGGAGAATCCACACGTCCCGCAGCCCGAACGTTCCCAATGCCAGGAACACCAGCGCCGGCACATACAGAATCAAGACGAACAAACGAACACCTTCCGCTGGACGAGCATCACGAGCCCCCTCCGAAACGACACCCAATCCTGCCCAGAACAGGAATCGCCCTCAAGCGCAGCAGCTGTCTCGCCTCACAGCGTATAGAACAGCACCATAAGCGCCAGGCTTGCGAGCCCACCACAGGCCCACGCTGCAACATGTTTAGGCTTCCGCGGGTACTCCAGATCAGTTCGCGCCGTATTCCAGATGGTCACGGATACCACGAGGCAGATAAACGCAAGAACTATGAATCCGGACCCAATGAACCAATACAGAATTCACACGACACCCTCCTCCGCGGGCCTACCAAAGAGTACCTAGCGCAGCGGTACAACCCAGCAACTGCGGCACTTCTTCACCGCGCTGAAGTCACCTGCCTGCTTGGACAGCACCGCGATCAGAACGACGGATGCATCGGATCACTTGCGCCGATCAAAGGGTGAGTACGAATACGGCGAGCACCAGAAACACCACACCGACCCCGGCCCACAAAGCAACACGCTTGGGCTTCGACTGAATCGTTGAAACCCTCCGCGCACTTTCCCACATCGAGAAGGAAACAAAGAAAGAGGTCGCAGAAACCGCCAAGCTTCCGACCGAAATAAGAAAGTACCAGAGCTCCACGCCTCTTCCTTTCTCGATGCCGTGATTCAGTAGAAGAAGATCGCGAGCACGGCACCCACGGCGATGAGCGCCAGTCCAGGTGCCCAGAAGAACACCACCATGCCCCGCTCTTGGGAAGAGTCGATTTCCGCGAGACTGCCGGTCTTGGCTCGCTTCGGCTTTCTGCGGTCGTACACCACCGGAACGACCGTGCCCACCGGCCCCCTCGGCTCTGGCCCGACTTCGATGAAGTGGGGCGGCTCGTCCTGGGGCGGGGCTCCCGGGATGCGGATGTGGTAGTAGACGCGATGTCCACTGCTAATCCATTCCTGAAGGTCGGACACCGCCTCCCCTTCGACACCGTGACGCTCAAGACTTCTCAGCTTCATAAACTTCACGAATCCCCCTGAATTCGCGAAGCAGAGCAGCACTCCAATACCCATCAGGACGAATCCCACACCCGCAATGTTACCCATCACATCCCCCTCTTTCTGGAAAAAATACACAGAAGCTATCAATTGACATCAACTGAGGTCAACCCTTACCGAATCCCTCTCGGAGGCGTGTATGCCACAGGACAAAGATACAGAAATCCTGGAGAAGATTGAAGACGTCCAGCAGGACGTCGCTGACATCAAACGAAATCTAGCGTCCGAGAAGTCCGTCACGGGCGCAGACATAGCCAGCCTCAAAAAAGAGCTCAAAGAGGACATCAAAAAAGGTCCGGACAACAGTAAGCCACTCTTCGAATCGCTTTTCGAGGCTCTCGGCCTGAAGGACCTGTTTGCCTCCTTCAAGGACGGAGCCGACTGGGGCAGCAAGCTCCTCTTGGCCTTCGGAGCCCTTGCTGTGTTGGTGGTCGGCCAAATGCTCAACTTCGGAAAGCTTTTCAACGCGGGGCTGGAGAGGATCACACGGACCAGCGCAAACCAGGCCACCGGCCGGGCAGAGATACCAGGAAAGGTTCTCGCCGTCGGCGAGAACGGCCTCCCGCAAGCCATGACCCGCGCGCAGATGGACGGCCTCAACGCCGTCTCCATCAACCCGCACGGCATCAGCGACGTACAGCTCAATGCGCTCAAGACCGCGCTTGACGGACTCCCGCCGAAAATCCGCGAGTTCAACTCGGCGACCGCGGACATGAAGTCCGCCGGCACGATCGGGAAGCTCGCTACGGCCGTCGGAAAGCTGAAGGACAAGCTGGACCCGAGCCCCGAGGCGACCATCAAGGACGTGGCCGCGGCCATCGAGACGCTCCATACGAAGCTCGCCCCCTTCGATCACGACAAACTCCCCAAGCCCAGAACCCTCAAGGACATCGCCTCGGCCGCCCGCGATGTCGTCCGGGACGGTGATCGGCTTCGGGTGCTTTTCCAGGGGCTCGCCACCGCCTCCACCGACGCCGCCAACCGCATCGCCGGATGATCCCGCTCTCTCCGAAGGAGGTGTGCAATGAGTCTCGTTAGTTCCCTCAAGAAGGCCTCCGGCTCCCTCGACGACTTCAAGTCGAAGGCGTCCGGTGCCGGTACCGCGGCCAAGGGCATCGGCAGCAACAGTCAGAAGGGTGCCGATCAGCTCAAGGCGCTCAAGACCGCCGCCGACGGTTCCGGAAAGGAGTTGAAGGACCTCAGGACCGCGTCGGACCAGGCCGAGAAGTCACTCGGCAAGGTCGGCAAGACCGGTTCCAGCGCCGGCACGAACCTCGGTAAGTACGAAACCGGCGCGGGCAAGGCGGCCAAGGGCCAGGACAAGATGAACAAGTCGATGAAGGGCAACTTCTTCGGCCTGCTCATGAGCCTGCTCCAACCGCTCATCGACAAGGTCATCGACATGGTGACCAACTCGAAGACCATGCAGAAGGTCCTGAAGCAGGCCTTCGAGGTCATCAAGGCCGTGATCAGCAACGTCATGAAGGCCATCGAGCCGATCATGAAGAACGCAGGCAAGCTGATCAAATCCGTGTGGAGCGGCATCAAAACGGCGATCACGAACATCGTCAAGGCCATCGCCACCGCCATCCGCACCTACGTCAACGTATGGAAGTCGATCATCACCGGCGTCCTGAAGGCGATCAGCACGGTCGTCTCCAACGTCTGGAAGGGCATCAAGGCCGTCATCTCGCCGGTCGTCAGCTGGGTCAAGTCCGCGATCCCGGACGCCTTCCGGGCCGTAAAAGACCGGCTGTCCAGCATCTGGGGCGGCCTGAAGGGCATCGCCGGCCAGGCCTTCAACGGCATCAAGGGCGCGGTCCGCGACCCGATCAACGCCGTCATCGGTCTCATCAACCGCGCGATCGGCGCCCTCAACGGCATCCACGTCTCCATCCCCGGCTGGGTCCCGATGGTCGGCGGCAAGACCTTCGGCGTCAGCCTGCCGAGGATCCCCGCGCTGGCCACCGGCGGTGTCGTCATGCCCCGCTCCGGCGGCGTCCCCGCGCTCCTGGCCGAGGCCGGCGAGGCAGAAGCCGTACTCCCGCTCAGCAAGCTCGACCGACTCCTCAAGGCGGCGGCCTCACGGGGCCGGGCGTACGCGGGAATGTCCGCCACCGACGGCAGCGCACTGCACATCGAGCACTACTACGCGGCGGAGACCAGCAGCCCGCAGCGCACCGCCGACGCGCTGATGTTCCTGGCGAAGGCACGCGGATGAGCGGCGCGGTCACCGCCCTGTGCAATCCGCTCGCCGGTGCCGCCCCCGCCCTGCGCTCCTTCCGGAGCAGGGTGCAGCAGACCCAGACCGGCGTGCGCTCCCTCACCGAGCGCGTCACGGGCACCGCCGCCGACCTCGACCGCGTCGCCACCCCCGCCACCCAGACCGCCACCGCCGTCCAGCAGATCAAGACGAACGCCGACACGGCCGCCCGCTCCGTCACCAGAACCGCCCAGACCGCCACCACTGCCGCCTCCGGCATCAAGTCCACCGGCACCAAGTCCAGATCAACCGGAAAATCCCTCGGCAAACTCACCACAAACCTCGGCGGAGTCTTCGCCATCGTCGGCACCCTCATCGCCGCCTCCGGTGTCCTCGGCGGCCTCCTGGACACCTTCGGCACCGCCATGACCATCGGCTCCGGCGTAATGATCATCATCAACGCCCTCACCCGGGCCAACCCCATCGGCTTCGTGGCCGGCCTGCTCCTCCCCCTCGCGGGCTGGCTCCTGGACATCGCGCTCAACTCCGAGACCGGCCAGCGCCTGATGGACCAACTGGCCACGCTGATCCTGAAGTACGTCCAGAGCTACCTCACCATCCTCACCCCCATCCTCAAGCTCATCGCGAGCGCGGTGAACACCTACGTCACCGGCTACCTCACCCTGATCACCACCACCCTCTCCGTCCTCGGCACGGTCATCGGCACCGGCTTCGCCGCCCTCAAGGCCCTGACCACAGGCGACACCCGCGCCCTCAGCGGCAAGGTGTCCACGATCTGGACCGGCTTCAAGAACGCCGTAAGGCCAGCCCTGAACTGGATCACCAAGGAGATCCCGGCCGGCTTCACCCGGATCAGAACCGCCACCGCCAACACCCTGCGCGCGATGGGCCAGTTCGTGACGACCGGCGCCCAGACCGTGGCCGGAGTCGTGAAGGGCCCCATCGAAGGCCTCGTCGCCTTCGCGAACTGGGTGATCGACGGCCTGAACAAAATCAGCTTCAGCGTCCTCGGCAAGAAGTTCGGCGTGCACCTGAGCAAGATCCCGATGCTCGCGGAAGGCGGCATAGCGATCCCCGGCGCACACACCGGCAGGGTCCTGTCCCTCACCACCCTGGACCGCCGGCGCACCCGGCCAGCCACACGAGGCGCCCAACACACCCACCGCATCCAGGAGTTCCACGAGAGGAACGGCACCGGATCCCAAGGCACCGCGGCCGACCTCCTCTTCCTGGCCGCGGCCCACGCCCGCGCATGAGGCAACCGAAGCCGCAGCCACCGACACCCGCCCACCCCAGTGAGGTGACGCCCCCATGGCCGACCTGACAACCACCACGGTCACCACAGCCACCACCGACGACGTACCCCCCGGCTCCCTCATCACCCGCGACGGGCAGATGCAGTGGGCCGGACTGCTGCTCGGCCCCGGTACGCCGTACGAGATCGGCAGTGACGGCCTGACCGGCTGGGAGGACCTGCCGGACTACGACACGACCGACGCCGACCACCCCACCGCGCACGGCGCCTGGCCGGGCGCGCGCTACGCCAAGCCCCGCAAGGTGGGCGGCTCGGTGTGGACCGTACCGACGAGCGACGACACCGCGTCCTCCCTCTCCGCGATGCGCGCCCTGCGCCAGGCCCTGCTGCTAGGCGACTCCGAACGCTGGCTGGCGGTACGGCTGCACGGCGAGACCCTGGCCGTCCGAGCCCGGGTCAGCCAACGCGTCCTCACCGCCGACCGGACGTACACCACCCAGGGCGTCTCCAAGGCTGCCATCCAGTGGTACGCCACCGACCCCCGCCGCTACACCGTCGACGAACAGACGGCGGTCACCGGCGCCCCACAGCCGGAGAGCGGCCTCACCTGGCCCCTGACCTGGCCGCTGAACTGGGGCCAGGCCTCGTCCACCGGCGACGTGGGCGCCGACAACTCCGGCTCCGCGCCCACCCACCCGATCCTCACGTTCACCGGCCCCTGCACCAACCCCACGATCACCGACCGGACTTCGGGACGCCGACTGCGCTACGAGATCGCACTAGCGACCGGCGACGAACTGGTCGTGGACACAGCGGCCGGCACAGTCACCCTCAACTCAACAGCTTCCCGCCGCCACACCGCGGCAGCGGACAGCAGCCCGGAAGAACTCTTCGCCTTCGAACCGGGCCGAGCCGACCTGGCGTTCCGCCCCGACACCTACGACACAGGGGCCCAACTCTCGGTGCGCTGGCGCTCGGCGGAGTGGTGACAAGCCACTCATCCGCGGCCGCCGACGCAACGGGAGTGGGTCGTGGCGGTGCGGCGCAGCCCGCCGCTCAGCCGGCACCAACCCGTTCAGCCATGTCAACAAACAGCGGGGCCCGACCGGCGGCGGGCTCGCCGTACCGCCACGACCCCGACCCCACCCACCAACGGCGGGCGAACCCACAGCAACCCACCCCACTCCACCCCGGCCCACCA
This sequence comes from Streptomyces sp. MBT65, assembly GCF_016612545.1. GTDB lineage: Bacteria > Actinomycetota > Actinomycetes > Streptomycetales > Streptomycetaceae > Streptomyces. The sequence goes on along the minus strand of NZ_JAENRY010000105.1, from coordinate 16,658 downwards.
CAGGAGACCCGTAGATGAACCTCCGCAGCTCATGGGTGGCCGAGACCGGTCAGACCCGCGAGGACACCCGGCTGACCCAGCTCGGCGCGACCACCCCCGCCAACCCCCTCGAAGTCCGCTCCGGCATCCTCCCGGGCTCCTACGACGGCCTGTACCGGATGTCCGGCTTCTGGATGGAGGGCGCCTCGGGCGCGATGACGGTGACCGTCCACGAGGGCCGCGCGGTGGTCGCGGCCGGCGCCACCCGGGGCGCCTACCCGGTCACCCTCCCCGAACCGACCCCCCTGGCCTTCGCCGACGGCGACGCGACCAACCCCCGTATCGACCTCGTCGTCCTCAGGATCTACGACTCGCTCTACGACAACTCCGGCCAGACGAAGGCCACCCTGGAAATAGTCAAGGGCACACCGGCAGCCACCCCGACAGCTCCCCTGATCCCCGGCACCGGCCTCGCCCTCTACCAGGTCAGGGTCGCCGCAGGCATCAGCGCCGGCAAGGGCGGCATCAACTGGAGCACCGACGTCACCGACCTGCGCACCCCCGTCGTCGCGGTCGGCGGCATCCTGCCCGCGTACGGCGAGACCGGCAACGGCGCCTACCCGGGCCAGTTCCGCGACTCCGGCGGCGCGCTCCAGCGCTGGGACGGCTCGGCGTGGGTGTCGTACCCGAGCGCGCTGGGCGGTATCGCCCCGGCCGGCGCGGTCACCACCGCGAGCTACACGGGCCAGTACCGGGACACCTCCGCCGGGGTGCTGCAACGCTGGAACGGCACAGCATGGATCAACTATCTCCCCTCCCCGACCTGGACCGACTACACACCGGTGTGGGGCGCCGAGACCGGCACCGCGCCGTCGATCGGCAACGGAACGCTGGCGGGGTCGTACACGAAGCTGGGAGCGGTCGTACACGTCCGGATCTATCTGAAGATCGGCTCGACGACGAACCTCACCGCCCAGGACGTCAACGCCAACTGGACGTTCCGGCTCCCGGTCCTGCCGGTCGCCACCCCCGCGTGGAAGCTGGACGGCCGGGTCCTGAACGCGGAGTACTTCGACTCCTCGGCGAACCTGCTCTACCAGGGCAGCGGCCTGTTCGCGGTGACCGGCGGCATCGGCTACGTCCGCTCGGTGCGCGACACCCTCGCGGTGAGCGGCAGCATCTGGGACAAGACGGATCCCGTCGCGTGGGGCACCGGCGATGTGCTGTCGATCCACGGCACGTACGAGTGTGCGCCGTGACCGTCACCTCCGCATGGCTGTCCCCGGACGGCCAGACCCGGGCCGACACCCGCGCCAACCAGATCGGCGCGCTCACCCCGGTCACCGACATCAAGGGCCGCTCCGGAGTCCTGCCGGGCTCCGAGGGCGGGGTCTACCGCGTGACCGGGCTGTGGCTGGCCGGCACCACGGGCACCATGAGCGGCACGGTCGGCGTGGGCCGGGCCGTGGTCCAGTCCTCGATCGCCCGCGGCGCCTACCCGGTCGCCGTCACCGCCCCGGTCCCGCTCACCTTCGCGGACGGCGACGCCCTGTACGGCCGGATCGACCTGGTCGTCCTGCGGATCTACGACGACGAGGTCGACGGCTCCGGCCGCAGCGAGGCCGCCGTCGAAATCATCCGGGGCACCCCGTCCGCCATCCCGAGCGCACCCACGCTCCCGGACGTCTCGCTGCTCCTGTTCACGGTGGCGGTGGCCGCCAACACCAGCACGGGCAGCGGCGGTATCCCCTGGACCACCGCGAGCACCGATCTGCGTCCGACGACCGTCCCGCTGGGCGGCATCCTGCCGACCCGCTCCGACGACACCGCGACGGGCGGCTACCCCGGCCACTACCGGGACATCACCGAGACCCTCCAGCGCTGGAGCGGCTCGGCCTGGGTGCCGTATCCGAAGGGTCTCGGCGGGATCGCCCCGGCGGGCGCGCTGACCAACGGCGGCTACACCGGTCAGTACCGGGACAGTTCCGCCGGTCAGCTCCAGCGCTGGAACGGCACCGCCTGGCAACCGGCCGTACCGGGCCCGGTGTTCGCGCAGTCGCTGGACGCCGGCTCCACCACATCGACGACGTACACGGCCGCGCTCACGGACACCGCCGTCACCGCGCTGACGCTCAACTTCACGGCGCCGCCGTCCGGTTCGGTGATCATCGGCCTCGGCGCACGCGTCTACACGACGAGCAGCGAGACCACGACCGCGCACCTGTCCCCGCAGGTCGCCCTCGGCACCACGGTGGTCTGGGCGGCGGACGACGAACGGGCCGCGTCCGGTTCGGGCGCCGTCAGCAAGTCGGTCTCGACCCAGTTGCGGCTCAACTCCCTGACCGCGGGCTCGACTTACACGGTCACCGCGATGCACCGCTCGACGTCGTCGACCGTCACGTGCTGGTTCGACACCATCTACCTCCGAGTCGACCCGATCGCCTGACGCTCCCTCAATCACGCACCCTCCGAATGGAGTTCGACCATGCCCATACGCTCCGGCTGGCTCTCCCCCGACAGCCAGTCCCGCGAGGACACCCGGCTCGTCTCGCTCGGCGCCCTCACCCCGACCTCGGCCGTCCAGGTCCGCTCCGGCATCCTGCCGGGTTCGTCCACCGGCCTGTACCGCATCAACGGCTTCACCCTGACCGGCACCACCGGCACCATGAGCGGCACCGTCAGCCCCGGCCGCGCGATCGTGCAGTCCACCGACAGCCGGGGCGCCTACCCGCTCGCGCTGACCGAATACGAGAACGTGACCTTCGCGGACGGCGACGCCCAGTACGGCCGGATCGACCTGCTCGTCCTGCGGATCTACGACGACGTCTACGACGGCTCGGGCCGCACCGAGGCCGTCATCGAGATCGTGAAGGGCACCCCGTCCGCCACCCCGGTCGTCCCCGCACCCCCGGACGTATCGCTCCCCCTGTTCGAGGTCACCGTGCCGGCCGGCACCAGCTCGGGCACCGGTGGCATCCCCTGGACCACCGCTCTCACCGGCCGACGCACCGCCACGGTCGGCGTCGGCGGCATCCTCCCGATCATCACCGACACCGCCAACGGCTCCTACCCCGGCCAGTACCGCGACCTGAACGGCCAGTTGCAGCGCTGGAACGGCACGGCCTGGGCCGACTACCCGGCCCTGCCGACCTGGCAGAACTGGACCCCGGCCTGGACCACCAACACCGGAACGGCGACCCCGGCCTTCGGCAACGCGAGCCTGAGCTGCCGGTACGTGAAGTTCGGCACGACCGTGCACCTGAACTTCCAGATCACGTTCGGCAGCACCACCAACTTCGGCACCAGCGCCACCACGAACGACAACTGGCGCTTCTCGCTGCCGGTGGCCGCCGCCGCGACCCGCCTGGGGATCGGCTTCGCCGAGGTGTCGGCCAACACCGCCGGCAACCGCGCCATGGCCCGGCTCTCCCTCACCACCACCGGCGCCTTCGAACTGGTCATGTCCTCCGCCCAGGCCGCCGCCACCGCCACCGCCAACACCGGCGCACTGGACGCACTCTCCCCGTGGACCTGGGCGAGCGGCCACACCATCTTCGGCTCGGCGACCTACGAGGCCGCCGCATGACCACGATCAACACGCCCTACCGGGCGATCTTCTGCGACCTGCGCACCGACAGGACGATCGACATCCTCCCCCTGCGGGACGTCACCGTCGACGACTACATCGGCAAGGCCGGCTCCCTGTCGGGCACCATCCCGGTCCCGGACGCGGCGATGGCCGCCCGGGTCCGCCGTATCGAGGAGGGCCGCACCTCGGTCTACCTCCAGCGCGGCAGCGACCTGTGGTGGGGCGGCATCGTCTGGACGAGCACCCTGCAGAGCGACGACCAGGGCGTCCTCACCCTCGGCATCCAGGCGGCGACCTTCGAGTCGTACGCGGGAAGGCGCCTGATCCGGGCGACGACCCCCGAATACGACGCGGACTACCAACTGGCGCTCAGCGGCGACCAGTTGGACGTGGCAAGGGCGCTGTGGACGGACCTCCAGACCGCGCTCCCCGGCGGCGACATCGGCGTCAGCTACGGCACCGAGACCTCCGGGGTGACCCGCGCGGCGAGCTACCGCGACGGCGACGAGACGGTCTACCTCGACGCACTGGACGCCCTGGCCGCGCTGGAGAACGGCTTCGAGCACTACGTCTCGGTCTACACGGACCCGACCACCGGCGCCCGCGTACGCCGCCTCCGGCTCGGCAGCCCGAAGATCCTCACTGGGGCCACCGACCTGGTGATGGACCGGCCGGGCGCGATCCTGTCGTACTCCTTCCCGCGCGACGCGACCCGCGGCGGCACCACCGACCGCGCCCGGGGCGCCTCCACCAACACCGACCAGGCCAGCGAGTCCCGCCCGCTCTGCTCGACGGTCGCGGTCGCCGACGACCTGATCGGACAGGCGGGTTACCCGCGCATCGACCTCACCTCGGACCACAACGACATCACCGACGCGACCACCCTGACCGCGCTCGCCCGCACCGAACTGGCCGCGGCCACCGGCGCGGTGGTGATCCCCGAGATCAGCGTGCGCCTCGACGACCTGGTCCCGGCCGCGCTGATCGGCCGGACCGTCCGGATCCGGATCACCGACGAGTGGTGGGCCGAGGGCCTCGACACCCGCTACCGGATCATCGGCGTCAAGGTCAGCCCCGCCCAGCGCGGCCGCCCCGACACCGCCGACCTCTACCTGGAGGAGGCCTGATGCCCCAGCTCCCCGAAGACATCATCGACCGGCTCACCCAGATGGAACGCCGCATCCAGCAGCTCTCCACCGCGGTGAACACCCGCCCGGCCCTCAACACAGTCTCGGGCGGCACCCTGGAAGTGGGCCCGGCCACCGGCTCCCCGGTCTTCAAGATCGGCAAGTGGCCCGGCACCGACGAGTACCGCATGGAACTCCGCCGCCAGACGGGCCAGTTGGCGATCAGCATGTACAACGGCGACGGCACCGCCACCTCACTCCAGCCACTCCGCCTCTACGACAAGGCGGAACGCGAGATCGTCTCCGACGACATCGGCACCGGCGGCCTGGCCCGCCCCTGGCTGAACATGCTGCCGCCGCAGGACACGAACACGACCCGCTGGCCGCAGACCTCACTGACGACGATGACGACGATCGCGATGTCCTACAACGTCGTCTGGCAGCCGAAGATGCGCCTGGTCATGAACACCCGCGCCAGCTCCGGCGCCACCGGTTCCGTCCAGGTCCTCGTCAACGGCGCCCAGTGGGGCAGCACGGTGGCCGCCGGCACGGACTTCGTCTACGAGGCCCTGATCAGCTCCGACTTCGGCTCGGTCTACGGCACCCAGCTCAAGGTCGAGGTCCAGGCCCAGGTCACCAGCGCCTCCGGCACGGTCTACGCCAACCCGATCCTGATGTACGGCCGCCAAACCTGAGGAAAGGACACCACACAACCCATGGACATCGACACCACCCAACCCTGGGGCCTGGCCATCGACTTCGCGGGCCGCGCCACCATCGTCGAGGCCGGCCACACGATCTACGTCAACGTCTCCGACAGCAGCTACAACAGCATCATCGCCCCCGACTCGATCAGCGGCACCTACGCCCCCGTGACGGTGGCCGCCCAGTTCACCGAGACCGGCGCCAACGGCTCCGCCATCCGCGGCAGCGCCCGCACCACGATCATGCCCATCGGAACGGCCATGGTCGTCCCCGACCAGACGGCGATCCAGAACGTGGTCGCAGCGGCCCTGGCCAACTTCGTGGACAACACGGCGGCTTACACCGCCTTGGCCGCCAAGTGGACCCCGTCGGACGGGGATCCGGGAGACGGCGACGGCGACGGAGACGGAGACGGAGACGGAGACGGAGACGGCTCAGTAGACACCGGAAGCACAGACAACACGTCGACGACAGCCACCTAGCCCTCCAACCCCGCTCACCCCGATGCCCTCAGAGGCGCGGGGAACCGCGCACCCAGCCTCCACACACCCGCACCCCACAAACAACCCGAGCCCCCACCCCGGCCCGGGTTTTTTTCATGCCCGACTCCCACCCGAAAAGGCACCCCATGGCCACACCCCTCTCCCCCGACGCCCTGATCACCGCACTCCGCAAAGAGGGCGTCACCGTCGTCGAACACCCCGGCTGGCGCACCAACAACCGCAACAACAAGGGCAGTTGGGGACCGGTGAACGGCGTCGTCATCCACCACACCGTCACCACCGGCACCACCGCCTCCGTCGCCCTCTGCTTCAACGGCCACTCGGAGCTCCCCGGCCCCCTCTGCCACGGAGTCATCGCCAAGGACGGCACGGTCCACCTGGTCGGCAACGGCCGAGCCAACCACGCGGGCAGCGGCGACGGCGACGTACTGAAGTCGGTCATCGCCCAGAGCGCCACCCTCCCCGCCCCGAACCAGAACAACACGGACGGCAACGTCCACTTCTACGGCTTCGAGTGCGTCAACCTCGGCGACGGCAAGGACCCTTGGCCCGAAGCCCAGTTGGACGCGATGGTCCGCGCCTCGGCCGCCCTGTGCCGCGCCCACGGCTGGAACGCGCACTCCGTCATCGGCCACAAGGAGTGGACGAACACCAAGATCGACCCACGCGGCTTCACCATGGCCGACTTCCGCACCCGAGTGGCAACCCGCCTCGGCACGAAGGTCACGCCCAGCAAGCCGCCCACCTATCAACCCTTCCCCGGCGCCGACTGGTTCAAGAAGAACCCCAAGTCCGCGATCGTCACCGCGATGGGCAAGCGGCTGGTCGCCCTCGGCTGCTCGGCGTACACCTCCGGCCCCGGCCCCCAGTGGACCACCGCCGACAAGGCCTCCTACGCCAGGTGGCAGCGCAAGCTCGGCTACACCGGCACCGCCGCGGACGGCTGGCCGGGAGCCACCTCCTGGGCCGCGCTGAAGGTCCCGTACAGCAGCTCCTGAACCCCTCCGAAAGGCAAGGTCCCCCATGTCAGAGGCCGCCAAGCGCACCCTCCGCACCGCAGTCCAGACCGCTGTCGGCCTGTGTGTCCTGCTCCCCACGCTCGTCGCCGCCGGCGGCGTGCCCGAGACGATCCCCTGGGTGGCCGGCGCCCTGGCCGTCGCCGCCGGGGTCACCAGGGTCATGGCGCTGCCCGCCGTAGAGGCGCTGTTGCCCGCGTGGCTGCGGACCGGAGGCGCCGATGAACGACACTGATCCGAACGACGCGATCGCCGTCGCCCTCGAACTGGAGCGGCTGCGCGGCTCGTTGGAGGCCGGGTTCGCCCGGGTCGACGGCTCGCTCGCGCTGCTGGTCCAGCGCAGCGACCAGACCGACCGCCAACTCGCCGACCACGAACAGCGGTTGGACGCCCTGGAGCGGTCCCGCTGGCCGCTGGCGAGCATCGGCGCGCTGGCCGCCGTAGCGACCGTCGTGGTCACCGCGTTCGAAATCACCGCACGGTGAAACGCCGAAGGGCGGTCACCCCGTACAAACCGGGGTGACCGCCCTTCAGAACCAACTGCCCAACCAACTACTACTGGTTGTACGGACCGTAGTCGTAGTCCTCCAGCGGGACGGCCTGGCCGGAGCCCGTGCCGAACGGCGAGTAGTCGATGTCGTCGTAGCCGACGGCCGAGTACATCGCGGCCTTGGCTTCCTCGGTCGGCTCGACCCGGATGTTGCGGTAGCGGGACAGGCCCGTACCGGCCGGGATGAGCTTACCGATGATGACGTTCTCCTTGAGGCCGATCAGGGAGTCGGACTTGGCGTTGATCGCCGCGTCCGTCAGAACCCTGGTCGTCTCCTGGAAGGACGCCGCCGACAGCCAGGACTCCGTGGCCAGCGAGGCCTTGGTGATACCCATGAGCTGCGGACGACCGGAGGCCGGGTGACCGCCCTCCTGCACCACACGACGGTTCTCCTGCTCGAAGCGGGAGCGCTCGACCAGCTCGCCGGGCAGCAGCTCGGCGTCGCCGGACTCGATGATCGTCACGCGGCGGAGCATCTGCCGGATGATGATCTCGATGTGCTTGTCGTGGATCGACACACCCTGCGAGTTGTAGACCTTCTGGACCTCGCCGACCAGGTGGACCTGGACGGCACGCTGACCCAGGATGCGCAGCACGTCGTGCGGGTTGGTGGCACCCACGGTGAGCTTCTGGCCCACCTCGACGTGCTCGCCCTCGCTGACCAGGAGACGGGCACGCTTCGAGATCGGGAACGCCGTCTCGTCGCTGCCGTCGTCCGGGGTGACGACGATCTTCTTGGTCTTCTCGGTCTCCTCGATCCGCACGCGGCCCTGGGCCTCGGAGATCGGGGCGACACCCTTCGGCGTACGAGCCTCGAAGAGCTCGACGACACGGGGCAGACCCTGGGTGATGTCGTCACCGGCCACACCACCGGTGTGGAAGGTACGCATCGTCAGCTGCGTGCCGGGCTCACCGATGGACTGGGCGGCGATGATGCCGACCGCCTCACCGATGTCGACCAGCTTGCCGGTGGCCAGCGAACGGCCGTAGCACATGGCGCAGGTGCCGACGGCGGACTCGCAGGTCAGGACCGAGCGGGTCTTGACCGTCTCGATGCCGTGCTTGACCAGCTCGTCGATGAGGACGTCGCCGAGGTCGGTGTTGGCCGGGGCCAGCACCTTGCCGTCGACGGTGATGTCCTCGGCCAGCGCACGGGCGTACACGCTGGTCTCGACGTTGTCGGCCTTGCGCAGGACACCGTCCGCGCCGCGCTCCGCGATGTGCAGCTTGAGGCCGCGGTCGGTGCCGCAGTCCTCCTCGCGGATGATGACGTCCTGGGAGACGTCGACGAGACGACGGGTGAGGTAACCCGAGTCGGCGGTACGCAGAGCCGTGTCCGCCAGACCCTTACGAGCACCGTGAGTCGAGATGAAGTACTCCAGCACCGACAGGCCCTCACGGAAGGAGGCCTTGATCGGACGCGGGATCGTCTCGTTCTTGGCGTTCGACACCAGACCACGCATACCCGCGATCTGACGCATCTGCATCATGTTTCCTCGGGCACCCGAGTCGACCATCATGAAGATGGGGTTGGTCTTCGGGAAGTTCGCGTTCATCGCCTCGGCGACCTCGTTGGTCGCCTTGGTCCAGATCGCGATGAGCTCCTGCGTGCGCTCTTCCTTGGTGATCAGACCGCGCTCGTACTGCTTCTGGACCTTCTCGTCCTGCGCCTCGTAGCCCTTGACGATCTCCTTCTTCGCCTCGGGAACGACGACGTCGGAGATGGCCACGGTGACACCGGAACGGGTCGCCCAGAAGAAGCCGGCCGCCTTCAGGTTGTCGAGCGTCGCCGCCACGATGACCTTGGGGTAGCGCTCGGCCAGGTCGTTGACGATCTCGGAGAGCTGCTTCTTGCCCACCGAGTAGTCGACGAACGGGTAGTCCTCGGGCAGCAGCTCGTTGAAGAGCGCGCGGCCCAGGGTCGTCTTCAGGCGGAAGGTGTCACCCTGCTGCCACTCGGGCTCGCCCTCCTCGCGGACCGGCGGCACCCAGCCACGCGGCGGGATGGTGCCCACCGGGAAGCGGATGTCGACGGCCGACTGGAGCGCCAGCTCGCCACCGTCGAACGCCATGGTCGCCTCGGCCGTGGAACCGAACGCGCGGCCCTCGCCCTTGACGTCACGGAGTTCACCGTCGGTGGTGAGGAAGAACAGACCCAGCACCATGTCCTGGGTCGGCATGGTGACGGGACGACCGTCGGCCGGCTTCAGGATGTTGTTCGAGGACAGCATCAGGATGCGGGCCTCGGCCTGCGCCTCCGCGGAGAGCGGCAGGTGCACGGCCATCTGGTCGCCGTCGAAGTCCGCGTTGAACGCGGTGCAGACGAGCGGGTGGATCTGGATGGCCTTGCCCTCGACCAGCTGCGGCTCGAAGGCCTGGATGCCGAGGCGGTGCAGCGTGGGCGCACGGTTCAGCAGCACCGGGTGCTCCGCGATGACCTCTTCGAGGACGTCGTAGACGACCGTGCGGCCGCGCTCGACCATGCGCTTCGCCGACTTGATGTTCTGCGCGTGGTTCAGGTCCACCAGGCGCTTCATCACGAACGGCTTGAAGAGCTCCAGCGCCATGGCCTTCGGCAGACCGCACTGGTGCAGCTTGAGCTGCGGGCCGACGACGATCACGGAACGCGCGGAGTAGTCCACACGCTTGCCGAGCAGGTTCTGACGGAAGCGACCCTGCTTGCCCTTGAGCATGTCGGACAGCGACTTCAGCGGACGGTTGCCGGGGCCCGTCACCGGGCGGCCACGACGGCCGTTGTCGAAGAGCGCGTCGACGGCCTCCTGGAGCATGCGCTTCTCGTTGTTCACGATGATCTCGGGGGCACCGAGGTCGAGAAGGCGCTTCAGGCGGTTGTTGCGGTTGATCACACGGCGGTACAGGTCGTTCAGGTCGGAGGTCGCGAAGCGGCCACCGTCCAGCTGCACCATCGGGCGGAGGTCCGGCGGGATGACCGGGACGCAGTCGAGGACCATGCCCTTGGGGCTGTTGGAGGTCTGCAGGAACGCAGACACGACCTTCAGCCGCTTCAGGGCGCGGGTCTTCTTCTGGCCCTTGCCGGTGCGGATGATCTCGCGAAGCCGCTCGGCCTCTTCATCCAGGTCGAAGGACTCCAGGCGCTTCTGCAGCGCCGCGGCACCCATCGAACCGTCGAAGTACGTGCCGAAGCGGTCACGCAGCTCGCGGTAGAGGAGCTCGTCGCCTTCGAGGTCCTGGACCTTGAGGTTCTTGAACCGGGTCCACACCTCGTCCAGGCGGTCGATCTCGCGCTGCGCACGGTCGCGCAGCTGCTTCATCTCCCGCTCGGCGCCTTCGCGCACCTTGCGGCGCACATCGGCCTTGGCACCCTCGGCCTCGAGCTCGGCCAGGTCGGTCTCGAGCTTCTTGGCACGGGCCTCGAGGTCGGAGTCACGCCGGTTCTCGACCTGCTGACGCTCCACGGAGACATGCGCCTCCAGGGAGGGCAGGTCACGCGTGCGGCGCTCCTCGTCGACGAACGTGATCATGTACGCCGCGAAGTAGATGACCTTCTCGAGGTCCTTCGGGGCGAGGTCGAGCAGGTAGCCCAGACGTGACGGGACACCCTTGAAGTACCAGATGTGGGTGACGGGCGCGGCCAGTTCGATGTGGCCCATCCGCTCACGACGCACCTTGGCGCGGGTCACCTCGACGCCGCAGCGCTCACAGATGATGCCCTTGAAGCGAACGCGCTTGTACTTGCCGCAGTAGCACTCCCAGTCCCGGGTCGGACCGAAGATCTTCTCGCAGAAGAGTCCGTCCTTTTCGGGCTTGAGCGTGCGGTAGTTGATGGTCTCAGGCTTCTTGACCTCGCCGTGGCTCCACTGACGGATGTCGTCAGCGGTGGCCAGACCGATCCGGAGCTCATCGAAGAAGTTGACGTCGAGCACTATGCGTCAATCCCTCTCAGGGTTGTAAGTCTTGGGGTCTGATACGGGGGTCCTGGGGCCGGAGACCTGCGTGGCGCAGGTCTCCGGACTCCCGTCAGACCTCTTCGACGCTGCTCGGCTCGCGCCGGGACAGGTCGATGCCGAGCTCCTCCGCTGCGCGGAAGACATCCTCGTCGGTGTCACGCATCTCGATGGACATACCGTCACTGGACAGCACCTCCACGTTCAGGCAGAGCGACTGCATCTCCTTGATGAGCACCTTGAAGGACTCGGGGATGCCGGGCTCGGGAATGTTCTCGCCCTTGACGATGGCCTCGTAGACCTTCACGCGGCCGGTGACGTCGTCGGACTTGATCGTCAGCAGTTCCTGGAGGGCGTACGCGGCGCCATAAGCCTCGAGCGCCCACACCTCCATCTCGCCGAAGCGCTGACCACCGAACTGCGCCTTACCACCCAGCGGCTGCTGGGTGATCATCGAGTACGGACCGGTCGAACGGGCGTGCAGCTTGTCGTCGACCAGGTGGTGCAGCTTCAGGATGTACATGTAGCCGATCGAGATCGGCTCCGGGAACGGCTCGCCGGAGCGGCCGTCGAACAGGTTGGCCTTGCCGGAGGCCTGGACCAACCGGTCGCCGTCGCGGTTCGGGATCGTGGCCTCGAAGAGACCGGAGATCTCGTCCTCGCGGGCACCGTCGAAGACCGGGGTCGCGACGTTGGTACCCGGGGCGACCTGGTCGGCGCCGATGACCTGGAGACGTCGTGCCCAGTCCTCGCTGAAGCCGGAGACGTCCCAGCCGCGGCTGGCGAGCCAGCCGAGGTGGATCTCCAGGACCTGTCCCGGGTTCATTCGGGACGGGACACCCAGCGGGTTCAGGATGATGTCGACCGGAGTCCCGTCCTCGAGGAACGGCATGTCCTCGATGGGCAGGATCTTGGAGATGACACCCTTGTTGCCGTGGCGGCCGGCCAGCTTGTCGCCGTCGGTGATCTTGCGCTTCTGCGCAACATACACCCGGACCAACTGGTTGACGCCGGGCGGCAGTTCGTCGCCCTCCTCGCGGTCGAAGACGCGGACGCCGATGACCTTGCCGATCTCGCCGTGCGGCACCTTCAGCGAGGTGTCGCGCACCTCGCGCGCCTTCTCACCGAAGATCGCGCGGAGCAGGCGCTCCTCGGGCGTCAGCTCGGTCTCACCCTTGGGCGTGACCTTGCCGACGAGGATGTCACCGGCGACGACCTCGGCACCGATACGGATGATGCCGCGCTCGTCGAGGTCGGCGAGGACCTCCTCGGAGACGTTCGGGATGTCCCGGGTGATCTCCTCGGGGCCCAGCTTGGTGTCACGGGCGTCGACCTCGTGCTCCTCGATGTGGATCGAGGAGAGGACGTCGTCCTGCACGAGGCGCTGCGACAGGATGATCGCGTCCTCGTAGTTGTGACCCTCCCAGGGCATGAACGCCACGAGCAGGTTCTTGCCGAGCGCCATCTCGCCGAACTCGGTCGCCGGACCGTCGGCCAGCACCTGGCCGGCGACGACCCGGGCGCCCTCGTCCACGACAACCTTCTGGTTGACGGAGGTGCCCTGGTTGGAGCGGGAGAACTTCGCGAGGCGGTACGTGGTGTACGTGCCGTCGTCGTTGGCGGTGGTGATGTAGTCCGCGGAGACCTCCTGGACCACACCGTCCTTCTCCGACTTCAGGACGTCACCGGCGTCGACCGCACAGCGGTACTCCATGCCGGTGCCGACCAGCGGCGCCTCGGACTTGATCAGGGGCACGGCCTGACGCATCATGTTCGCGCCCATGAGGGCACGGTTGGCGTCGTCGTGCTCCAGGAAGGGGATCATCGCGGTCGCGACGGACACCATCTGGCGCGGGGAGACGTCCATGTAGTCGACGTCGTCACCGGGGACGTAGTCGACCTCTCCACCACGACGGCGGACCAGGACGCGGGTCTCCTCGAACCGGAAGTCCTCGCCCAGCGGCGCGTTGGCCTGGGCGATGACGAATCGGTCCTCTTCGTCGGCCGTCAGGTAGTCGACCTCGTCGGTGACGACACCGTCGGTGACCCGGCGGTACGGCGTCTCGACGAAACCGAACGCGTTGACCCGGCCGTAGGAGGCGAGCGAGCCGATCAGGCCGATGTTCGGGCCTTCAGGGGTCTCGATCGGGCACATGCGGCCGTAGTGCGAGGGGTGCACGTCACGGACCTCGAAGCCGGCCCGCTCACGGGAGAGACCACCCGGGCCGAGCGCCGACAGACGGCGCTTGTGGGTGAGACCCGACAGCGGGTTGTTCTGGTCCATGAACTGCGAGAGCTGGCTGGTGCCGAAGAACTCCTTGATGGAGGCGACGACCGGCCGGATGTTGATCAGGGTCTGCGGCGTGATCGCCTCGACGTCCTGGGTCGTCATCCGCTCGCGGACGACTCGCTCCATACGCGCCAGGCCCGTACGGACCTGGTTCTGGATGAGCTCGCCGACGTTGCGCAGACGGCGGTTGCCGAAGTGGTCGATGTCGTCGGTCTCGACGACGATCGTCGTGCCGTTGTCACCGACGGTCTCGGTCTCGCCGGCGTGCAGCTTCACCAGGTACTTGATCGACGAGATGATGTCCTCGACGGTCAGCACACCGGCGTCCAGCGGGGCTTCGCCGCCCAGCTTCTTGTTGACCTTGTACCGGCCGACCTTGGCGAGGTCGTAGCGCTTCGGGTTGAAGTAGAGGTTCTCCAGAAGCGTCTGCGCGGCCTCGCGGGTCGGGGGCTCGCCCGGACGCAGCTTGCGGTAGATGTCCAGGAGCGCGTCGTCCTGGCCCTGGGTGTGGTCCTTCTCCAGGGTGGCGCGCATGGACTCGTACTCGCCGAACTCCTCCAGGATCTGCTCGGTGGTCCAACCGAGAGCCTTGAGCAGGACGGTGACGGACTGCTTGCGCTTGCGGTCGATGCGGACACCGACCATGTCGCGCTTGTCGATCTCCATCTCCAGCCAGGCACCCCGGGAGGGGATCACCTTGGCGGAGAAGATGTCCTTGTCGGACGTCTTGTCGATCGAGGAGTCGAAGTAGACGCCCGGCGAACGGACCAGCTGCGACACGACGACACGCTCGGTGCCGTTGATGACGAAGGTGCCCTTGTTGGTCATGAGCGGGAAATCGCCCATGAAGACCGTCTGGGACTTGATCTCGCCGGTCTCGTTGTTGGTGAACTCAGCGGTCACGAAGAGCGGGGCGGCGTACGTGAAGTCGCGCTCCTTGCACTCGTCGATGCTGTTCTTGGGAGGTTCGAAACGGTGGTCGCGGAAGGTCAGCGACATCGACCCGGAGAAGTCCTCGATCGGAGAGATCTCCTCGAAGATCTCCTCCAGACCGGACTTCGTGGGGACGTCCTGACCCGACTCCAGAGCCGCCTCGACCCGACTCTGCCAGGCGGAGTTGCCGAGCAGCCAGTCGAAGCTCTCGGTCTGCAACGCGAGCAGGTTGGGAACCTCGAGGGGCTCCTTGATCTTTGCAAAGGAGATGCGCAGCGGGGCGGTGCTGGCGCCGTTGTTCATATTCGCGGTCGAGGCAGTGCGCGAGGCGGCCAAGAGGGGGTCCTTCCGAGGGCTCGGACTCACTACGCGCGTACCGGCCCCTCGCAGGGGCAAAGAGACATGGACTTCCTGAGACGGCCCGGAAAGGCCAGGTCAGGGTTGGTCCGGTCATCGATGCTCAAGTGAGGGCATGCCCCTGGTGACGGGCAGGGGACAGCTAACAGGCAGCGCAAAGGGTCAGTGTAGCCACAAGGCACACTGATGTCCAGTGCGGGTTTTTTGAGACCCTCGTTGTTCTCGACACCTGCGCAAGCCCACGCCCTCAATGCACGTTGATACTGCCCTCTTCGTCGCCGATCCATGCCTCGGATCCGGATCGTTGTGACGACGCGTCCTGAGAATTGCGCGCTGCGTGCGGTTCGTCAAGGCCTCTCTTGCCCGAACCGGGTGCTGCCATCGTCACGTTGCAGCCTGCCACCAGGGGTCCTCGAGGGCACGACGAAGATCACCATACTCCGCGGACCCCTTGGTGCAAGGCAGTCGCGCGCCGACCCTCGGATACGCCGAAGAGCGACCACCCGGATGGATGATCGCTCTTCACCGCGTTCGCGTTACAGCCCCCGTGAGGGCCGCTACGGCGCGCTGAGGCCCTGAGGGGCCTCGAAGGTGTTACTTGACCTCGACGGAGGCGCCGGCGGCCTTGAGGGACTCGGCGGCCTTCTCGGCGACGTCCTTGGCGACCTTCTCGACGACGGGCTTCGGGGCGCCGTCCACGAGGTCCTTGGCCTCCTTGAGACCCAGGGAGGTCAGCTCACGCACGACCTTGATGACCTGGATCTTCTTCTCGCCGGCACCCGTGAGGATGACGTCGAACTCGTCCTGCTCGGCCTCGGCCTCGACGGCAGCGGCCGGGCCGGCGGGGGCGGCGGCAACCGCGGCGGCGGCGGTGACGTCGAACTTCTCCTCGAACGCCTTCACGAACTCGGAGAGCTCGATGAGGGTGAGGGACTCGAACTGCTCGAGCAGCTCTTCCTGGGACAGCTTCGTCGCCATGGGGGCGATCCTTCCACTAATTCGGCTGGTGCCGGATGTACGGGTGAGGCGGGCGTACTAACGGCCCGCTGCGACCGCTGCCCGGGCAGCGGTCAATGCGCGAGCCGAATTACTCGGCACCGCCCTGCTCGGCCTGCTTGGCACGAAGCGCCTCCGCGGTGCGGACGAACTTCGAGGGAAGCGCCTTGAAGAGCTGAGCAGTCTGGGTCTGCTTGCCCTTGAAGGCACCCGCCAGCTTGGCGAGCAGAACCTCGCGGGACTCGAGGTCCGCGAGCTTCTTGATCTCGTCGGCGGACAGCGCCTTGCCGTCAAGGACACCGCCCTTGATGACGAGGTTCGGGTTGTCCTTGGCGAAGTCACGAAGACCCTTCGCCGACACCACCGGGTCACCGGTGATGAAGGCGACCGCCGTCGGACCGTTGAACAGGTCGTCGAGCGTGGAGATCCCGGCCTCGTTGGCCGCAATCTTGGTCAGCGTGTTCTTCACCACGGCGTACTGGGCGTCTTCACCGAGCGAACGACGCAGCGTCTTGAGCTGCGCCACGGTGAGACCCCGGTACTCGGTCAGCACGGCGGCGTTCGAGTCGCGGAACTGGTCCGCGAGCTCGGCTACCGCGGCAGCCTTGTCGGGCCTTGCCATGAGCGTGGCCTCCTTCCGGGTGATGAGGACCGCTCAGAAGGGGCTGGGACAAACAAAACGCCCCG
>NZ_JAENRY010000104.1 GCF_016612545.1 Streptomyces sp. MBT65 | reverse complement strand
GACGGTGTTGTCGGGGATGCCTCTGCTGGTGCCGGGCAGGTCGAGCGGGCCGTGCGGGCCAGGGATGCGGAGGCTGGAACTGGTGGAGCGGGCGGCGCAGTTGGGGCACCGGGCGACACCAGGACCGGCAGTTCCAGCCCCAACCCCGGGCCCACCGACGCCAGTCAATCGCCCCCCGCGCGAGACACAACCCCCCGCGGCGACCCCCGACTCACCACCGACACCGCTCCCGCGGCCCGCTTCCTGGACACCCTCGCCGATCGTCTCGCCCTCGGTGTCGCCTCCGTCGTCGCGCTGCTGGACCCCGGTTGCGTGGTGCTCGGCGGCGAGGTCGGCCAGGCCGGCGGGGACGAACTCGCCGTACGGGTCGCCGAGCGGATCGTCAGGATGTCCCCCCTCCCCGCAGAGGTACGCCCGAGCGCCCTCGGCGGCGCGGCCGTCCTGCGCGGGGCACTCCTGACCGCACAGGACAGCGCACGGAACGACCTGTTCGGCTAGCCGACGGGGCACCCCGCGAGGTCGTCAACTCCCGTGCGCCGGCTGCTTCTTGACGGCCCTACACTCCCGCCAGCTGCCCCCGGACAAACCCCAGCTTCTCCGGGTTCACCACGGGGTGGCGGGCCGCGTTGGCCCTGCCGCCGCCGTCGGCCCACCAGGTCGCGTCGGTGGCCAGGACCTTCTCCAGGGTGGTCAGGTCGCCTTCGCGGGCCGCGGTGATGAACGACGCGACCAGCTCCTCCTGGTGCTCGGGCTCGGCGTCGAAGCGGGAGTCTGGTTCGCCCACCCGTTGGACCGCTCGCCGGTACAGCTGGCGGGAGTTGGCCTCGGTGAGGTCCAGGACGCCGGCGATCTCGCGGTGGCCGTAGGCGAACGCCTCCCGGAGCACGTACACCGCGCGCTCGGCCGGGGTGAGGCGCTCCAGCAGGACCAGCATCGCCATGGACACGGCGTCCCGCTGCTCGGCCGACTCGAAGGGGCCGAGGGTGCCGTCCGCGGTGATCACGGGCTCCGGCAGCCAGGTGCCGACGTACTGCTCGCGGCGGACCCTGGCCGAGGTCAGCCGGGTGAGGGAGAGATTGGTGACGACCTTCGCCAGCCAGGCCCCGGGATACTCGATCTCGGTCCGCTCGGCCGCGTCGAACCGCAGATACGCGTCCTGGACCGTGTCCTCCGCCTCGGCGGCGGAACCGAGCAGGCGATAGGCCAGGCCGAACAACCGCGGCCGATGCGCCTCGAACTCGTCGGCGATCGTCATGCGTCCAGCCTGACAGAAGCCGGGCCGCCCACCACCGCAGGGGGCTGCCCGCTGAGTGGCCCGGCGGTGGGCAAGGGCCGTCGTCACCACCGCCGGACCGGTCCAGGAGTGTCCCCTCCGGAGATCCAAAAAGGACTAGACCATATGATTCAGCAGGTAGGGGCCGCTTGAGAAGTCCATCGACACCGTCTGTGAGCCAGCCCACACCATTCACCTGGATGGACCCTTGCCGGGCGTGGCACACTGGCCGTGTACCAGAAGCAGCGCACTCCGGGGTCGGTGAAAGTCCGAACCGGCGGTTACAGTCCGCGACCCGTCCGTGTAGTTCAGCGGCCGGTTGACCAGGTGGAATTCCTGGACCGACGGTTAAAGTCCGGATGGGAGGCAGTGCGCGGCGGGCGGGCATTCGTGCGCGCCGCCGTATCGGCTCGTCCTGCGTGGGCGGGTTCTGTCCGGCGTCGCCCTCGGTGCTTCCGTTCGTTTCATTCTGTCGTCTTCGACAGGCCCCGGAGTCCGTGCCCTATGAGGCAGGAGGACCCGGGAAGTGTTCACCGGAATCGTCGAAGAGCTGGGTGAGGTCACCGCCGTCGAGAGTCTCGACGACGCGTCCCGCTTTCGTCTGCGCGGCCCCATCGTCACCGAGGGCGCGAAGCACGGCGACTCCATCGCCGTGAACGGCGTCTGTCTCACCGTCGTCGAGCACGAGGGTGACGAGTTCACCGCCGACGTCATGGCCGAGACCCTGAACCGCTCCAGCCTCGGCGTCCTCGCCGTCGGCTCCCGCGTCAACCTCGAACGCCCGATGGCCCTCGGCGCCCGCCTCGGCGGCCACATCGTGCAGGGCCATGTCGACGGCACCGGCGCCGTGCTGGAGCGCAAGCCGTCCGAGAACTGGGAGCTCGTCAAGATCTCCCTCCCGGCCGACCTCACGCGCTACGTCGTCGAGAAGGGCTCCATCACCGTCGACGGCATCAGCCTCACCGTCGTCGACGCGGGCCCCGACTACTTCACGGTCAGCCTCATCCCCACCACCCTCGACCTGACCACCCTCGGCCTCAAGCAGCCCGGCGACCCGGTCAACCTCGAGGTCGACGTCATCGCCAAGTACGTGGAGCGGCTGATGGGTTCACGCGAGGTGACCCCGTGAACTGGCTCAACTCCGAGGCGTTCGTCCTGTTCGACCAGCACATCAAGTGGTCGGACATGATCGGCAACGTCGTCGGCCTGATCGCCCTGGCCTTCGGCTGGCGGCGCTCGATCTGGAGCTGGCCCACCCAGTTCGTCTCCGGCGTGATCCTGTTCGCCGCCTTCGCCACCGCCCACCTCTCCGGCAGTGCCGGCAAGCAGATCGTGGTCATGGTCGTCGCGGTCTACGGCTGGTGGCAGTGGAACCGCGGCAAGGGCGAGTCCGGCGACGGCCACATCACCCCCCGCTTCGCCACCTGGCGCGAGCGCGCGATCCTGGTCGGCGCGGCCGCCGTGGGAACGGTCGCGGTGGCCGCCCTCTTCAAGGCGTACCCCTCGCTCTCCTGGGACCCGTGGCCCGACGCCTACATCTTCGTCGGCACGATCGTCGCGATGTACGCCCAGGCCCGCGGCATGGTCGAGTTCTGGTTCGCCTGGCTCCTCGTCGACCTCGTCGGCGTCCCCCTCAACTTCGCCAACGGCTTCGCCTTCTCCGGCTTCGTCTACGTCATCTACGGCGCACTCGTCCTGTGGGGCATGCGCGACTGGTGGCTGCGCTCCCGCAAGGCCCCGCAGCCCGTCCTGGAAGGAGCGCCGGCATGACAGCGGCACCGATCCTGTACAGCACCGACGGTTTCGAGGACTTCTCGCTCGACCCGGTCGAGCAGGCCATCGCCGACATCGCGGCCGGCCGCCCGGTCGTGGTCGTCGACGACGAGGACCGCGAGAACGAGGGCGACCTCGTCATCGCCGCCGAGAAGGCCACCCCCGAGATCATCGCCTTCATGATGAGCGAGTGCCGTGGCCTCATCTGCGCCCCCATGGAGGGCGAAGAGCTGGACCGGCTCCGGCTCCCGCAGATGGTCGAGGACAACACCGAGTCCATGAAAACCGCGTTCACAGTCTCCGTGGACGCATCCGGCGTTCACGGTGTGACCACCGGTATCTCGGCCTCCGACCGCGCGACCACGCTTCAGGTCCTCGCGAGCGGCAGCGCCCATGCCGACGACCTGGTCCGCCCCGGCCACATCTTCCCGCTGCGCGCCCGCTCCGGCGGCGTGCTGGTCCGCAACGGCCACACCGAGGCCGCCGTCGACCTCGCCCGCCTCGCTGGGCTGCGCCCGGCCGGCGCGATCGTCGAGATCGCGGGTGAGGACGGCCGTATGCTCCGCCTCCCCGAGCTGATCCCCTTCGCCCGCAAGCACGGCCTCACGATCATCTCCATCGAGGACCTGATCGCCTACCGGCAGACCGCCGAACCCACGGTCCGCCGCGAGGCCGAGGTCCAACTCCCGACCCGCCACGGCCAGTTCACCGCCTACGGCTACCGCTCCACCGTCGACGGCGTCGAGCACGTCGCCCTCGTCCACGGCGAGATCGGCGACGGCGAGGACGTCCTGGTCCGCGTCCACTCCGAGTGCCTCACCGGCGACGTCTTCCACTCCCTGCGCTGCGACTGCGGCCCCCAGCTGGAGGCCTCCCTGGAGCGCATCCAGGAGGAGGGCAGGGGAGTGGTGGTCTACCTGCGCGGACACGAGGGGCGCGGCATCGGCCTGCTCTCCAAGCTCCGGGCGTACGAACTCCAGGAGCGCGGCCGGGACACCCTCGACGCCAACCTCGAACTCGGCCTGCCCGCCGACGCCCGGGACTACGGCGCCGGCGCGCAGATCCTGGAGGACCTCGGCGTCCACAGCCTGCGCCTGATGACCAACAACCCCGACAAGACCGACGCGCTCGTCCGGCACGGCCTCAAGGTCACCGGCCGGGAGCCGATGCCAGTGACAGCGGGCGAGCACAACCTCCGCTACCTGCGCACCAAGCGGGACCGCATGGGCCACGACCTGCCCTGGCTGGACGCGGCCCCCGTGTCCACCTGCGGCAACCAGTAACCAGACCTCTACCAGACCTCTAGGAGACAAGAGAACGTGAGCGGCAAGGGCGCACCCGAACTGTCCGTACGCAACGTCGGAGACCTGCGGGTCGCCGTCATCGCGGCACAGTGGCACGAAAAGGTGATGGACGGTCTGGTGGACGGCGCCCTGCGCGCCCTGCACGACCTGGGGATCGACGAGCCGACCCTGCTGAGGGTCCCCGGCAGCTGGGAACTCCCGGTCGTGGCAAAGGTGTTGGCGGGCCGGGGCTACGACGCGATCGTCGCCCTCGGCGTCGTCATCCGGGGCGGCACCCCGCACTTCGAGTACGTGTGCCAGGGCGTGGTCCAGGGCCTCACTCAAGTCTCGGTCGAGACCGGCGTCCCCGTCGGCATGGGCGTCCTGACCTGCGACACCGAGGAGCAGGCCCTCGACCGGGCCGGCCTGGAGGGCTCGAACGAGGACAAGGGACACGAGGCGGTGACGGCGGCCGTGGCGACGGCGGCCACGCTCCGCTCAGTATCTGAACCGTGGCGTTAAGCCCACGATTGTTTGCCATAGGGTGGACAGCATCATGTCCAATAAGACGTTCGAGGAGCTGTTCACCGAGCTCCAGCAGAAGGCCGCCACGGGCGACCCCGCCACTTCCCGCACCGCAGAGCTGGTCGGCAAGGGCGTCCATGCCATCGGCAAGAAGGTCGTGGAAGAGGCCGCCGAAGTCTGGATGGCCGCCGAGTACGAGGGCAAGGAGGCGGCCGCCGAGGAGATCTCGCAGCTGCTCTACCACGTCCAGGTGATGATGGTCGCCCGCGGAATCTCGCTGGACGACGTCTACGCCCACCTGTAAAACCCCTTTAGAACCGTTTCCGACAGTTCACCCCTTTTCACGCGAAGGAAGCCGACCTCATGCTGCGCATCGCCGTCCCCAACAAGGGTTCCCTGTCAGGACCTGCGGCGGACATGCTGCATGAGGCCGGCTACCAGCAGCGCCGGGAGTCCAAGGAACTGCGGATCGTCGACCCGGTCAACGAGGTCGAGTTCTTCTACCTCCGCCCCCGCGACATCGCGATCTACGTCTCCTCCGGCCGCCTCGACATCGGCATCACCGGCCGCGACCTGCTGATCGACTCCGGCGCGAGCGCCGAGCCGATCCTGCCGCTCGGCTTCGCCCGCTCCACGTTCCGCTTCGCCTCCAAGCCGGGCGCCGCGAGCACCCTCGCGGACCTCAAGGGCAAGACGGTCGCCACCTCGTACGAGGGCATCGTCGCCAAGTACCTCGCGGACAACGGCGTGGACGCCTCCGTCGTCCACCTCGACGGCGCCGTGGAAACCGCCATCGAACTCGGTGTCGCCGAGGTCATCGCGGACGTCGTCGAGACCGGAACGTCCTTGCGCAACGCGGGACTCGAGGTCTTCGGCGACCCGATCATGAAGTCCGAGGCCGTCGTCATCCGCCGCACGGGCGCCGAGACCGACGACACCGTCGAGCCCAAGGTCCAGCAGTTCCTGCGCCGCCTCCAGGGCGTCCTGGTCGCGCGGACGTACGTGATGATGGACTACGACTGCCGGGTCGAGCAGTTGGAGAAGGCCGTCGCGCTCACCCCCGGCCTGGAGTCCCCGACCGTCTCCCCGCTGCACAACGAGGGCTGGGTCGCCGTCCGCGCGATGGTCCCCGCCAAGGAAGCGCAGCGGATCATGGACGACCTGTACGACATCGGTGCCCGGGCCATCCTGACGACGGCCATCCACGCCTGCCGTCTCTGAGGAACACGTCCGGGAACACGCCAAGGATCACGTCGAGGAACAGGCCGAGGATCACGCCGACCATGTCCGAACTCCCCGCCCTGCCGGTCACGTTCCGGCCGGGCCGCACCCGGGCCGTCCTGCTCACCGCGGGCATCGCGATCTTCGTCGTCATCACGACCGTCGCACTGCTCCTGGAACAGCTCGGCCCGGGGGAGAAGCTCAGCTTCGTCTTCACCGGTGCCCTTCTCTTCGCCGTGCTGGCGCTGCTCGCGCGCGTGAAGGTCGTCGCTGACGAGACCGGTGTCACCGTCGTGAACATCGCCAGCAGGCGCCATCTGGAGTGGGCGGAGATCCTCCAGGTGAATCTGCGGCCCGGCGACCCCTGGGTCTTCCTCAACCTCAGCGACGGCACCAGCCTCCCCGTGCTCGGCATCCAGCCGGGCATCGCCAAGGAGCGGGCCATCGCCGACGCGCGCACTCTGCGGGCGCTCGCCGAGGACCGGTCCCAGAGGGATCTGCCGTAGATGGCCATGTCTTGATTAATCTGTTGTCGGTGGCGTTTTTCGTTCCCGCCTCCGCCACCGAGGTTCCCCCCTGTTCTCAGAGGCACCCTGCGACCCGAGGAGTGACTCCCTCCAGCGATGGACGGATCGTCCTGTAGTACCTGCGCCGCCCCCTCCCGACATATCGAGGCGGCGGCATGACCATCCCCTTGTTGCTCCTCGGAGCGGCGATCCTGCTGATTCTCGCCAACGGCTTCTTCGTGGCCGCCGAGTTCGGGCTCGTCACCGTGGAGCGTCCCGAGGCCGAGAAGGCCGCCGCCGAGGGCGACCGACGGGCCGCCACGGTCGTCGAGTCGCTCAAGGAGCTGTCCTTCCAGCTCTCCGGCACCCAGCTCGGCATCACCATCACCTCCCTGGTCGTCGGCATGCTCGCCGAACCGGCCCTGGCACAACTGCTGCACGGCCCGTTCAGCGCGATCGGCATCCCCGAGGGCGCCGTCTCCGGTGTCGCCGTGGTCGTCGGCATGCTGCTCGCCTCCGCCGTGCAGATGGTGATCGGCGAGCTCGTGCCCAAGAACTGGGCGGTGTCGCGGCCCTTGCAGGTCGCACGCTTCGTCGCCGCACCGCAGCACGCGTTCGCCCGGCTGTTCCGCCCGGTGATCTCCGCGCTGAACACCGTCGCCAACCGCCTCGTCCGCGCCCTGGGCGTCGAGCCCACCGAGGAGCTGGCCTCGGCCCGCACCCCCGGCGAACTCGTCTCCCTGGCCCGGCACTCGGCGCAGGCCGGCACGCTGGAGCAGGACACCGCCGATCTCTTCGTACGGACGCTGTCGCTGGGCGAGCTGACCGCGCAGCACGTCATGACCCCGCGCGTGAAGGTCAGTGCCCTCCAGTCGTCGGCGACCGCCGAGGACGTGGTCAACCTGACCCGGGCCACGGGTCTGTCCCGCTTCCCCGTCTACCGCGAGAAGATCGACGAGATCGTCGGCATGGTCCACCTCAAGGACGCCCTGGCCGTGCCCTCGCACGCCAGACTCCGCACCCCCGTCACCAGCATCGCCAAGTCCCCGCTGCTGGTCCCCGAGACCCTGCCCGTGCAACCGTTGTTGGCCCGGCTGCGCAGCGAGCAGCCGATCGCCGTCGTCGTCGACGAGTACGGCGGTACGGCCGGAGTGGTCACCCTGGAGGACATCGTCGAGGAACTCGTCGGCGAGGTCCGCGACGAGCACGACGGCCAGGACGTACCCGAACTCGCCGTGGCGCCACCGGAGGACGGCAAGCCGGCCTGGGACGCGGACGGCAGCTGCCGTGTCGACATCCTCCAGCGCATAGGCCTGGACGTGCCCGAGGGCCCGTACGAGACCGTCGCCGGACTGGTCGCCGACCTCCTCGGCCGCATCCCCGCCCCCGGCGACAAGGCCGAACTCCCCGGCTGGCGCCTGTCGGTCCGCCAAGTCGGCCACTACCGCGCCGAACGCGTCCGCCTGGTCCGCACGGCTCCCGCCGTGAACGTCATGGAGGCGGCCCGATGACCGTCCTCCAACTCCTCTTCGCCGTACTCCTGGTGCTCGCCAACGGCTTCTTCGTCGGCGCCGAGTTCGCCCTCGTCTCCGTCCGCCGCAGCCAGATCGAACCCCTCGGCACCGCCCGCGCCCGCCAGGTCCTCTACGGCCTGGAGCGGCTCCCGCAGATGATGGCGGCGGCCCAATTCGGCATCACCGTCTGCTCGTTGACGCTGGGCGCGGTCGCCGAGCCGACGGTCGCGCACGTACTGGAGCCGGTCTTCGAGTGGATGCATCTGCCCGAGGGCATGATCCACCCCCTCGGCTATGTCCTCGCGCTCGCCGCGGTCGTCTTCTTCCACCTCGTCATCGGCGAGATGGTCCCGAAGAACCTCGCGATGGCCGCGCCGGAGAAGGCCGCGATGTGGCTGAGCCCCGGCCTGGTCGCCTTCGCCCGGGTCTGCAAGCCGATCACCATCGCCCTCGGCGCCGTCGCCCAGGCCATCCTGCGGCTCTTCCACGTCGAGCCCAAGGACGAGGTCGAGGCCGTCTTCACCAGCGAACAGCTCAACCGTCTGGTGGAGGACTCCGGCCAGGCCGGCCTCCTCGACCCCGAGGAACAGGAACGCCTGGAGGACGCACTCGAGTTGGGCTCCCGCCCGGTCACCGACGTCCTGCTGCGCCGCGAGAACCTGGTCACGGTCAGCCCTTCGGTGACCCCGGGCGAGATCGTCGCGCTGACCGCCCGCACCGGCTACTCCCGCTTCCCGATCGCGGCGGAAACCGGCGCCTTCATGGGCTACCTCCACGTCAAGGACGTACTCGACCTGGAGGAGTCCGAACGGGCGGTCCCGCAACAGATCTGGCGCCCCATGACGACCCTCCGCTCCGAACTCCCCCTGGACGACGCCCTCACGGTCATGCGCCGAGCGGCAACCCACCTGGCCCAGGTGGCGGATGCCTCCGGCAAGGTGCTCGGCCTGGTGGCTCTGGAGGACGTCCTGGAACTCCTGGTGGGCGAGGTAACTGACCCGGCCCACAGAGAGGTCCCGGCCCAGCCGAGAACAGCAGAACTAAAGGAAACAGTCCCAAGCTGACGGACCTGCCTGGCGCACGTTCCCTGTCCCCACCTCTAGGGGCGCGGGGAACTGCGCACCCAGCGACAGCGCACCCGCACCGCTAATCAACAGATCCTTCCCAACCGCATGCATACCGCTCAACCGCCGGCAGGCCCCCGTCCCGACAACACCTCGCCATACGCCTGCATCAGATCCGGCAACCGTAAAGTCGACAGATCATCCCGGGACAACATCCCGGGATACACCGACAACCGCAGATCCCGATACGCACAGCTCTTCTCGTACAGCGTCCGCAGGAACCGCCCGTTCCCGAGCTCGTCGATCCACCCCTGATCCACCACATGCCCGGCGATGGACCGCAGCTCGTCCAACGCCTCCTCGTCCCACACGTCACCGTTCTCCGCCGCCAACACCTCGCCGATGGAGGTGAGTTCAAGCGGCCGGTACGAGGGAAAGTCGACGCGGGTCGTGAACCGGGACGACAGCCCGGGGTTGGCGGCGAGCAGTCGGTCCATGCCCTCCGGATAGCCCGCCAGGATCACCACGAGGTGGTCGCGATTGTCCTCGGCCCGCTTCAACAGCACCTGCAAGGCCTCGTCGCCGTACGCGTCGCCCTTCCCGTAGCCGGAGTTGGAGAGCGAGTACGCCTCGTCGACGAAGAGGACACCGCCGATCGCGGAATCGATCAACTCGTTCGCCTTCACGGCCGTTTGACCGAGATACTCACCGACCAGATCGGCCCGCTGCGCCTCGACGAGATGGTCGCCGCCGAGCAGCCCGAGGGCGTAGAAGACCCGCCCCAGAATGCGGGCCACGGTGGTCTTGCCGGTGCCCGAGGGCCCGGAGAAGACGAAGTGCCGCTTCGGCGGCTGGACCGGCAGCCCCTGCCCGGCCCGCAGCCGTGCCATGTTCAACTGGGCGGAGAGCGCCTTGACTTGGCGCTTCACGGGCTCCAGCCCCACCATGCGCTCCAGCTCGTTGAGCGCCTCCTCCAGCAGGACGGGGTCGGTGGGCCCGGTCGGCAGCGGCAGGACGGGATTCGCGGTCTTCTCGCGCACGGAGTCGGCCGCGGAGGGCAGCGGCCCGGTCGGCGGAAGACCGGGCTCCGACAGCTTCAGGTCGCGCCCCTCCGCGCCGAACAGCGGATCGAGCCCGTCCGGCCCCTCCAGCGCGTCCTGCCCGCCGGAGAGCGTGATCGCCGCGAGGTCGGTCACGTCCTCGGCGCCGTCGTACCCGTCGGAGTCGGTGATCGCGGCGAGCCGCGCCGAGGTGTCCATGAACGCGGGGTCGACCCGGTGCACCGCCCGGTACAGGGGCAGCGCGGCGGCACTGCGCCCGGTGCCCTCATGGGCCCGCGCCAACCAGTACCGCAACTCCTTGCGCTGGGGCTGCTCGCTGCGGCAGCGCATCAGCGCGGAGGACAGGAGCGGCTCGGCCTGGCCGTACATCTCCAGCCGGACCCGGGCCATCCCGCCGAACAACCCGGCCTCGATGCCGAGGAGTTGGTCGTTGATCAGCGGGTCGGTGTGCCGGACCAACTGCTCCCAGTCCTTGACCAGATAGGCGCGGCACGCGTGCAGGAAGCGGACCTGGTGGTCGGTGTCCACGGGCGGCAGCCCGGCCAACGCCCGGTCCAGCTCGGGCACATGGCGGCCGTCCAGCCAGTGCGAGGCGTGCGCGAGCAGCAGATCACGCGGGCTCTCCAGCACGGGCTGGACCCACCAGCCCAGCCAGTACCAGGAGTTGAGCGTACGGCGGTGCCTGGTGCGCTGTTCCCCGAAGCGTTCCCGGTGCCGGTACATCCGCAGCAGCGCGGTCGTCGTCTCGACGCGCAGCGCGTGCAGTCCGAGCCAGCCGTCGGCCATCCCGGGATCCATCCGTACCGCGTTGCGGAACTCCTCCTCCGCCTGCGGA
Organism: Streptomyces sp. MBT65; assembly: GCF_016612545.1. Lineage (GTDB taxonomy): Bacteria > Actinomycetota > Actinomycetes > Streptomycetales > Streptomycetaceae > Streptomyces. The sequence goes on along the minus strand of NZ_JAENRY010000104.1, from coordinate 35,846 downwards.
TAAGCGCCCATCGTGTAGGCGTCCACGCCTCGCAGCCACGCGAGGTCGGCCGGGGCCTCGGGGCCCTGCGTGCCGAAGTCCATCACGTCCCCCCACAAACCGTGCCCCCGTTGATTCGCCGCCGGGCCGGCGCCCGTCGGCAGTCTGGGTCGAACCGCTGTGCCGCGGACGGGAGTTGCCCTGGTGCGCGAAGCAGCCGTCCGTCGGTCGCACCCTGGGCATCGTACCTGCGGGGCAGTCGCCCATCGAAGGGTGCCGCACAGGCCGTTTGGCGAGGTGGGAGCAGATGGGGCGCACTCCGGACGGTGACCCAGGGTGAGCAAATCACGGCTCGTAATGGCCGGAAAACGGGCTGGGAGCAGAACGAAGCCCCCGATCACGGGGGAACAACCGGGGGCTTCGCGACTCTGGGCGGCTTCGAACCGGCCGCACATTCAGAACGTAAGACCTGTACGGCCCCTGGGTCAAGCCGAGTTGAGGCACTCACGGAAGTTCGGGCGGAAGGGTCTTCACAAGTTCAGCACACTGCGGGCGGTCCGTCACCGTGGGTCACTCCGTGGTCCGGTCCAACCGTCCCTGAGGGCCCCGTGAGCACCTCGTACCCCTCCCTCAACTGCCGTACCAGGAAGTCCGCATGGGGGCGCGAAGGGTCTTTGGCGAAGTGTTCGCGTTCCGCCTCGACCCAGCCGTCCCAGAAGTCCCGCTGCTCCGCCCCGTCCCGCGACCGACCCCGCGCCCAGGCCTCCTCGCGGGGGAACTCCATCCACAACAGCCCCGCCAGGAACGGGCGCAGCGCCCGGCGCCCGGCACCGACCCCCTCGACGAGGACCACGGGCGCGGGCGGCAGCGCGCGGGGAGGTCCGAAGTGGCGGGCGTGCCAGTCGTAGGGGAAGTAGTGGGCGGTCTCGCCGCGGCCGAGCGGGGTGATCACCTGGGTCAGTAGCCGCTCGGTCCAGCCGAACAGTTCCTCGTGGGTGGCGAGGTCGTCCAGGTGCAGGACGGGGGCGCCGTCGAGGGCCTTCGCCAACTGTCCGGTGAACGTGGACTTCCCGGACCCGGCGTGCCCGTCGACGGCGACGATCCGGACCGGGCCGCAGGACGGCGGGAGTCGGCGGAGCCGGTGGGCGAGGTCGTGCATGACTGGTCCCGAAAGGTCGTGGATGAGGCCGGAGGGTGCCAGGGCAGTCTAGGGAGCGATGGCTCCCCTCCCAGGTCATGCCAGTGGTCGAGACCAATATTGGTGGGTGTGGCGCGGCCCGAAGTGCTGGCAGGGACGTGCTGTCCGTGCCCATAGTGGGCGCACAGCCGTGCACTGGATCTGTCCCTACTCGGAACACCCGGGGGTCTTCCGCCCATGAGCAGAGCCGAACAGCCGTCCCGACGGGCCGAACAGCCCTCGCGCAGGACCCTCCTGGCAGCCGCGGTCGCCGCCGCGGTGGTGAGCGGCGCGGTCCCCGCGGCCGCCGACACCGCCGGTGTGCCCGCCGGGCCCGCCGAGACGGACGGGGCCCCGACCGGTCAGGTCGACTACCACGCGTGGACGACCTACGCCGACTGGTGCCTCGGCACCGCCCAGGGCACCCGCGCCGTGGCGGGCTCCCGCCCGGGCCTGGCGATCGGCGCCGCCCTCGGCAGTGTGGACTACACGGACCCGCACACCGGCCGGACCGCGGCCTGGGAGTACGCGACCTGGACGTCCCCCGTCCACAGGCTCTCTATCCCCGCGACGGAGACCATCGCCTCCTGGAACGCCCACACCCCCGCCGGCACCTGGATCCAGGTCGAACTGCGCGGCACGTACTCCGACGGCACGGACACCCCCTGGTACGTGATGGGCCGCTGGGCGGCCGGCGACCAGGACATCAAGCGGACCTCCGTCGACGACCAGACGGACGGGAAGTCCACGATCTGGACGGACACCTTCGCGATCGACGACGCGACCACGGGGCTGCGCCTCGCGTCGTACCGACTGCGTCTGACGCTCTACCGCAAGCCCGGCACCAAGGTCACCCCCACCGTGTGGCGGCTCGGCGCGATGGGCTCCGACGTCCCGGACCGTTTCACCGTCCCGGCCTCGACTCCCGCCCTGGCAAGGGAGTTGACCGTCCCGCGCTACTCGCAGGAGATCCACGTCGGCCAGTACCCCGAGTACGACAACGGCGGCGAGGCCTGGTGCAGCCCCACCTCCTCGCAGATGATCATCGAGTACTGGGGCGGCCGACTCACCCCCGGGCAACTCGCCTGGGTCGACCCGAGCTACGCGGACCCGCAGGTCGACAACGCGGCCCGCTTCACCTACGACCACCAGTACAAGGGCTGCGGCAACTGGCCGTTCAACGCCGCCTACGCGGCCACGTACAAGGACCTCCAGGGCGTGATCACCCGGCTCGGCTCGCTCACCGACCTGGAGACACTGATCGCGGCGGGCATCCCGGCCATAACGTCACAGTCGTTCCTGAGCAACGAGCTGACCGGCGCGGGCTACGGCACCTCCGGCCACCTGATGACGGTGATCGGCTTCACCGCCGACGGCGACGTGATCGCCAACGACCCCAACTCGCCCAGCGATCCGGCCGTCCGCCGCGTCTACGACCGGCGCGAGTTCGAGAACATCTGGCTGCGCACCAAGCGGTACAACGCCGCCGGCAAGGTCGCCTCCGGTACCGGCGGCGTCTGTTACCTCTACTTCCCGGCGCACCCGACCGCCGCCCAGCGCGAGGCACTCGCGGCGGTGGGCGTGCGCTGACCCCTGACCCGGAGACCGAGGTGTCCTGTGACCGAGGTGCCCTGTGACCAAGGTCTCCGGCGCAAAAGACGACAGGGATGGCAAGGTGGACAGAAGGGGGGAGTCCACCACACATCCGACCTCTGCGAGCCACCATGACCGCACACTCAGCCACGTCCGCCCGCGCCCGTACCCGCACCGGCGGCCCCAGGAGCGACGGCCCGAAGATCGCCGAGCACATCATGGGCTGGGCCCTCGTCGTGGTGATCGCGATGCTCGTGACCCAAATCGGCCTGCTGTGACCTGACGCATACTCGACCTGCCATACTGCGGTTGACCCAGCCCAGTTGGAGAGCCAGAGTCGAAATTGGAAATCAGTCAGCAGCGTGACGTCGCACGTCCTCGGGCGCGCGGTACCGAGCGTTCCTTGGCGCGCCGCGCCGAACTCATCACCATTGGCCGGAAGTTGTTCGCCGACACGTCCTACGACGCACTGTCCATGGACGACATCGCGCGCCAGGCCCATGTCGCCAAGGGGCTGATCTACTACTACTTCCAGTCCAAGCGCGGCTACTACCTGGCGATCATCAACGACTCGGTCGCCGACCTGGTGACCTTCGCGGCGAGCGGCCTCGAACTGCCCCAACTGGACCGCGTGCAGCGGACGATGGACAGCTATCTGCGCTGGGCCGAGCACAACCAGGCCGCGTACCGCACGATCGTGAGCGGCGGCGTCGGCTTCGACACCGAGGTGCACGCCATCCGCGACGGGGTGCGCGCGGCGATCGTCGCGACCATCGCCGAAGGGGCCTACGGCCGTACCGACATCTCCCGGATCGCGCGCATGGGCCTCTTCGGCTGGGTGTGCAGCGTCGAGGGCGCGACCCTGGAGTGGATCAGCACCTCCGACCTCTCCCGCGAGACGATGCGCGAGATCCTCGTGAAGACCCTCGGCGGCACCCTGCGCGCCATCGAGGAACTCGACCCCTCCTACCCGGCGCCGAAGCCGGCCCGCCGGGACGGCTGAATCAACCGTCCCGCCTCGTTCCGGACGACCGGGCTATTCTTGAAGTAAGCGGTCGTTAACTGGTGACGAGAGACCTCCGATCGGGCATACTCACAGCGCAGAGCCGCTGGTCAGCCGCTTCCGAGACCCGGGAGCGGAACAGCGGCCGCATCCGTGCGGTACCCGGCGACGTCGCCTCGACCCAAGGCGTACGCCCGCCGAAGTGCCCGACAGGGAGGAGAGCGTCGCCATGCCCGACCGCGCCCCGCAACCGGTGGACCGGCAACTGCCCACGGACGAGGCCCGGGATCTGATCTCGCTGGCCCGCGACATCGCGCAGCGCGAGATCGCCCCGAGAGCGGCCGAGGAAGAGGACGCCGGACACTTCCCGCGCGAGATCTTCACCCTGCTCTCCGAGACCGGACTGCTCGGCCTGCCGTACGACTCGGAATACGGCGGCGGCGACCAGCCCTACGAGGTCTACCTCCAGGTGCTCGAAGAGCTCGCGGCGGCCCGCCTCACCGTCGGCCTCGGCGTCAGCGTCCACTCGCTGTCCTGCCACGCGCTGGCGAACTACGGCACCAAGCAGCAGCAGGTCGAGCACCTGCCCGCGATGCTCGGCGGCGGACTGCTCGGCGCCTACTGCCTCTCCGAACCGGCCTCCGGCTCGGACGCGGCCTCCCTGCGCACCAAGGCGGTCCGCGACGGCGAGGACTGGGTGATCGACGGCACCAAGGCCTGGATCACGCACGGCGGTATCGCCGACTTCTACACGGTCATGGCCCGCACCGGCGAGGACGGCCCGCGCGGGATCAGCGCCTTCCTGGTGCCTGGTGACGCGCCCGGTCTGAGCGGCGCGGTCCCGGAGAAGAAGATGGGCATGAAGGGCTCGCCCACCGCCCAGGTCCACTTCGACGGCGTCCGTGTCCCCGATGAGCGGCGCCTCGGCGAGGAGGGCCAGGGCTTCGCGATCGCCCTGTCCGCGCTGGACTCCGGCCGGCTCGGCATCGCGGCCTGCGCGATCGGCCTGGCCCAGTCCGCGCTGGACGAGGCGGTGGCGTACGCGAGCGGCCGGCAGCAGTTCGGGCGCCCGATCTCCGACTTCCAGGGCCTGCGCTTCATGCTCGCCGACATGGCCACCCAGATCGAGGCGGGCCGCGCGCTCTACCTCGCGGCGGCCCGACTGCGCGACGCGGGGCGCCCGTTCGCGAAACAGGCCGCGATGGCCAAGCTGCACTGCACCGACACCGCGATGAAGGCCACCATCGACGCCGTCCAGATCCTCGGCGGCTACGGCTATACCGCGGACTTCCCGGTCGAGCGCTACATGCGCGAGGCCAAGGTCCTGCAGATCGTCGAGGGCACCAACCAGATCCAGCGCATGGTCATCGCCCGCCACCTGGCGGGTCCGGAAGCCCACCGAACCGGCTGACGCCGGGGCTCCGCCCGGTGGTTCGTGCTGCGGGCGCCGGGCGGAGCGCACCCCCGGCCGCACGGGGCGGGAGGGGGCCTTGTCACGCCGGGAACGCGCTCGGCCTCGCGGCGGCCTACGGACCACGCCTCCACATCGCGCGCCCCAAGGGCGCGGACCCGGATGCTCCTCAGGGCTCTCCCGGCGACAGCGTCTCGCGGCAGCCGCTGAGGTCGATGTCTCCTCCGCCCCGCGGCCGCATGCTCCGCGCCCCGCTCACCAGTGCCGATCGGGCGCCGTCGACTCCCTCCGGCCCGACCCGCCGGACAGGCCCAGCGGCGGCGCCGCCAGCCGCGCCCACTCCGGGTCGTGACGCCCCGGCAGGGCGCGGCCCCGGTCGGCCCAACTCCGCATGAGATCACGGTAGATGGGCGGATCCTGAGGCTGCGGCGGCGCAGGCGGAACCGATTCTGCCGGTACGGGGACGAAGATCCGGCGCTGACGCCCGGTCGGCGCATATGTGGGGGTCATACCGGGGCAACGCGAGGACGCTTCCCCAGGTCACCGGCGCGGGAAATCGAGCGTGAGTTCACCGGCGTACAGGTCGCGGGTCTGGCTACCGCACCTGACCTGACGTACCGTCACCTCCACTGTCCCCAGGGGAGGTTAGCCGTGGCAGACGACCGTCCCGTGCCCCTCGACGAGTACCCCGTGCACCAGGTCCCCCTGTCGATGAAGCACGTCGCGACCGGCGACCGGAACGCCTACGACCGCTGCATCTTCCACGTCCTCGACCACGAGGGCCGCGCCCTGCTCATCCTCGGACTCGGCGTCTACCCCAACGTCGGAGTGATCGACGCCTACGCGACCCTCCGCACCGGCGACACCCTGCACGCGGTCCGCGCCTCGGACGCCCTCGGCGACGACCGCATGCACCTCGCCGTGGGCCCGCTGCGCATCGAGGTGCAGGAACCACTGCACAGGCTGCGCCTGCGCTGTGAGGACAACTCCCTCTCGTACGACCTGACGTGGACGGCCGAGTTCCCGGCCCTCTGGGAACCCCACCACGTCCAGTACCGCGGTGACCGGCTCACCCTCGAAGGGCGCCGGTTCGTCCAGGCGGGCGGGGTGGAGGGGGTGATCCGCGCGGGTGACGAGGAGTTCCGGGTCACGGCCGACGGCTGGACCGGTACCCGGGACCGCAGTTGGGGCGTGCGGCCCATCCCCGGCGAGGAGGGCGGCCGGCTCGCCGAGGATCACCCGACCGAGGGCTTCCACTGGATCTGGTGCCCGGTCCGCTTCGAGGACCGCTTCCTCATGGTGATCGTCCAGGAGGACGCCGACGGTCACCGCACCCTGAACGAGGCGACCGTCGTCCGCCCCGGCCACCGCGACCGCCAACTCGGCTGGCCCCAGGCCGAGATCACCTACCGCCCCGGCACCCGCCACCCCGAGCGCGCCATCGTCCACCTCGGCGACACCCGCAAGCCGCAGGAACTCGAGGTCGAGATCCTGACCTCCTCACCGCTGGCGATCGGCGCCGGCTACCCACCCGCCGACGACTGGCAGCACGGCACCTGGCGCGGCCGCGAGTGGCTCGACCGCCGCACCTACGACCTCACCCAGCCCGCTCCGCTCGCCGCCTACGGGGTCACCGACCACGCGGCCCGCTTCCGTCTGGACGGTCAGATCGGCCACGGCATCTTCGAACACGGCTCCTTCGGCCGCCACGACCCGAGCGGCTTCACGGGCTTCGACTCGGTCGCGCCGTAGGGGAGTTGAGGCGGAGCCCGGATGGCGCCGGAGGGTAGTTGGGTCGGCGTCCGGATGGCGGCGGCGTGCCGGAGTCGGGACGGCGTCCCGGTGGCGGCGCACCGGAGCCGGGGCGACGTCCGGAAGGCAGCGCACGCGAGAAGAGACGCCATCTCGGCGGCATCGCAAGGGAGTTGACACATGGCCACGGCACCCCGCCCCCGCACCACCACCCGCGACCCCGAGGAACTCGCCCACCGCCTCACCGCCTGGCTCGACACCCGGCTGCCCGGCGCCAAGGCCGTCGACATCCGGGTCCCCGCGTCGAACGGCATGTCCAGCGAGACCCTGCTCTTCGACATCGACCACCCCGAACACCCGCTCCGCGCCTGCGCGTTGAGACTCGCGGCCGACCCGGCGGCGTACACCGTCTTCCCGGTCTACGACATCCCGCGCCAGTACCGCACCATGCGCCTGGTCGCCGACCGGACGGATCTGCCGGTGCCGGAGGTGCGCTGGCTGGAGGAGGATCCCGGCCCGCTCGGCGCGCCGTTCTTCGTCATGGAGCGAGCCGAGGGACGCGTACCGCCGGACGTCATGCCCTATACGTACGAGGGCAATTGGCTGCACGCGGCGACCGAAGCGGAGCGCGGGCATCTGGAGGCTGCCTCGATCGGACTGATAGCCCGCCTGCACGACCAGGTCCCGCTGGGGGAGGCCGAGTTCCTCACCCTTCCGGGCGACGGCGACGCCCTCCACCGCCATGTCGCGTCCCAACGTGCCTACTACGAATGGGTCGTTGACGGGCTCGCCCGCTCACCCCTCATCGAGAGCGCCTTCGACCGGCTCACCGAACTCTGGCCGGCCGACCCGGGCGAGACGGTGCTCAACTGGGGCGACGCGCGCATCGGGAACGTCGTCTACGACGGGTTCGACCCCGTAGCCGTCCTCGACTGGGAGATGGCGGCCCTGGCCCCGCGCGAGGTGGACCTCGGCTGGACCGTCTATCTGCACCGCTTCTTCCAGGACCTGACGGTCGCCTTCGGGCAGCGCGGTCTGCCGGAGTTCTTCCGCCGGGACCGGGTGGAGGCCCGGTACGCCGAACTCACCGGCCACACCCCGCGCGACATGGACTTCTACACCCTGTACGCCGCCCTGCGGCACGCGATCGTGATGCTGCGCGTCGCCTATCGGCAGGCGCACTTCGGGGAGGTGGCCGTCCCGGCGGACCCGGACACACTGATCCTGCACCACGGCAGCCTGCGGGCCATGGTGCAGGGCAGCTACTGGGGTTGAGCGAGTGCGCTCAGGCGGCGCGGCGCATGTCGGGCACCCGGATCGGGCGCGAGCTGGGGCCGCCGACGTGCGAGAAGGGCTGGGTCCGCCAGTCGAGGCCCTGAGGGAGCGTCAACAGCAGGGCGGTGTCCTGCTCCTGAGGGTCCGCGGACTCGTCGGCGGAACGGGCGTCGGCCGCCTCGCGCCCCGTACCGGCGCAGACCGTCAGCCCGAACGGGTTCCACGGCGAGGCGCACAGCGCGTGCTCCGGCAGGACCTCCTCGTCCGCGAGGAGCGCGATGGGCTGCACGCAGTCCGGGCAGATCACCCGGTACATCTCGAAGGTGTCGTACGCGTCGGGTTCATCGGCCTCGAAGCCGTCGGGACCCTCGGAATCGAGGCCCTCCGGATCGAACTCGACGACGAGCTGCGGCCGCTTGGGCGCGGTGCGTCCAGGGCGCTTGACACTCTGCATGGGTTTCTCCCCCTACTGGGCTGGGCCGTGAAGGCGCTGCGGCCTCGACCACAGCAAGCACTTCCCGTCCCGTCTCCGCGGTAATCACGAGACCATCACGGAGACCGTTCGAGACCTGTGGCGTTCGTCACATGCCGCTCGCAGATGCCCGCGGCGGCGGATTTGTCCACGGCTGACGCACAGGCCACTCCCGGCAACATCACGAACCGGGTATGACCTGCGCCGCTGAGCTATCGGAGGAGATCAGCCGCCATGTAAGTTCTTGCGCCATGGAGGAGCTGGACCGACAAATCGTGCAGCTGCTCGTCAAGGACGGGCGGATGAGCTACACAGACCTGGGCAAGGCCACGGGCCTGTCCACGTCGGCCGTGCACCAACGGGTGCGCCGGCTGGAGCAGCGTGGCGTCATCCGCGGGTATGCCGCGGTCGTCGACCCGGAGGCGGTGGGCCTGCCCATGACCGCCTTCATCTCGGTGAAACCGTTCGACCCCAGCGCCCCCGACGACATCGCGGACCGCCTCTCCGACGTCCCCGAGATCGAGGCCTGCCACAGCGTCGCGGGCGACGAGAACTACATCCTCAAGGTGCGGGTCTCCACCCCGCACGAACTGGAGGAGCTGCTGGCCCGGCTGCGCGGCCTGGCGGGCGTCTCGACGCGGACCACCGTGGTGCTGTCGACGCCGTACGAGGCCCGCCCGCCGCGCATCTGACCGACCTGCGTGCGGGGCGGCGCCGGCGAGGCGCGAGACTGTTCCCCATGAGTGAGCGCACCCCCGAACCGACCACCGTCCTGCTCCGCCGCGGCGAAGTCCACAGCCCCGCCGACCCGTTCGCGACCGCGATGGTCGTCGAGCGCGGCCAGGTCGCCTGGGTCGGCTCCGAAGGTGCCGCCGACGCCTTCGCGGACGGTGTCGACGAGGTGGTCGACCTGGACGGCGGACTGGTCACCCCGGCGTTCACCGACGCACACGTGCACACCACCGCCACCGGCCTCGCGCTCACCGGCCTCGACCTGTCCGATGCGCCCTCCCTGGAGGCGGCCCTGTCCCTCGTCCGGGACTTCGCCGCCGCTCGCCCGGCCGACCGGGTGCTGCTGGGCCACGGCTGGGACGCCGCCCGCTGGCCGGGGGGCCGCCCGCCGACCCGCGCCGAACTCGACACGGCGACCGGTGGACGCCCGCTCTACCTCTCCCGCATCGACGTCCACTCGGCGGTCGTCACCACTGCCCTGATCGACCTGGTCCCCGGCTTCGAGGCGCCGGACGGCCCCCTCACCGCCGACGCCCATCACGCCGTACGCGCCACCGCGCTCGCCGCCATCACTCCGGAACAGCGCGTCGAGGCCCAGCGCACCGCCCTGGCCCACGCGGCTTCTCTGGGTGTCGGTTCGGTCCACGAGTGCGCCGGGCCCGACATCTCCTCCGAGGACGACTTCACGGGTCTGCTGCGGCTCGCAGCGGAGGAGCCCGGGCCGCGGGTCGTCGGCTACTGGGCCGAGCAGGACGTGGCGAAGGCGCGGGAGCTGGGCGCCGTAGGAGCGGCCGGGGACCTCTTCGTCGACGGTTCCATCGGCTCGCACACCGCCTGCCTGCATCAGGCGTACAGCGATGCCGGACACACCGGTATCGCCTACCTCGACGCGGACGCCGTCGCCGCCCATGTCGTCGCCTGCACCGAGGCGGGGCTCCAGGCGGGCTTCCACGCCATCGGGGACGCCGCCGTGACCTCGGTGGTCGACGGCGTCCGTGCAGCCGCGGAGAAGGTCGGCCTGGGCCGCGTCCGCGCCGCCCGGCACCGGGTCGAACACGCCGAGATGCTCACCCCGGAGACCATCGCGGCCTTCGCCGAACTGGGCCTGACCGCCTCCGTGCAGCCCGCCTTCGACGCGCTGTGGGGCGGCGAGGAGGGCATGTACGCCCAGCGGCTGGGCCGGGAGCGGGCGCGTGCCCTGAACCCCTTCGCGGCCCTGCTGCGGGCCGGTGTGCCACTCGCCTTCGGCTCGGACAGCCCGGTCACCCCGGTGGACCCCTGGGGGACGGTCCGCGCCGCCGCCTTCCACCGGACGGCTGAACACCGCGTCTCCGTGCGGGCCGCGTTCACCGCGCATACGCGGGGCGGCTGGCGGGCCGTAGGACGGGACGACGCGGGTGTCCTGGTGCCGGGCGCGCCCGCCGACTACGCCGTCTGGCGGACCGACGCCCTGGTGGTGCAGGCGCCCGACGACCGGGTCGCGCGCTGGTCGACCGACCCGCGCTCCGGCACACCCGGACTGCCCGACCTGACCCCGGGCGGCGAGCTCCCGGTCTGTCTGCGGACCGTCGTGGGCGGACGAACGGTGTTCGTACGGCCGGGCGAGTGATCTCCCGGGGTGGCGCGCCCCCGATCCGCGCCCGACGCCCCGTCGCGCGACCTGCGCATCCTCTGCCCTGACCAGCCAGTTGATGAGGAAAGCACAGGTCAGGCGGCTGTTGACAGTTGGGCGCAGGGGGCCGGTAGGTTCGTCCGAGTCCACCACCGGACGCCCGACCGGGGAACCTCCGAACAATCGCCGAAGCGCCGCTGGGTCAGGGACGGTGTGCCGCACCGGGCACCGCCACTGGGAGCCAGGCTCAGCGCCCGCGCCACGGCGAGGGAACGTTCCGGCCGGTCGGCTGGTGTGACCCGGGTGGGGCCCGGACGTCCAGTAGACAACGGCTTTGGTCGACCCGCAGCCGGCGGGTCCCAGGTCGGCCCGAAGGGCGCCGGGCCCCCATCCGCAGTACGCGGGTGCCAAAAAGGGCAGTCTTACCCCGTTCTTGTCGAATCGACACCACCGTACGAACGACGTGGCACGTCATCCCAGGCCGCGGCCACTATGGTGGACGTCTGCGTACGGACATGAAGGGGCAGCAGTGAACGACGGCGACGGAGCCCTCGCGGCACAGGCCCAGGGGCGGAAGTTCGGCCCGCTCGGCACGGCCTTGGTGATCATCCCGACCTACAACGAGGCGGAGAACATCAAGTCCATCGTCCGTCGGGTGCGGCAGTCGGTCCCCGAGGCTCATGTCCTCGTGGCCGACGACAACAGCCCCGACGGCACGGGCAAGCTGGCCGACGAGCTGGCGGCCGAGGACGAACAGGTCCAGGTGTTGCACCGCAAGGGCAAGGAGGGCCTCGGCGCCGCCTATCTCGCGGGCTTCCACTGGGGCCTCGACAACGGCTACGGAGTCCTCATCGAGATGGACGCCGACGGCTCCCACCAGCCCGAGGAGCTGCCCCGGCTGCTCACCGCGCTCAAGGGCGCGGACCTGGTGCTCGGCTCCCGCTGGGTGCCCGGCGGCCGGGTGGTGAACTGGCCCAAGTCCCGCGAGTTCATCTCCCGGGGCGGCAGCCTCTACTCGCGCGTGGCGCTCGACCTGCCGCTGCGCGACATCACGGGCGGCTACCGGGCCTTCCGCCGCGAGACCCTCGAAGGCCTCGGTCTGGACGGCGTGGCCTCCCAGGGCTACTGCTTCCAGGTCGACCTGGCCCGCCGCGCCGTCAAGGCCGGTTACCACGTCGTCGAGGTCCCCATCACCTTCGTGGAGCGCGAACTCGGCGACTCCAAGATGAGCCGCGACATCCTCGTCGAGGCCCTGTGGCGGGTCACCACCTGGGGCGTGGGGGAGCGGGTCGGCAAGCTCCGCGGCCGGACGAACCCGGGAAGGCCTCCACAGCCGTAGCCCTACGGCCGCACAGGCCTCGTTGATCGTCCCCTTATCCCGCACTGAGCCGGGCCCAGGCACACTGGACGTATGACGACTGGCGCACCCACCCCTTCCTCCGCCGCCCGGCCTCCGCGTTCCCGGCTGCGTACGTATCTGCCGTTGGGCATCGCCGCGTGGCTGGTGCTGGAGATCTGGCTGCTGACGGTGGTCGCGGGCGCGTCGAGCGGGCTGGTCGTCTTCCTGCTGCTGCTCGCCGGGTTCGTGCTCGGCGCCGTGGTGATCAAGCGGGCGGGCCGGCGGGCCTTCCAGAACCTGAGCCAGGCCGTGCAGCAGGGCACCGCCCCGGCCGGCGGCGGTGGCAGCGGCCTGATGATGCTGGGCGGCCTGCTGCTGATGATCCCCGGTCTCATCTCGGACGTGGCCGGTCTGCTCCTGCTGGTTCCGCCGGTCCAGAAGGCCCTGGCGCGCTATGCGGAGCGCACGGTCGAGCGGAAGCTGGGCAAGGCCGCCCCAGGCACCCTGGGAGACGCCTTCCAGCAGGCCCGTATCCGCCGCCCGGACGGCAAGGTGGTCCAGGGCGAGGTCATCCGGCAGGAGCCCGGCAGCGACGCGCCACAGGGCCCGCGCCCGCCGCTCACCAGCTGACACCGGGACACGCGAAGACATCGGGACTCACAAAACCGCGGGCGCCGTACATGTTCGTACGGCGCCCGCGGTTACTTGCTTGTGTCACTCGTTCGTGCGGTAGAACCGCTCCGGACCTTCGGGACTAGGCCGACTTGCGGCTGTCCCTCGGGTGAACCGCGATATTCATCGCGCCGGAACGGAGAACGGCAAGACGCTCCTCGAGGACCTCTTCGAGTTCCTCGCGGGTGCGCCGCTCCATCAGCATGTCCCAGTGGGTACGCGCGGGCTTGGCCTTCTTTTCCTCAGGGCCGTCGCCGTCGACCAGGAGTGCCTGGGCCCCGCAGACCTTGCACTCCCACTCCGGCGGGATCTCCGCCTCGACCGAGAAGGGCATCTCAAAGCGATGGCCCTTCTCGCATGCGTACTCCACGGCCTGGCGTGGTGCCAGGTCGATACCGCGGTCCGTCTCGTAGCTGGTCACCACGAGGCGCGTGCCGCGAAGAGCTCGCTCACTCATGAATCGTGCCTCCCGGGCTTGTCGCCCACAGGACAGGTGTCGCTGTCGTCGTCATCCGGTCAACGTCCGGTCGGCGGTAAAGATTCCCGTACGGGGTCATGCGTCGCCGTCGTAGCCGCCCCTTGTTGTACCCACCAGCGCCCGGTTTGTCACATCTACTAGCAGATGTCACCTAGCGATTCGTCATCTTTGACGCGCAGTAACGGTACGCCAGGCAGGCCAAACGCGTACACTACCGCCCTTTCGCCTTGAGCGCTAAATCCTCTCGGGAAGAGGATTCCCCGCGTCGGTGATCGCCCGCGCCACCGGAACCCGTGCGAGCAGCACGAACCCCACGACGAAGAAGACCACCAGAGAGATGATCGCGTCCCGATAACTTCCGGTCAGCTGGTAGGTCACCCCGAACAGAAGCGGTCCCAGCCAGCTCATGCCCCGATCGCTCATCTCGTACGCCGAGAAGTACTCGGCCTCTTTCCCTGGCGGCACCAGATGGGAGAACAGGGACCGGGACAGCGCCTGGCTGCCGCCCAGCACCAGGCCGATCCCGGCGGCCAGCACGAAGAACCAGACGGGCGCGCCGGCGGGCAGGAAGTACCCGGCGGCCAGCGTCACCGTCCACGCCACCAGCGATCCGAGAATCGTCCGCTTGGCCCCGTAGGTCCGGGCGAGTCGCCCCATGCCGAGCGCGCCCGCGACCGCGAGCACCTGGACCATCAGGACGGCCGTGATGAGCGTGGACTGGCTCAGGCCCAGTTCCTCGGAGCCGTACACGGATGCCTGGGAGATCACCGTCTGGATGCCGTCGTTGTAGATCAGATAGGCGAACAGGAAGGACAGGGTGAGCGGTTTGCCGCGCATGTCCCGGACGGTCGCGGCGAGCTGCCGCCAGCCCTGCGCCGTGGGCGCCTCGGACGCCGTACGGCCGCGGTCGCGCAGCCGTTTCAGCGGTACGAGGGTGAAGGCGCCCCACCAGATGCCGGCCGAGGCCAGACAGATGCGGACGGCCATCGACTCGGAGAGGCCGAAGGAGTCGTGGGCGGTGAACAGGATCAGGTTGGCGACCAGGACCAGGGAGCCGGCCGCGTAGCCGAAGGCCCACCCTCGGGAGGAGACGGCGTCGCGCTCCTCCGGAGGGGCGATCTGCGGGAGGTAGGAGTTGTAGACCACCATCGAGACGGCCACTGAGGAGTTGGCGACGATCAGCAGGAAGCCGCCGAGCAGATAGCGGTCGCCGTCCAGGAAGAACAGGGCCGTGGTCGCGGTCGCGCCCACGTAGGCGGCGAGCGCCAGGAGGGGCTTCTTGCGGCCCGTACGGTCCGCTGCCGCGCCCGCGAGGGGCATGACGAGGATCGACACGATCACGGACGCGGAGACGGTGTAGGCGAAGAAGGAACCCGCCCGGACCGGTATCCCCAGGGGATGCACAAAGCCGTCCGGGTCCGCCGCCGACTTCGCGACCGAGGTCAGATAGGGGCCCAGGAACACGGTGAGCACGCTCGTCGAGTAGACGGAGCAGGCCCAGTCGTAGAAGTACCAGCCGCGCTGTTCGCGCCGCCGCTCGGCGGCCTCGTCGGCCGGCTGTGACCGCAGGGTGTCGGTACCCACCCGTGCCCTCGCTTCCCCGTGAACGCGTCGACTCCGGGGGCTCAGGCCCAGACGCCCCGCTCCACCATGACCTCGCGCAGTGTGTCGATGTGATCGGTCATGATGCCATCGACTCCCAGGTCAAGGAGCCGGTGCATGCGATCGGCCTCGTTGATGGTCCACACGTGGACCTGCACTCCACGCGCGTGTGCGGCGCGAATGAAGCGCTGGTCGACCACGGGGACGCCCGACTGCTCCTCGGGCACCTGTGCGGCCACCGCCGAACGGCGCACCGGGAGAGGCGCGCCCCAGGAGCGCAGCCGCAGGTTCAGCACCCCGCGCGTGCCGAACGACGTGGCCAGGCGCGGCCCGGCCAGGTGCTGGGCGCGGACCACGCGCTTCTCGGAGAAGGAGCCGACGCAGACGCGGTTCCAGGAGTCGGTGCGCTCCAGGAGGTCCAGGAGGGGGCGGAGGGCCGGCTCCGCCTTGATGTCGACGTTCCAGCGCACCTCGGGGAAGGTCTCCAGCAACTCCTCGAAGGGGGGCACCGGTTCCTTGCCCGCCACGCGCGCCTGGCTCACGTCCGACCAGAACAGGTCCGCGATCCGGCCCGCGCCGTCGGTCACCCGGTCCAGGGTCTCGTCGTGGAAGGCGACGAGCTTCCCGTCCGCCGTGGCGTGGACGTCGGTCTCGATGTACCGGTAGCCCAGCTCGACCGCGCGCCGGAACTGGAACACGGTGTTCTCCAGGCCGTCCGCCGCGCCGCCCCGGTGGGCGAAGGGGATCGGACCGGGATGGTCGAGGTAGGGATGCCGTATGAGCGTGGTCACCCGGGCAGTATCGCCCGTTCCGGTGACCCGGTGGCTACGACCGTGCTGCCGCCGGATGCCGAGGGGGCGGCGAAGACGCGAAGGAAGAGCTGGGCGAGCGGGCCGATCGCCAGGGCGTAGAGCAGTGTGCCGATGCCCACTGTGCCGCCCAGCGCGAAGCCGGTGGCCACGACGGCGACCTCGATGCCCGTGCGGATCAGGCGGATGGAGCGGCCGGTGCGCTGGTGCAGCCCGGTCATCAGGCCGTCGCGCGGGCCCGGTCCGAAGCGCGCCGAGATGTAGAGCCCGGTGGCGACCCCGTTGAGGAGGATGCCCGCCAGCAGCAGCGGGATCCGTACGGCCAGGCCGTGCGCGTCCGGCACCAGCGCGAGGGTGCCGTCCATGGCCAGGCCGACCACGAACACGTTCGAGACCGTGCCGAGGCCGGGGCGCTGGCGCAGCGGGATCCACAGGAGCAGCACCGCCGCGCCCACGATGATCGAGACGACACCGATCGTCAGGCCGGTGAGTTCGGCGAGCCCCTGATGCAGCACGTTCCAGGGCTCCAGGCCCAGCCCCGACACCACGAGGAGCGCCGAGCTGGCGCCGTAGAGCGCGAGTCCGGCGTACAGCTGGACCAACCGTCGCCCGAGACGGTTCCGTGTGGACAAGAGGTGCCCCCTGGTGGTGGTAGTGGCCTGACACATGGCACTCTGTGGCTTGAGAACGGACGTCATCCATGGCCAATTCCGGGAAGGTGGACTGGTTTCCATGGCGCAGTGGACCTCGGCGATGGGCGCCGCTCAGCTAGCCCGGCTGCTCAACTCCCAGCAGGACCGGCCGGCCGGGCCCGGCACCCGCCGGCCGCCCGCCTATCGCGCGCTCGCGGACGGCATCCGGCTGCTCGTGCTGGAGGGGCGCGTCCCCGTGGCCGCCCGGCTGCCCGCCGAACGGGAACTGGCCCTGGCGCTGTCCGTCAGCCGGACCACGGTCGCGGCCGCCTACGAGGCGCTGCGCTCCGAGGGGTTCCTGGAGTCCCGGCGCGGAGCCGGCAGCTGGACCTCCGTACCGGCCGGAAACCCGCTCCCCGCGCGCGGGTTGGAGCCGTTGCCCCCGGAGGCCCTCGGTTCGGTGATCGACCTCGGCTGCGCCGCCCTGCACGCGCCCGAGCCGTGGCTCACCCGGGCCGTCCAGGGCGCCCTGGAGGAGCTGCCGCCGTACGCCCACACGCATGGCGACTATCCGGCGGGGCTGCCCGCGCTGCGCGCGATGATCGCCGAGCGGTACACGCTGCGCGGGATCCCGACCATGCCCGAGCAGATCATGGTGACGACCGGTGCGATGGGTGCCATCGACGCCATCTGCCATCTCTTCGCCGGGCGCGGTGAGCGGGTCGCCGTGGAGTCGCCCTCGTACGCCAACATCCTTCAGCTGATGCGGGAGGCTGGTGCGCGGCTGGTGCCCGTGGCGATGGCCGAAGGGCTCTCCGGCTGGGACATGGACCGCTGGCGGCAGGTGCTGCGGGACGCGGCCCCCCGGCTCGCGTACGTCGTCGCCGACTTCCACAACCCGACCGGCGCCCTCGCCGACGACGACCAGCGGCGCCAGCTCGTGGACGCGGCCCGCTCGGCCGGCACCGTGCTCGTCGCCGACGAGACGATGACCGAGCTGTGGCTGGACGACGACGTCGAGATGCCGCGCCCTGTCTGCGGGTTCGACCCGGCCGGTTCGACCGTCATCACCGTCGGTTCCGCCAGCAAGGCCTTCTGGGCGGGCATGCGCATCGGCTGGGTCCGCGCGGCACCCGATGTCATCCGCAGCCTGGTCGCGGCCCGCGCCTACGCGGACCTGGGCACCCCGGTGTTGGAGCAGCTCGCCGTCAACTGGCTTTTCAGCACCGGGGGTTGGGAGCAGGCGGTCGACATCCGCCGCGCCCAGGCCCGGGAGAACCGGGACGCGCTCGTCGCGGCGGTACGACGGGAGCTGCCCGACTGGGAGTTCGAGGTGCCCAAGGGCGGACTCACGCTGTGGGTGCGCACGGGCGGGCTGTCGGGCTCACGGCTCGCCGAGATGGGCGAGCGGGTGGGGGTGCGGGTGCCGTCCGGGCCGCGTTTCGGCGTCGACGGGGCCTTCGAGGGGTATGTGCGGCTGCCGTTCACCGTGGGCGGCGCGGTGGCCGACGAGGCGGCCGTTCGGCTGGCCGCGGCGGCCCGGCTGGTGGAGAACGGTGTCAGCGGGGGCGGCGGCGAGTCGCCGCGGACCTTCGTGGCGTAGCGGGCGAGGGGCTGCACGAGGGGTCGGCGCGGTCGTCCGCACCGACCCCGATCCGCTACGAGGTCTCGGCCACCGCCGCTTCGGCGGGCACCACCTCGGTCGGCATGGTCTCCGCCGCGTCCGCCGGTGTGGTGCGCGGCGGGAGCAGCGCCAGGACCGCCTGGCGGTGCGCGTCGTTCGTCGCGTCGTCGTACGGGTCCGGGGTCGCCGGGACCTGGAGTCGGTGCACCGGGCCGTTGCCGAGGCGGGCGTAGCCGCGGCCCGGGGGGATCTGGGCGATCGGCGTGGTGTGCGGGGGAGCGCCCAGGACCGCCTCCAACTGGCCGGCGCCGGCGGGGCCGAGGACGACACGCGCGCGTGTGTGCTGTCGTACGGCGTCGCTGAGCGCGTCCGCGCTGTCGAACTGCTCGGCCACCACCACCGTCACATGGGCCGCGCGGCCGTGCCGCAGGGGGACCTGGAGCAGGGACTGGGGGTCCTGGTAGCCGTCGGCCGTCGCCACGTGGGCGAAGGCGCTCGGGCGGTCCAGGATGATCCACAGGGGGCGCCTGGTGTCGTCCGGTGCCGGGTGGCCCGACTGGCGGGCGCGGTTGGCCGCGATCAGCCGGCGTTCCGTCTCCTGGGAGGCCCACTCCAGGCTGGCCAGCGCGCCTGCCAGGCCGCACTCGACGGCGAGGACGCCGTCCCGGCCGGTGAGGCACGCGTACTCGCCGGTGCCGCCGCCCTCGACGATCAGGACGTCGCCGTACTGGAGCGCCTGGAGGGCGATCGAGCGCAGCAGGGTGGAGGTGCCGCTGCCGGGCTGGCCCATGACCAGGAGGTTCGGTTCGGTGGAGCGGACGCCGGTGCGCCAGACGACCGGCGGTACGTCGCGCCGCTCCTCGCCGTGGGTGAGTGGGAGCGTGCGGTGGACCTGGGTCGGGTCGGTGAAGCCCAGGACGGTCTCGCCGGGGGCGGTGACGAAGCGCTGGGCGGCGATGTCGGTGGGGAGCGGGGCGAGGACGCCGACCGTGAGCTGGTTGCCCTCCTCGTCCCAGGTGAAGTGGTACTCCCGGCTGCGGCCGGACTTCGCGGTGAGCAGTTGCTCGATCCGCGCGCGGGAGTCGGCCTCGCCGTCGGTGAAGTACGCCGGATAGCGGACGACCAGATGGGAGATCCGGCCCCCGCCGTCGAACTCGTAGGCCGGGAAGGCCTTCTCCCAGTCTCCGCCGTGGGCGAACAGGGGTGCCGGGTCCTCGGCGGCCGAGAAGTAGGGCACCAGCGCTTCGTAGAGGGACTGGAGGCGCTGGGTCTGGGACTCGTCGGGCCCTTCGGGCGCCGGCGGGGTGCGGTCCCGGCCCTGCCATGCCGCCGCCGCCATCAGTGTGATGGCGGCGAGCAGCGGGCCGTACGGCACCAGAGCGACGACCAGGATCACCGAGGCCACCAGGAACAGCAGCGGCCCGCGCTTGTCCTTGGGGGTGTCGGCCCATCTGCGCCGCCCGGCGGATGCCAGCCGGCGCAGACCGCGTGTGACCGTGATCAGCGGATGGAGGACATCGGTGGCGCTGTCGGCCGCCGTCCGGGCCAGCTCCCGGCTCCGGGCGATCTGGGCGGTGCCGTTGCTCAGGATGCGGGGGAGGGGGCGCCGGGCCACTGCTGTCTCCTGAAGGTGCGTACGGGTGGGGACGTCAGAACTTGATGCCGCCGAGGAGGCTCGCCAGGCTCTCGCCGCCGGCCTTGATGCTCGGCGCGATGGCCGTGCTGGCCATGTAGAAGCCGAAGAGTGCGGCCACCAGGGCGTGGGAGGCCTTGAGCCCGTCCTTCTTGAAGAAGAGGAAGACGATGATGCCGAGAAGGACGACGCCTGACATGGACAAGATCATTTGAGCTCTCCTGGTTCGTGGGGACAGTCACCATGAGTTCTTCCAGGATCACAGGATGTATCCATACGATAAAAGGTGCAAGTGGGTGAATTTCGGCGAATTTCCCTCGGATGGCGGAGCGCATTCGGGCTGTCTGAGCAGGGGTTTCACCCATGTCGGGGCCCGTGGTGATCTTTGCCTCGGAGGGGGCCGGTCATGTCTCGGCGGAGCCAGTACGCTGGCGATTCACCCGTACTAGTGAGAGGCGGTCAGGCCGATGAGTGAAGCCCCCGACCCCGAGGTCGTGGAGTTCGCGACCAAGATCTTCGACCTGGCCCGCAAGGGCGGGACCGAGGCGCTGGTCGCGTACGTGGACGCGGGCGTCCCGGCCAACCTCACCAATGACCGCGGCGACTCCCTGGTGATGCTCGCCGCCTATCACGGGCACGCCGACGCCGTACGGGCCCTGCTGGCGCGGGGCGCCGAGGCCGACCGGATCAACGACCGGGGCCAGACGCCGCTCGCCGGAGCCGTCTTCAAGGGCGAGCAAGAGGTGATCGAGGTCCTGCTGGAGGCCGGTGCCGATCCGGCCGCGGGCACCCCGTCGGCGGTCGACACGGCCCGGATGTTCGCCAAGGCCGAGCTGCTCGAGCTGTTCGGCGCGCACTGACGGGTGGCCCGTCGGCAGTCGGGGCGGGCCTTCTGACCAGGTACGACAAGGAAATCGGGGGAAAACGGGGGAAGGCAGCACGGCGCCGCCCGAAATTTCGGTCGCGGCATCGAGAACTGCCGGGTCATCATGACGTCGTGATTTACGGACGCGATGGCTGGGCAGGTGTTGCCGCACCGCGCGGGCCGTAGTTGCGGCCCGCATGGGCCACCAACGAGAGGCAGAGGAAAATGGTCTACAGCAAGCAGGAAACGGCGGGCGCCCCGACGTGTTGTCACGCGGCCAGGTAGTGCACGTCCCCCGGTTGCGTCGACGCTTGATGTGAGGCTGTTTCCCATGTTCGATCCGGTCATAGCGCCCAGCGGTACGCTGCTCGGCCTGCTTCAGCGGGGCCGCGGCGACGGCACACTGCACGCGCTCACCGCACCCCGTGCCGAGGCACTCGCGGCACTGAACCACTGTGTGCTGCGCGACCCCCGCCACGACTGGCAGGTGGAGAACCGCTCCCTGTACTACGCCCGCCTGTACCTCGACCTGGGCGGCGACCTGGACACCGTCGAGGCCCACCTCTTCGATGCCGAGGACGTCCTCGACACCGAGGAGTCACGCACGGGCCTCGCGCTCGCCGTCCTCGGGCACCTCGCCTCCTACGGCAGGCGGGACGCGCTCGAACTGCTGCGCAGGTACGCGGCCACCGGCAGCAACTGGGCCTGGGCCCTGGACGAGCTGGCGCTCAGGGACGACGACGCGGGCCTGCGCGCCCTCGCCGCCCCCGTGCTGGCGCGTTTCCCGGCCGACCCCGAGGGCGAGGCCGAACTGGCCACCGCCGTGCGGGACGCCTTCGAACCCCGGCCCTGGCGACTGTGGGCCGAGGACTCACGCGAATCGATCGGCACGCGCGTGTGTGCCGCCCAGGAGGCCGGCTGCTTCGACCTCTGGCAACGCCAGATGCGACCGACCGGGCCCCGTCCGGGATGGAGCGTGCAAGCGGTGTTCGAATGGGCCCAACAGGGCCTCGAACGCGGCGCCGCCCTGCACGTCCCGGCCGCCCGCTGCCTCACCGCGGTGGCCGGACCCGAGGACCGGCCCGAGATCGTCGAGGCCGCCAAGGACGGCGGCGAGGGCGCCCGCTGCACCGCCCTGCGCTATCTCGCCGACAGCAACGATCCCGAAGCCCTCCCACTGATCGAACGAGCGGTCGCCACCGGCCCGGCGCCCGTCGTGGAGGCCGCCGTCGATGCCTTCGAGCGGATGCGCTCCGTCGCCGCCGTCGACCGGGCCCGCGGCTGGGCCCGCCGCCCCGATCCGCTCGGGGCCGCCGCCGGCCGGATGCTCGCCTGCCGGGGCGGAACGCAGGACAGCGACCTGGTCCTCGGCGCACTGCGGGAGGCCGTCATGGGCGAAGGACCCGACGCCCCCACCCTCTGGACACTCGTCGACGGCGCCGGACGCCTCGGCATCGTCTGCGCCGCCCCCGTCCTGCGCCATGTGTACCGGGAGACCGCCTCGTCCCATCTGCGCGGCCGGGCCGCCCGGGCGCTGGCCGCCACCGACCCCTCGTACCCCACCGGCTTCGCCGTCGAGTGCCTCTGGGACTGCGAGGAGACCACCCGGGAGATCGCCGCCCGGCACGCAGAAACCGCCGACGCCCGCGTCGTGGAACAGCTCCGCAGGCTCGCCGCCGACCCGGCCGAGGAAGCGGAGGTCCAGACAGCCGTACGGAGCCGGATCGGGCCCGACGCCCCCGCAGTGTGAACGTGGGATGACCCGCGGGTCAGACGCGCATGGACGCCGTCTGACCTGCTCGGGTGTGCAGCGCAACGCTCATGGGACGTTCACCGTTCGCATAGATCCACGTTGACGCGGGCACGTCCAGCGCGGCGACAACACGGGTATGCGTGTCGTCATCGTGACCGAATCCTTTCCCCCCGATGTGAACGGCGTGGCCCACTGCGCGCTCCAGACCGCCCGACACCTCGTGGATCGCGGTCATCATCCGCTCGTCGTCGCGCCGGCCACCTCGGCCGGTAGCGGGCCCGACGCCCAGTCGCCGTGCCCCGTCATCCGTGTCCCCTCCCTACCGCTCCCGGGCTACCCCCAGGTCCGCGTCGCCCTCCCCAGCCGACGCGTCGCCGCGGCCATCACCGAACACCGCGCCGACATCGTGCACCTGGCGAGCCCTTTCATCCTCGGCGTCCGCGGCATGGCCGCCGCGGCCCGGCTCGGCATCCCCGCCGTGGCCGTCTACCAGACCGACCTGGCCGGATACGCCCGTACGTACGTCGGCGCCGGCGAGGCCACCGCCTGGCGGCGCATCCGCTCCGTCCACGCCGCCGCCGACCGCACCCTCGCGCCCTCCAGCGCGGCCCTGGGCGACCTGGAGGCACACGGCGTGCCCCGGGTCAGGCTCTGGCCGCGCGGTGTGGACACCGAGCGCTTCCGCCCCGAGTACCGGGACGAGGCGCTGCGCCGCGAACTCGCCCCGAACGGCGAGCTGATCGTCGGCTACGTAGGCCGGCTCGCCCCCGAGAAGCAGGTCGAACTCCTCGCCGGAGCCTGCGGCATCGAGGGCGTCAAGGTCGTGGTCGTCGGCGACGGACCCAGCCGGCCGCACCTCGACGAGGCGCTGCCGGGCGCGGTCTTCCTCGGTCGGCGTACCGGTGACGAGCTCGCCCGTATCTTCGCCTCGTTGGACATATTCGTGCACACCGGACCTTTTGAGACCTTCTGTCAGACCGTCCAGGAAGCCATGGCGAGCGGCGTCCCCGTCGTCGCGCCCGCCGCCGGCGGACCGCTGGACCTGGTCGCCCACGGGCGCACCGGGTTCCTCTTCCCGCCGCGCGACGAGAACGCGGTGACGGACGCCGTACGGACCCTGGCCGCCGATCCCGCGCTCCGGGCCGAGTACGGCACCGCCGCGCGGGCCATGGTCGAGGGCCGCACCTGGGCGGCCGTCGGCGACCAACTGATCGCGCACTACGGCGATGTCCTGGCCGCGCGCAAGCTGGTGGTGGCGGCATGAACACCGCTTCCCTCAGGATCGTGCGGCTCGCCAACTTCGTGGCCCCCTCCTCCGGGGGGCTGCGCACCGCCCTGCGCGAGCTGGGCAAGGGCTTCAAGGAGGCCGGGCACCACCCGGTCCTCATCGTGCCCGGCGAACGCCACACCGACCGCGAGACCGAGCAGGGCCGCGTCATCACCCTGCCCGGCCCGCTGCTGCCCGGCACCGGCGGCTACCGCGTCCTCGCCGACAAGCGGCGCGTGGCCCACCTCCTGGAACAGCTCGCCCCCGACCGCCTGGAGGTCTCCGACCGTACGACCCTGCGCTGGACCGGCAAATGGGCCAGGCGGGCCCGCGTCCCCGCCGTGATGGTCTCCCACGAGACCGCCGACGGCGTCCTGCGCACCTGGGGCCTGTCGGAGAACCTCTCCCGGCGCACCGCCGACGCCCTCAACGTCCGTACGGCGCACACCTACGCGCGCGTGGTGTGCACCACGGAGTTCGCCGAGCGGGAGTTCGTCCGCATCGGTGCCCGCAACGTCGTACGGGCACCGCTGGGCGTCGACCTGGTGGGCCGCACTCCGGCGCTGCGGGACCCGGTCGTGCGCGCGGAGTACGCGCGCGTGGACCAGGTGCTGCTGGTGACCTGCACCAGGCTCTCCGTGGAGAAGAAGCCCGGCACCGCGCTCGACGCCCTGGAGGCGCTGGTACGGCGCGGGCGGCGGGCGGTCCTCGTGGTCGCCGGGGACGGGCCGCTGCGGGCCCGGCTCGAACAGCGGGCGCGGGAGCGGGGGTTGCCGGTCACCTTCCTCGGACACGTCTCCGACCGGCGGCTGCTCGGCGCGCTCCAGGCCTCCGCGGACGTCTGCCTGGCACCCGGGCCCGCCGAGACCTTCGGGCTCGCCGCCCTGGAGGCCATGGCCTGCGGCACGCCCGTGGTGGCCAGCGCCTCGTCCGCACTGCCCGAGGTCATCGGCTCCGCCGGGGCCACGGCGGCGGACAACGGCAGGGCCTTCGCGGACGCCGTGGACATGCTGCTCGAACGCTCCGAGGTGGAGCGGCGGGAGATCGCACGCGCGCGTGCGGAGTGTTTCGGCTGGAACACGGCGGTCGACGCGTTCCTCAGGGCCCACGACGCGGATGTTCCGGTACGGCGGTTCGTGCCCGGAGGCGTGGCATGAGAACGGTCCGTTTCGTCGCCCTCGGTGACTCGCTCACCGAGGGCGTGGGCGATCCCGTCGGCGAGGCGTGGCGCGGTTGGGCCGCGCTGCTCGCCGACGGGCTGGTCCAACAGCCCGAAGAGACCGTGCAGTTCACGAACCTCGCGGTCAGCGGGGCGCAGTCACGGGACGTGCTGGAACGGCAGACCCCGGCCGGGCTCGCCCTGAACCCGGACATCGTGTCCGTCGTCATAGGCGTCAACGACACCCTGCGCTGCACCTTCGACATCCAGGCCCTGGCCGCCCGGCTCGACGAGGTCTACGCGGCCTTCACCGAGCAGGGCGCGGTCCTGCTGACGGCCTGTCTGCCCGACCCGGGCGCGATGCTCGGCCTCCCGGGCGCGCTGGCCCGCCCGCTGGCCCGTCGGCAGCGCGCCGTCAACACCGTGGTGCACGCGCTCTCCGAGCGGTACGGGGCCGTGCATCTGCACGCCGCGGAGGGCGAGTGGATCATGGACCGCGCGATCTGGAGCGCGGACCGGCTGCACCCCGGGGAGCGGGGCCACCGCCAACTGGCCCTGCGGTTCCACGCGTTGCTCGCCGAGGAGGGTGTGGCCACGGGGGTCGCGCCCTCGCCCGAGCCCGAGTTCCCGGTCCCCACCAAGTCGGCCAGCCTGTGGTGGCTGGCCACCGCGGGCACCGGCTGGGTGGCCCGCCGCTGCACCGACCTGCTGCCCCAGCTCCTGAGGCTGGCCGCCGACGAGATGCGCCACCGCGCGCGGGGCACCAGCGCCCGGCTCGACCTCAGCGCGTCCCACGCCGTGTCGATGGCACTGGCCTCCCTGTCGGTGCAGCAGGAGCAGCCGGACGCCGCATAGGGCGTCACGGGCCTCAGCGGCGCCGTACGGCCACGAAACGGACCGGGGTGCCCGGCACCGCCTGGGCGGCCGCCGGGAGGTCCGAGGGGCGGACGACGGCGATCACCGGGTACCCGCCGGTGGTCGGATGGTCGGCGAGGAACACCACCGGGCGGCCGTCCGGTGGCACCTGCACGGCACCGAGGACCATGCCCTCGCTGGGGAGTTCACCGGTCAGGGCCCGCTCCAGGGCGGGCCCCTCGGTGCGCAGCCCGATGCGGTTGCTCGCCGAGGACACCTGGTAGGCGCGTGACGTGAACGCGCGTACGGCCTCCGGGGTGAACCAGTCCTCGCGCGGCCCCAAGGTCACCCGCAGGACGAGTTCGACCGGGGGAGCCGGCTGCGGAGCGACGTCCACGTACGCGTGGTGGGTCATCGGGGATCCCACCGGCAGTATGGCGCCGTTCGTGAGCGGCGCCGGACCGAGCCCGGACAGCAGATCCGTGGACCGGCTCCCGAGCACCGGCTCGACGCCGACCCCACCGGCGAAGGCGATGTAACTCCGCACTCCGGAGACGGCCGTTCCGATGTCCAGGAGCGCCCCGGCCGGCACCTGCACGGGTGCGCCCCAGGCGGCCGGCCGTCCGTTCACCGTGACCGGGCAGGGGGCACCGCCAACGGCCACGAGGATCGTTGAACGAGGCCGTACGGCACAGCCGTTGAGGGTCGTCTCCAGGACGGCCGCTTCCGACGGATTGCCGACCAGCCGGTTCACGAGCGCCGCCGCGGGCCCGTCGAGCGCCCCGGAACGTGGCACCCCCAGATGCGCGTGTCCGGGCCGCCCCAGGTCCTGCACGGTGGTCAGGGCCCCGGACCGTACGACGGCGAAGGCGCGGTCCGTCATACGTCCGCCACCGGGACGAAGCGCACGCGCGTGCCCGGCGACAGCAGCGCGGCCGGCTCGCGCGCGGGGTCCCACAGGACCGCGTCCGTCGTGCCGATGAGCTGCCAACCGCCGGGCGAGGCACGGGGATACACGCCGGTGTACGGGCCCGCCAGGCCCACGGCGCCGGCGTGGACGGCCGTGCGCGGGGTGGCCCGGCGCGGGACGTCGTAGCGGGCCGGGAGACCGGTGAGGTAGCCGAAGCCGGGGGCGAACCCACAGAAGGCGACGCGGAACTCGGTGGCCGCGTGGATGCGGGCCACCTCCCGCTCGGGGACGCCCCACAGGGCGGCGACGTCGGCGAGGTCCGGGCCGTCGTAGCGCACCGGGAGTTCGATCGCCTCACGCGCGCGTGGGGGAGCGGGGGGTACGTCGGAGGTACTGAGTTCGGAGGCCAGGCGGGCCGGGTCGGCGAGGCCGTCGAGGAGGACCGTGCGGGCGGCCGGGACGATCTCGCGGACGGTGAGCAGGCCCTCCGCGCGGCGGCGCAGCAGCTCCGCGTGAACGGCCTCGGCCTCCTCCCCGGAGGCCACCTCGACGAGCAGCGCGTCCTCGCCGACGAGCAGGGCCCTCATACGAAGGCCTCCACCCGGACGCCCGACTCCACGAGCCGCTCACGGACCCTGCGGGCCAGCTCGACCGCGCCGGGCGTGTCCCCGTGCAGACACAGGGAGCGGGCCCGTACCTCGATGCGGGCCCCGGAGAGCGCCTCCACCGTCCCGGAGCGGGCCAGGCTCAGCGAGCGCTCCACGACGGCCTCCGGGTCGGTGACCACCGCGCCGTCCCGGCCGCGCGGCACGAGCGTGCCCTCGTCGGTGTAGGCGCGGTCCGCGAACGCCTCCGTGACGGCCGGCAGCCCGGCCTTCGCGGCCAGGTCGAGCACGACCGAGCCGGGCAGCCCGAGCACGGGCAGCGAGCCGCCGGCCAGGAGCACGCCCTCGATCACCGCGGCGGCCTGCTCCGGGTCGTGCACGACCCGGTTGTAGAGCGCTCCGTGCGGCTTGACGTAGGACACGCGCGTGCCCGCCGCCCGGGCGAACACTTCCAAGGCGCCGATCTGGTACGCCACTTCGGCCGCCAGCTCGGCGGACGGCACGTCCATCGCGCGCCGCCCGAAGCCCGCCAGGTCCCGGTAGGACACCTGCGCGCCGACCCGCACCCCGCGCTCGGCCGCCAGCTCGCACACCCGCCGCATGGTGACCGGGTCCCCGGCGTGGAAGCCGCAGGCCACATTGGCGCTGGTGACGACGGACAGGAGCTGTTCGTCGTCGGTGAGGTTCCAGCGGCCGAAGCCCTCGCCGAGGTCGGCGTTCAGATCGATCATCATCTCTCCTGGTCAGGCGACGCGGTACTGCTCGTCGCGGGCGTCGGTGACGAACATCTGGCCCGGCGCGTGGGTGATGGCGAACGGCGGGCGGGAGGCCATCACCGCGGCCTGCGGGGTCACTCCGCAGGCCCAGAACACCGGGATGTCGTCCGGCGCGGCGTCCACCGGATCACCGAAGTCCGGACGGCCGAGGTCGGCGATGCCGAGCCCTGAGGGATCGCCGCAGTGTACGGGGCTGCCGTGCACCGCCGGGAGGAGCGCGGTCTCCCGGATCGCCGTCGCCAGGTGCTCCGGCGGCACCGGGCGCATCGACACCACCGTCGGGCCGTGCAGCCGCCCCGCCGGACGGCACGGGCGGCTGGTCACGTACATCGGGACGTTGCGGCCCTGCTCGATATGGCGGATCGGGACTCCCGCCTCGCTCAGGGACCACTCGAAGGTGAAGCTGCACCCGATCAGGAACGACACCAGGTCGTCGCGCCAGTGCGCCCGTACATCCGTCGGCTCGTCCACCAACTCGCCGTCCCGCCACACCCGGTAGCGCGGCAGATCGGTGCGCAGGTCCGCGCCGTCGGCGAGAACCGTCTTCCACGAACCGGCGTCCGTGACATCGAGCACCGGGCAGGGCTTCGGGTTGCGCTGGCAGAACAGGAGCATGTCGTAGGCCCAGTCGGCGGGCACCGAGATCAGGTTGACCTGGGTGTGGCCCGCCGCGACCCCTGCCGTGGGACCCGTCAGCCCGGCCCGGAACCGGGCCCGGGCGGAACGCGGGCTCCACGCGTGCGCGTGCTCGTCGACGAGGGTCAGGGGACGATCCTCCGTACGGTTCACGCCAGTTCCTTTCCGCGGGTCTCCGGCAGCCCCAGGAGCGCCAGAGCCGCGATGCCGTATCCGATCGCCCCGAAGACGAGCGCTCCGCCCACACCCCAACTGTCGGCCAGGAAGCCCACCAGGGTCGGGAAGACGGCGCCGACCGCGCGGCCGGTGTTGTACGTGAAGCCCTGTCCCGTGCCGCGCAGGGCCGTCGGGTACAGCTCGCTCAGGTACGAGCCGAAGCCGCTGAAGATCGCCGACATGCAGAACCCGAGCGGGAAACCGAGCACCAGGAGAAGGGTGTTGGCGCCGTTGGGGATGTGTGTGTACACCAGGATGCAGATCGCCGAGAGCAGCGCGAAGAGCCAGATGTTGCGCCTACGGCCCAGCACGTCGGTGAGATAGCCGCCGGTGAGGTACCCCAGGAAGGCGCCGGAGATCAGGAACGTCAGATAGCCGCCGGTGCCGACGACCGACAGGCCGCGCTCCGTCTTGAGGTAGGTCGGCACCCAGGTGGCGAGGGTGTAGTAGCCGCCCTGGACGCCGGTCGAGAGCAGGCCCGCGAAGACCGTCGTGCGCAGCAGGCCCGGTGCCTGCGCCGTACCCGGCTTGAAGATCGCCGCGAACGACCCCTTCTGGGCGTTCTGTTCGCGCACGGCCGTCGCCTCCGGGGCGTCGTGCACCCGGCGACGCACCCAGAGCACCAGCAGCGCGGGCAGCGCGCCGGTCCAGAACATCACCCGCCAGGCCAGGTCGTCGCCGAGGAACGAGAAGACCAGCGTGTAGACGACCGCGGCCAGCGCCCAGCCGACCGCCCAGGAACTCTGGACCGCGCCGAGCGTACGGCCGCGGTGCCTGGGGCTCGCGTACTCGGCGACCAGGATCGCGCCGACCGCCCACTCGCCGCCGAAACCGAGCCCCTGGAGGGCACGGAAGACCAACAGGGTCTCGTAGTTGGGCGCGAAGCCGCAGGCCACGGTGAAGACGGCGTACGTGACCACCGTGATCATCAGGGCCCTGACACGGCCCACCCGGTCGGCGAAGACGCCCGCGATGGCGCCCCCGACCGCGGAGACGACCAGCGTGACAGTGGTGAACAGGCCGGTCTGGCCGCTGTCCAGGCCGAAGTACGCGGCCAGCGCGACCATGCTCAGCGGCAGCGTGAAGTAGTCGTAGGAGTCCAGACCGTAGCCGCCGAACGCGCCGGCGAAGGCGCGGCGGCCGTTCGGACCGAGCGCGCGGAACCAGGCCAACGCGCCGTCGTCGGCGGTGAGTTCGTCCGTGTCCGGGTGCGCGCCGGTGTTCAGGGCCTGAGGTGGAGGGGTCGTGCTCATGTGCACCTCGCAGAAGGAGGACGGAGGGTGCTGGGACTGAGCAGTGCCGTGCGGAAGCCGTCGGCGCCGGGGTGAGCGGGAGACGCCGTGCCGAGAAATCTAGAGGATCGTTGAACGATCCTTCAATACCCATGTTGTTTCGTTCCTGTATCTGCGGTTGAATTCCGGGCATGGCAGAGCAGATGGCGGGACTGGCCGACGACCGCGCCCTCCTGGGCCGTACGAGCACCGCGGAGCGCGTGTCGGACATCCTCAGAAGTCGGATCGCCGAGGGCTATTTCCCGCCGGGCACCCGGCTCTCGGAGGACAGCATCGGCGGGGCGCTCGGAGTGTCGCGCAACACACTCCGCGAGGCGTTCCGGCTGCTCACCCATGAACGCCTTCTCGTCCACGAGTTGAACCGGGGCGTCTTCGTCCGGGTCCTGAGCGTCGAGGACGTCGAGGACATCTACCGCACCCGCCGCCTCGTCGAGTGCGCCGTCGTACGAGGCCTGGGCGAACCGCCGTACGCCCTCGAACAACTCGCCGCGGCCGTGACCGAGGGGCAGTTGGCATCCGTCGAAGATGACTGGAAAGGCGTGGGTACGGCCAACATCCACTTCCACCGGGAACTGGTCGCCCTCGCCGGCAGCGCCCGCACCGGCGAGTGGATGCGCAGCGTCTTCGCCGAACTCCGGCTCGCCTTCCACCTCGTGGACGACCCGAAGGCGCTCCACGAGCCGTACCTCCAGCGCAACCGCCTGATCCTCCAGGCACTCCAGGCGGGTGACGCCGCCGAGGCCGAGAGACTGCTCGCGGTCTACCTCGACGACTCGCTGGAACGCGTCGTCGAGGCCTACCGGCAGCGGGTCGGCGAGGACGGCACGGCGCTCGACTGAGGACGGCACGGCGCTCGACTGAGGACGGCACGGCGCTCGACCGGCAAGGGCATGAGGCCCGGCCGAGGACGGCCCGGCACTCGGCGGACCCCGCGCACACGGCTGTGGCGGTAGTCGCTTCTGCGTCGTTTGGGTCGTTGTCAGACCGAGGACCTAGTCTGTGCAGCGTGACTTCGCCTGCTTCGACGGACAGCGTTCCGCCCCAGTTCAGCGCGGGGCCGCGCCCCGCCCCGGGCCCGGCCGCCGACGAGGGACTGGCGCGGCGACTGCGCGCGCTCGCCTGCACCGCGCCGCTGCACGACCTCGACGCACGCAAGGCCAATCTCGCCGGCGAGTACTCGGTCTACGGCATGGCCGAGGTCGCCCTCGCCGCCATCGACCTGGTCACCCTGAACATGGACTTCGACACCGGCGCGGACCACGACCAGATAGTGGCCAGGCTCATCCCGCGCATCGCCGCCCAGGCCCCCCGGCGCCCCGTCGTCGAGCACGAGCGCGTGGCCCGCTGGGTCCTGGAGAACCTGATCAACGTCGGCAGCGTCGACCGCGGCTTCCGCACGGTCTACGGCACGTTCGCGCAGGACGGCACCTATGTGCGCCGTGACTACGACTTCAAGCTGATCGAAGAGGTCCCCGGCTACGGCGGCAGCGTCTACCTCCGGACGACCGACGAGGCGGTCAACGTCCTCGTGGGCGCCCTCGACACCGACGTCACCAGCGCGCAGATCGCCGCCGAGGTCAAGCTGGAGGTGCTGATCAGCCGCGGCCGGCTCGCCGACGCGCAACTCGCCGCGGAACAGGCCCGGTACCGGACCGTGCAGTACTCGGAGACGCTCCGGCGCGCCCTGGACGCCACGCGGCGCAACGTCCGCGCGGTGGACTGGCTCAACGCCGTGCCGGACATGATCGCCGAGGCCCTCGACCACGTGGCCGATCGTTACCGGCACGAGAACGCGATCCTGACCAACATCCGCAAGGCGCGTGACGAGTCCGAGGACCCCGAACAGAAGCGTCGTGCCGCCGAGTTGGTCGACATCGTCAAGGACTGCATCCGACGGCACACACAGCTTCAGTCGCGCCTCCTGGAGGCCGGGCCGCTGTTCCGCGCGGAGCAGGACCGGCAGGCCTTCGCGACCCCCATGACCACCTCGGGGATCGACCTCTACGGCCATCTCGTCGCGCCCGTCCTGCCGTTGCCCCTGGAGCAGGCGATCCGGGTCACGGACGCGTTCTTCGCTCGCGGGACCGGGTTGCGTACACCGGTGTCCGTCCGGGTGGGGGACCTCGTCGACATACTGCTCACCCCGCCCGCCGAACGGGAGCATCTCGGGGCGGAGATGCCGGAGCCAGATCTCATCGCCACGCCGGACGACAGCCGGTTCAGCGAGGAGCAGTTGGCGGCGGCGATGGAGTTGCTGGATCTGCCCGCGGACGCGCCTCGGCGGTTGTCGGGACTGCTTGCGGACGCGCGTCGGCAGGATGCGGAACTGCCTTATCTGGTGGCGTTGTTGGCTGTGCATGCGGCCAGTCCGCCGTTCGGTACGGCCTATCGGCAGGGCGAGGAGAAGCTGTTGTTCGCCGTGGACGACGGGACCGAGCTGGACGATCCCGAGTTCGGCGGGGCCGATCTGATCGTGGGGATGGCCTTGCTGGACGCGGTGGGGATGGCCGCGGGTCGGAGTGAGGTGGCGTGATGGTTCGGATGTCGTTCGGGTGCGGGTCCGTTGTGGCTGGTCGCGCCCACGCGGCGGAGCTGCGGATGTCACAGCCCCGCACCCCTGAAGGGGTGCTTGTCCTCGCCCTCGTTTTCAAGTTCAGGGAGTTGTCGTCGTGAGTGAGACCGTCGAATGGAGTGAGCCGGAGGCCGCCGCCCCGGCGGTGACCGCTGTCATCACGCCCGCCGACGCTGCCGACGCCGCTCGGCTTGTCGCCTTCGGGTTGCAGCCGAAGTTGCAGCCCGCGCGGGACCAGGAGTACGCGGAACTGCTGCGGCGCTACCGGGAGGACTCGCCGTTCGCGCGGCTCGCCGATGCCGTGGCCGCCGGGCTCGGACTGGTCGTGCTCGAGGTGTCCCCGCGCGCGGGGATGGCCGTGACCGCCGCCGAGGACTCGGTGTTCGCCGTGCGCATGGGGGACTACGCACGCCGTACGGCCGCCGACTCCGGGGACCGGTTCCTGCACGGGCTCGCGCATCTCGCCGTCGCCGCCATGGCGTTCCCGCGGCCCGAGGATCTCGCCGACGACGGTTACATCGGGCGGGTCACGGTCAACGGGGTCGACGCCTTCGTACGGCAAGCCTGCCGGCGGCTGGAGGAGCGGGCCGACGAGCAGGGCATGAACACCGACCCGGCCACCGACGCGCCCGGACTGGAGGCCGCCTGGCGGATCTGGGTCAGACGCAGCGCCACCGGAGCCACCAAGGACGCCCGCAGACTGGCCGGTTCGACCACGGGCATCGTCGGCAAGGCGGCCGCCTTCCTCACCGACTCCGGCTTCCTCCAGCGCACGGGCGACGACAACGGCGGGACCTACCGCACGACCGCCCGCTATCAGCTCCAGGTGCGCGACATGGCCGGCAGCGCCGCCATGGCCGAGCTGCTGGAGCTGGGCGTCGTCCCGGTCACCGACGGCACCGCGAGCCTGCTGCCCGCCGAGGACACCGAGGACCTGGAGCTGGTGGCCGACGCCGGGCTGCCGTTCCACTCCTGATCCCCAGCACCTCCCGAAAAACTACGAACCCCCCACACCTGCCGAAGACTTACGACGAGAGTCCGCCATGTACGAGCTGTCCCGGGTCCGCCTCTACTCCATCGGGCCCGCCGGTGCGCGCTACGCCGACACCGTGCTTGACCTGCGAGGCGTGGGGCAGCCCGTGCCCGACCCCGCCCCGACCCAGGCGGAGTTCTTCGAGGACGAGCCCGTCGGGCCGCCGCGCCGCCCCGCGCCCGCCGGTGTGCTCTTCCTGGAGAACGGCGGCGGCAAGTCCGTCCTGCTCAAGCTGATCTTCTCGGTGATGCTGCCGGGACACCGCAACACCCTGGGCGGCGCCAGCTCCGGAGTGCTGCGCAAGTTCCTCCTCGCGGACGACTGCGGGCATGTCGCCCTGGAGTGGCAGCACACCCTGACCGGCGAGTGCGTGGTCGTCGGCAAGGTCAGCGAGTGGCGCGGGCGACAGGTCTCCAACGACCCGCGGAAGTTCGCCGAGGCCTGGTACTCGTTCCGGCCCGGCCCCGGGCTGAGCCTGGACAACCTCCCCGTCGCCGAGGCCACTTCCGTACGACCGCCCGTCGAGGGCGTGTCCGGAGCGCAGGGCCGTCGGCGCACCATGAAGGGCTTCCGGGACGCCATCACCGAGGCGGGCAAGGCGTATCCGCACCTCGAAGTGCACTGGGAGGAGATCCACGACCGCTGGATCGAGCACCTCGGCGACCTCGGTCTCGACCCCGAACTCTTCCGCTACCAGCGGGAGATGAACGCCGACGAGGGCGAGGCCGCCGGTCTCTTCGCGGTCAAGAAGGACTCCGACTTCACCGACCTGCTGCTCCGCGCGGTCACCGACACCCGGGACACCGACGGCCTCGCCGACCTGGTCGGCGGGTTCGGCAACAAGCTGGGGCGGCGGGCCGAGTTGATCGCCGAGCGGGATTTCACGGCCGGTTCCGTGGACCTGCTCGGCCGGATCGTCGAGGCCGCCGAGGCACGGGCACGCGCGCGTGACATCCATGCCGGTGCCGAGCGCCGTACCCGCAGCCTCGCGCGCCGACTGTCCGCACGGGGCGCGCAGGAGCGGGTGCGGGCCGCCGACCTCGCCCAGCGGGTCACCGCCGCCGCGTACGCCGTCACCCACGCCGAGGGGGCGCGGGAGCGCAGCGCGCTGATCGCCGCCGAACTGGCGTACCGGCACGCCTCGTTGGCGCTCGCCACGATGGAGAAGTCGGCCGCCGCGCAGAAACGCGAACTGGCCGACGCCCGCACACTGCACGCCGCCTGGCAGGCCGCCGAGGCGGTCCTGCGCCACCGGGCCGCCGCCGACCGCTCCGCGCGCGTGGCCGTCGCGATCCGCGAGGCCGAGCGGGACGCCGCACCGGCGCTCGCCGCCCGCGCCAAGGCCGCCGTCGATCTCGTACGGGCCCTGCACTCGGCCGCCGAGAGCGCCGAGGACCTGGCCAACGAGGGCGAGGAGCGGTCCGCCGCGCTCCAGGAGGTCGGCGAGACCTCCCACCGGGACGCGACCTCCGCCGCGACGGAGGCGCAGCGCGCCCGCAGCGAGGTCGGGCATCTGCGCCAGCGCCTGTCCGAGGTCGAGCAGGAGACCGCCGAGGCGGTGCGCGCGGGCTGGCTCGACGACAGCGCCCCCGACGCCGACCCGGCCCGCGCGGCCCTCGCCGCGAGCGACGCCGAGAAGACCGCGGTGGCCGCCTGGGACACGACCCGTGAGGCCTCCCGGCGGGCTGCCGAGCACGCCCGCGAGGCGGCTTCCGCCGAGTCCCGCGCGGAGTTGACCGCGGCCCGCGCGTCCGACGCGGCGACCGCGGCCGAGCGGACCTACGACGCGGAGCGGCGCCTCGCCGAGGGACTGGCGGGGGAGGAGCGGCTCGCGGAGCTGCTCAGCCTGCCTGGCGCCGGCACCGGTGCCGGTGGCAGCAGTGGTGTGCCGGTACCGCGCACTGCGGGCCAGGGCGCTGACGATGACGCGGGCGCGCTGCGCTCGGGTGGCGACGATGAGGGTGCCGAGGGGGATGTACGGACCGGCGCCTCGGCTGACACCGGTTCGGCCAACGCTGCCTCGGCCGGCGTCACTTCGGCCAACGGTCCTGCGGCCAGCGGTCGTTCCGCCTCCAACGCCTCCCCCTCCGCCCGCCCCGGTACCGCCAAACC
>NZ_JAENRY010000103.1 GCF_016612545.1 Streptomyces sp. MBT65 | reverse complement strand
GAGGCCGTGGAAGAGACCGCCGGAGTCGCTGGTCGTGTCCGGCGGTCTCTTCCACGGCCTCCAGCTGTGGGTGAACCTCCCGGCCAAGGACAAGATGATGGCCCCGCGCTACCAGGACATCCGAGGCGGCCAGGTCCAGCTCCTCACCACCCCCGACGGCGGCGCGCTCCTGCGGGTCATCGCCGGCGAGCTGGACGGCCACCAGGGCCCCGGCATCACCCACACCCCGATCACGATGATCCACGCGACGGTGGCACCGGGTGCGGAAGTCACCCTGCCCTGGCGCGAGGACTTCAACGGCGTCGCGTACGTCCTGGCGGGCAAGGGCAGCGTCGGCCCGGACCGCCGCCCGATCCACATGGGCCAGACCGCCGTCTTCGGCGCGGGTTCGTCCCTGACCGTCCGCGCGGACGAGCAGCAGGACGGCAACACCCCCGACCTCGAGGTCGCCATCCTGGGCGGCCAGCCCATCCGCGAGCCGATGGCCCACTACGGCCCGTTCGTCATGAACACCCGCGAGGAACTCCAGCAGGCCTTCGAGGACTTCCAGAAGGGGCGGCTGGGCACCATCCCCGCCGTGCACGGTATGGGCGAGGGCCTGTAATCCAAAGGCCTCAGGCCTGACTCGCCGTCACCCGGGCGGGCCGTCCCCACAGGACGGCCCGCCCGATGCGTGGTCGGCTGGGAGCGTGCAGCTCCTCCCCGTTCCCGTGCGGCGGCTCGCCGCCTGGTGTGTTGTCGTGCTGCTGGTCTGCGGGGTCGGCTACGTCGGGATCCGGCTCTGTTCCGAACTGCGGACCGCCGTGACGCCCGTGCTGCTCGCGCTGCTCGGCACCGCGTTGCTCGGGCCGTTGTACCGGCGGCTGGTGGCGGCCCATGTGAACCGGTCGGTGGCCGCCGGGATCACCTGTGTCGCGGTCGTCGCCGTCGTCGGCGGGGCCGTGTACATCGTGGTGGCCGCGCTGATCGACACCGGGGACCAGATCGTGTCCTCGCTCAAGGACGCGGCGAACTCCGTCTCCGACCACTTCGGGGCCGCCGGGACCTCGTTGGACGACCTCGCCTCGAACGCCAAGGAACTGCTCACCAAGTTCGGCGGGACGGCCGCCTCGAACGTCATCAGCGGGGTCAGTGTGGTCGGCGAGACCATCGCCATGGCCGTCCTGGCGCTGCTGCTGGTCTTCTTCTTCCTCCGCGACTCCCACCTCGCCACCGGACTGCTGCGCTCGTTCGCCCCGCACGGCACCGCCGACCTCGTCGAGGCCATGGCCCGCCGGGCCTTCGAGGGCGTCGAGGGCTTCATGCGCGGGACCACCGTCATCGCCCTCATCGACGCCCTCTGCATCGGCGTCGGCCTGCTCGTCCTGGACGTGCCGGGGGCTTTCGGCCTGGCCGCGCTCGTCTTCGTCGGCGCCTACATCCCCTACCTCGGCGCCTTCCTCTCCGGCGCCGTCGCCGTGCTGGTCGCGCTCGCCGACCGGGGTGTCGTCATCGCCCTGTGGGCCCTGGGGGTCGTGCTCGCCGTGCAGGTCCTGGAGGGGCACGTCCTCCAGCCGATGATCCAGAGCCGGACCGTGCAGATGCACCCGGCGGTCGTGATGATCGCGATCACCGCGGGGGCGTCCGTGGCCGGCATCCTCGGCATGCTGCTCGCGGTCCCGCTGACCGCCGCCGTCTTCGGGGTCGTCCACGAACTACGGGAGCGCTACGCGTCCCAGGACCCGAACTCCGAGAGTCCGCCCGAGCCGTTCCCCGAGCCGTCCCCGTCGGACTCGTAGAGCTCGAACCAGATGCTCTTGCCCTCGCCCCTCGGGTCCACGCCCCAGGTCTCGGCGAGCAGCTCGATCAGCAGCAACCCGCGCCCGGAGGACGCCAGTTCGCCGGGGTGCCGCTTGTGCGGGAGGTCGTCGCCGGCGTCCGTGACCTCGACCCGCATCCGCCGCCCACCGCTCTCGCCGGTCACCTCGGCCGTCAGCAGGGCGTCGGCGTCGGTGTGCACGAGGACGTTGGTGAGCATCTCGGAGACGAGCAGGACCGCCGAGTCGACCTGGTCGGCGGTCGTCCAGTCGTGGAGGAGTTCGCGCAGTTGCTGCCGGGCCACCGCGATCCGCTCGGGCTCGGCCTGCGCGACCGTGAGCACCGTACGGCGGACCGTCGGCGGGACGGTCACGGTGTCGCCGCAGCCGCAGCTCTCGCCCTCCCGGGACAGCAGCAGTACGGCGATGTCGTCCTCGCGGCGGTCCACGAGCGGGCCGGTGGTGTGGTGCGAGGAGGGCCCGTGGACGGCCTGCACGAGCGCGTCGGCGAGTTCCTCCAAGTCGCCCTTGTGTTCCTCCAGGATCGTCCGGATGCGCTGCCAGCCCGTCTCCAGGTCGTGGCCGCCGGTCTCGATCAGCCCGTCGGTGCAGATCAGCATGGTCTCGCCGGGCTCCAGGGCGAGCGTCGTCGTCGGATAGTCGGCGTCCGGGTCTATGCCGAGCGGCAGACCGCCCGCCGTGGGCCGCGTCAGCACCGTCCCGTCCGCCATGCGTATCGCCGGGTCGGGATGGCCGGCCCGGGCGATCTCCAGAACGCCGGTCGCCGGATCGGCCTCGACGTACAGGCAGGTCGCGAAGCGCGGGTCGGTCTTCTCCGCGTCGCCGTTGGTGATGCCGTGCAGGAAACGGGAGGCGCGGGACAGTACCGCGTCGGGCCGGTGCCCCTCGGAGGCGTAGGCACGCAGGGCGATCCGGAGCTGGCCCATCAGCCCGGCGGCGCGCACGTCGTGCCCCTGTACGTCCCCGATGACCAGCGCGATGCGCCCGGTGGGCAGCGGAATCATGTCGTACCAGTCGCCGCCGACCTGGAGCCCGCCGCCGGTCGGTATGTAGCGGGCGGCGACGCTCATGCCCGGGATCTCCGGGCCCAGCGTGGGCAGCATCGAGCGCTGGAGTCCGTCGGTCAGCTCGCGCTCCGACTCGGCGACCCCGGCGCGGGACAGGGCCTGCGCGAGCATCCGGGCGACCGTGGTGAGGACGGACCGCTCGTCGGGCGTGAAGGCCACCGGGTGGGTGAAGGCGGCCATCCAGGCGCCCATCGTGCGCCCGGCGACGGTCAGCGGCAGGAACGCCCAGGACTGCCGGTGGAAGTGCTGGGCGAGCGGCCAGGTGACCGGGTAGCGCTCCTTGTACTGCTCGGGCGTGGACAGATAGACGGCACGGCCCGTCCGTACGACCTCGGCGGCCGGGTAGTCGGTCACCGTGGACATGTGCGAGAACGGGTCCTCGTCGCCCGGCTGATGCCCGTGATGGCCGACGATCGTGAGGCGGTCGCCCGATACGCCGAACACGGCGAGGCCGTCCGGTGAGAAGCCCGGCATCGACAGGCCCGCCGCGACCCGCAGCACCTCGGCCGTGGACCGCGCCTCCGCCAGCGCGCGGCCCGCGTCCAGCAGGAACGCCTCGCGGGAGCGCCGCCAGTCACCGGTGACCGCCGTCCGCCCGGCCGGTGTGCCCGGCGTGGGCTCGACGACCTCCTGGAGGGTGCCGATCAGCTCGAACGACCGGGTCTCGGGGTCGTAGGACGGCTTGGAACGGCTGCGGACGGTGCGGATCACCCGGCCCCGCTCGTCCATGATCCGGATGCGGACCTCGGCGAGGGTGTCCTCGGCGACGGCAAGCCCGACGACCCCGGCGATCTCGTTCCAGTCGACGGGGTGGAGTCGGGCCCGGGTCTGGGCCTCCGTGAGGGTGGTCGGCTCGGCGGGCAGCCCGAGCAGCCGTGCGGCCTCGGCGTCCACCGTGACCAGCTCCGTAGCGGTGTCCCAATGCCACAGGCCGGTCGCGAGGGCGGCGAGTACCTCCCCCACGGCGGGCAGGGGCTCACCAGTGCGCATTGCCCCACTGTAAGAAGAGGAGATCGAACTCTGCCACCGAGGGAGCCTGTGGTTAATGGTGGGGAGGCGATGTATGGGTGGCCGGTACCCTTGGGACGTCCGGGCTCCGGCCCCGGACGTTTCACGTGAAACACTCCCCGATCCGCGAAGGCTGGATGAACGACGATGCATCGGTACAGGTCCCACACCTGCGGCGAGCTCCGCGCCTCTGACGTCGGCACCGACGTCCGGCTGAGTGGCTGGCTGCACAATCGGCGCGACCTGGGCGGCATCCTCTTCATCGATCTGCGCGATCACTACGGCATCACGCAGCTCGTCGCCCGCCCCGGCACGCCCGCGTACGAGGCCCTCGACAAGGTCACCAAGGAGTCGACGGTCCGCGTCGACGGCAAGGTCGTCTCCCGGGGCACGGACAACGTGAACCCGGATCTGCCGACCGGTGAGGTCGAGGTCGAGGTCGGCGAGGTCGAGCTGCTCGGTGCCGCCGCCCCGCTCCCCTTCACGATCAACACCGAGGACGGGGTCAACGAGGAGCGGCGCCTGGAGTACCGCTTCCTGGACCTGCGCCGCGAGCGCATGCACCGCAACATCATGCTGCGCTCCTCGGTGATCGCCTCGATCCGCTCGAAGATGGTCGCCCTCGGCTTCAACGAGATGGCCACCCCGATCCTCTCCGCGACCTCCCCCGAGGGCGCGCGCGACTTCGTGGTCCCCTCCCGGCTGAACCCGGGCAAGTTCTACGCCCTTCCGCAGGCGCCGCAGCAGTTCAAGCAGCTGCTGATGATCTCCGGCTTCGACCGCTACTTCCAGATCGCGCCCTGCTTCCGCGACGAGGACGCCCGCGCGGACCGCTCGCCGGGCGAGTTCTACCAGCTCGACGTGGAGATGAGCTTCGTAGAGCAGGAAGACGTCTTCCAGCCGATCGAGAAGCTCATGACGGAGCTGTTCGAGGAGTTCGGCGGTGGCCAGCCGGTCACCTCCCCCTTCCCGCGCATCCCGTTCCGCGAGTCGATGGTGAAGTACGGCTCCGACAAGCCGGACCTGCGCGCGAAGCTCGAACTCACCGACATCACGGACGTGTTCGAGGGCTCGGAGTTCAAGGCGTTCGCCGGCAAGCACGTGCGCGCGCTGCCGGTGCCGGACGTGGCGTCGCAGTCCCGCAAGTTCTTCGACCAGCTCGGCGACTTCGCGGTCACCCTCGGTGCGAAGGGCCTGGCCTGGGTCCGCGTGGCCGAGGACGGCTCGCTGACGGGCCCGATCGCGAAGTTCCTCACGGAGGAGAACATCGCGGAGCTGACGAAGCGCCTGTCGCTGGCCCCCGGCCACGCGGTGTTCTTCGGTGCGGGCGAGTTCGAAGAGGTCTCGAAGATCATGGGCGCGGTGCGGGTGGAAGCCGCGAAGCGCGCAGGCCACTTCGAGGAAGGCGTCTTCCGCTTCTGCTGGATCGTCGACTTCCCGATGTACGAGAAGGACGAGGAGACCGGGAAGATCGACTTCTCGCACAACCCGTTCTCGATGCCCCAGGGCGGTCTGGAGGCCCTGGAGACCCAGGACCCGCTGGACATCCTGGGCTGGCAGTACGACATCGTCTGCAACGGCGTGGAGCTGTCCTCCGGCGCGATCCGGAACCACGAGCCCGACATCATGCTCAAGGCCTTCGAGATCGCGGGCTACGACCGTGACACCGTCGAGGAGCAGTTCGCCGGCATGCTGCGCGCGTTCCGCTTCGGCGCCCCGCCGCACGGCGGGATCGCCCCCGGCGTCGACCGCATCGTCATGCTGCTCGCGGAGGAGCCGAACATCCGCGAGACGATCGCGTTCCCGCTCAACGGCAACGCCCAGGACCTGATGATGGGCGCGCCGACGGAGCTGGACGAGACGCGGCTGCGGGAGCTGCATCTGTCGGTGCGGAAGCCGCAGCCGAAGTAGTAGGCGAAGCAGTAGGCGACCCGCGGGAGTTGGGGCTCGGAACCGGCATCGGTTTCGAGCCCTTTCGCGTACGCACAGGATTCACAGCGCATTCTCATGTTCATGTCATGTCGGGCGCCCCTAGCGTCCCCGGCATGACGGATTCCCGAGTACCCCCCATGGATTCTGAAGTCCCCGAGGAAAAGGGGCAGTTGGCGCGCCGTACGGTCCTGGTGGCCGGCGGCGTGGCGGTGACGGCGGTGGGCGCGGCCGGAGCACTGTCGGTGAGCGCCTCGGCACAGGAGAACGCTCCGTATCCACATCCGCCGAAAGGGACCGCCTCGGGGGAGGCGTGCTACACGCTCACCTCCGAGCTGACCGAGGGCCCGTACTACATCGACGCCGACAAGATCCGCCGCGATGTGACGGAGGACCAGGAGGGCATCCCGCTCACCCTGGACCTCAAGGTGATCGACGCCGACACGTGCAGACCGCTGCGGAACGCGGCCGTGGACATCTGGCACTGCAACGCGACCGGCGTCTACTCCGGCTACGAGGCGGGCGGGGGCGGCGGCCCGGCTCCGACGGGCGCGCCGCCCTCCGGCACCCCGACCGGCACCCCCACGGGTGGTCCTCCGCCCGGCGGCGGTGGCGGCCACCAGGAACCCACCGACGACGACCGCTTCCTCCGAGGCACCTGGCACACGGACCGGCACGGCCAGGTCACCTTCAGGACGGTGTTCCCCGGCTGGTACCAGGGCCGCTGCGTCCACATCCACGTCAAGGTGCACGTCGACGGCGAGTGGACGGACGCGGGCTACGAGGGCGGCCACACCTGCCACACGGGCCAGCTGTTCTTCGACGAGAAGTCGGTCCTGGCGACGGCGGTCCTGGAGCCGTACGTCTCGAACACGGCGACCCGCACGACGCTCACCGAGGACGGGATCTATCCCCAGAACGGCCACGAGGGCGGCCTGCTGTACCTCAAGTACGACAGGCGGCGGATCGCGCGGGGCGTACGGGGGCGGCTGACGCTGGCGGTGGCACCGGACGAGACGAACGACGGGGAGGGCGGGGGTGGCCCCGGCCCATCGCCTTCGGCATCGGCATCGCCGTCGGCCACGACGGGCTGACGAACAACGCACCGACCTCGTACGTCCCATCCGCCCCCACCATGGAAACCTCGCAGCGGACACACAGGAATATCGATGTGCCTGCACAGAGGCAGGGCGTGTCATGGACGTACGAGGTCGGAACCGCCCGGCCGCGCACCACGTGAACGCCGGGAGGAAGCGATGGGATACATCGTGCTCGCACTGCTGTTGATCGCCGGGGCGGCGTTCGCCGTCGTCCTCCTGCGGCGCGCGCACGGGGCGCGGGACGGGTCCGACCTGTCCGACCTGGACGCGGAGGTCGAGGCCAGCGGCTGGGTACTCCGCCTCGGCGCGAGTCTGTCGGTCCCCGAGGCGAGGATCTGGGCGGGCG
The DNA here is from genome assembly GCF_016612545.1 of Streptomyces sp. MBT65. Taxonomy (GTDB): domain Bacteria; phylum Actinomycetota; class Actinomycetes; order Streptomycetales; family Streptomycetaceae; genus Streptomyces. Next base: position 39,266 of record NZ_JAENRY010000103.1, on the reverse strand, counting down.
CCGACGAAACGGCGACCCGGGCGCTGACGGCGGCCGCGGAATGCCATCGGGCGGCCGGCACCCAGCTCTCCGCGGCGCACACCGCGGACGAATACGCCCGGGCGACGGGCCTCGCCCGCGAGGGCCTGGCCCACATCGCCACGGCGCGGGCGGCGCTGGGGGTCGCCGTAGCGGCCTGAGAGTTCAGCTACGGCGCTGCCATCTGCGGGGTCTTACGTGCGCGGCCCGGTCAGCCTTGAGGCGTCAGGCCTGGTCGGTGTCCGCCTGGGGTGCCTCGGGGCTCTCGACGAACAGGTCCTCCGCCGTGGACGCGGTCAGGGAACGGTCGAACCAGAGGGTGAGGGTGTCGAAGTCGGAGCAAGAGGTGATGCGTTCACGGATGTCCTCAGGGACGTCGATACCGTGCTTCTCCAGCACCCGCAGGATCAGCGAGGCTCGATCCTCGGTCTTGCCCTCTAGGTACTTCTCCTCGAAGAGCGTCCCGTGGCCCGGGAAGTGGGTGATGACGTTCGACATCAGCTCTCTCCATTTCTCCTTGGCCGGAGTGTTCTCCAAGCCGACTTCCGTTACCTCGAACCAATACGCCGTGGTGCCAGGGTCGAATGAGAGGAGTCCGCGGGCCAGCGTCTCCAGTATGGCGGGCGCTCGCCAGTCATCGCTATGGACGATGGCAGAGAGCACCGCCAGGGCCGGCTGGCGGGTCACGGTCGACTCGTCGGTGATCACCGGGACGGTACCCGGTCCCAGTACGAACGGGTGTGTGACCTGGGTCGTCCACGGACCGACGGCGCACTCGAAGGGACCGGCGGCCCACTTTGCCGTCGACCGGTCTCGGCATACGGCCACCAACAGCACCGGCATGTCGTACTTCGCGCTGAGGTGGGCCACGTAATAGGCCCAGCTCTTCGCCTTGTCTGGGTCCTTCTTGGTCTGGGACTCGATGGCGAGCAGGAAGCTCTCTCCCATGGCGGGTTCGAACTTGAGCACCGTGTCCACTCGGCGCTCCATGGGCCGGATTTCGGTGGCGTCGGGTGTGATCGAGCCGAAGTTCGACTTCGCGGGCGGTGGGATGCCCAGTGATTCGAAGACGAGGGTGAGGGCCTCCGGATGCTCCTGGAAGAGCCGGTGGGTCGCCTCGTGGGTTGATGTGACCATGTGCGCAACCTAGGTGGATCAAGGACGGGGATGTCTGGCCGAATGGGTGGCGTTCACTCTTTCGAGGGGCGGAGGAACGTTCAGGCGGCCGTGGTCAGTTCGCACCAGACGTACTTGCCCTTGCTGCCGTTCCTGGACAGCGGTTGCCAGCCCCACAGGTCGGCGCATGCTTTGACCAGGGCCAGGCCGCGGCCCTCCTCCAGGTCCAGGAGCTGGGCCAACTCCCTTGGTGGTTGCGGGGGTTCGGGGTTGGCGTCCCAGGCGCCGATGCGGAGGGTGCCGGGTTTCCAGGAGACCCGGAGGATGACCGGGCCTTTCGTGTGGCGTACGGCGTTGCCCACCAGCTCCGTTGCCAGGAGTTCGGCGGTGTCGACCAGGTTGATCAGGCCGTGCATCGTCAGGATCAGGCGGAGGGTGCGGCGGCTGATGGTGACGGCGCGGAGGTCGTGGGGGATGGTGAGGGTGTATTCCCAGGGGGCGGGCGGCTCTTTGGATTCGGGCATGCGTGACTCCTGGTCAGGGAGGGGGAGTTGGCGGGTCGGCGGTGGCTTGTCGCGGCCGGCATGGCGGGGCGGGGCGCTTCCGGGGTCCCGGCGTTCCGCAGGGTGTGCGGTGCGTCACTGACGGTAGAGGAGAGATTTCTCCTCGCGCAAGCTGTTCACGTAACCTGGCACCCGAACGAGGGCTCCAACAGTGCCTGTGGGCAGTGCGGTTGAGGGGATGAGCAGGATGGCGCCGAGAAGTCAGCCCACCGCCCGGCAGGTGCGACTCGGGACTGAGCTGCGCAAGTTGCGGGTCTCCGCAGGAATGTCGGCCCGCGAGGTGGTGGGGATCCTGTCGTCGACCTCAGCGCAGATGAGCCAGGTGGAGGCTGGCCTGTCGGGGGTCAGCGAGGAGCGACTGCGCAAGCTCGCGGCACTCTACGGGTGTGGAGACCGGGCGTTGATCGAGGCTCTGGTGGAGGTGGCAACGGATCGTACGCGTGGCTGGTGGGAGGAGTATCGGGACGTCCTCCCGCCCGAGTTCCTCGATCTGGCGGAGCTGGAGAACCACGCGCGTTTCATTCAGGTGATCGCGACCGCGCATGTGCCGGGACTGCTCCAGACCGAAGAGTACGCACGAGCGGTGTTCGGATACTGGGTTCCGCCGCTCCCGGACAGCGAGCTGGAGCTTTGGGTCGCGTACCGCATGCGTCGCCAACAGATCCTCTCGCGAGGCAGCGCGGTTCCGTACGAGGCGGTCCTGCACGAGTCGGTACTGCGTACCCGTGTCGCGGACCGGCAGGTGGCTCGTGCCCAACTCGACGGGCTGGTACGTCAGTCGGAGGATCCCGGTGTCTCGGTGCGCGTGATCCCCTTCGACGTCGACGGCTTTGCCGGGGCGAGTTCGTCGTTGATGTACGCGGGTGGCCGGGTGCCGGCGTTGGACACCGTGCAGCGGGACACTCCGTACGGCTCCGCCTTCCTGGATGTCGCTGCCCAACTCCACGACATGCGAACGCTCTTCCGTAAGGTTGAACAAGCGTCTCTTGACCCCATCCGGTCGCGGGACTTCATCCACCGTCTGTCGAAGGAGCTGTAGGCGTGATTCAGTGGCAGAAGTCCACGTACTCCGGCGGCGCGGCGGGCAACGAATGTGTGGAACTTGCCTACGCTGAAGGCGAGTTGCTCCTCAGAGAAAGCGACTCTCCCGCCCGAATACTCCCCCTCGCCCCCACCAGCCTCGCAGCCCTCCTTCAGTGTGTTCAGGCCGGGGGACGGGTGAGGAGGTAGCCTGAGATGGGGGCGGGGATCTCCTCGTTTAGGTGGCGGGCGTCTGCCCAGTTGCGTTGTTCGACGGGGGCGAGCAGGGACTCGACCGTGCACGACCATGTCTGGCACAGCGTTCGCAGGAAGAGTCCGTAGAGGCCACCGGACAAGCGCCACCACTCCTTCTGCCAGGTCAGAGCGGTGTCGTTACGCGCGTATTCGTATGCGGGGTCACGGTTCGCGACGTCCGGGAAGACCTCGCTCAGTGGTGGGTTGAGGACCCAGGGGGTGATGACAATCCAGTTGTCCGGCAGATGCACCGTCTGCCCGGACAGGTAGTGGTAGACCGCCGGAGGCCTGCTTCGCCAGGTCAGCGGTACACCTGTGGCCATGAAGACCTTGCTCTTGTGTTCGGCCCAGTGGGCCACGTCGGCAGGGCGCAGGACGCCATCTGCCGTTAGAGCGAAGGCGATGTCGCTGGCGAGCTCGCCGAACGCATTGTTGAGAGTGTGAGCCAGCTCCAGTTGGACCGGGTCTCCGAACTGCCCGTTCCCGCGCAGTTGTTGTTCCTGACGGTGCATCCAGAGCCGGACCTGGTCCTGGTTTGCGACGAGGCCCGCTCGGTCTCGGGACGCTCGGCTGGGCTGACCGGCGAGGTATCCCGAGAAGGAGATCGACTCGTCGGCGAGCAGACCGTTCACCGTGACGATCCCCCGGAAGTTGCGCCGGGACAGGTAGTACATGTCGTTCCAGAGCGTTGCGAGCCCGATCCGTCGTCCGTTGTCATCCAGCAACTCGGTGGCCCGCCCGATGAACTCGTCGCGCATCTGGAGGCGTTGCTTCTCCTCCCCGACTCGCCGGCTGTCGGGCTCAGGCGGGTAGAGGCGGTCGAAGACCTCGTCCGGTGATCCGGTGGCGAGTGAGAACGGGGCCAGGATGTCGGGTGCGGTGGTGCCAGGCTCCCAGGTGTGGATGGGAACCGCGTTCTCCAGCGCCAGCCGCCGGACCAACTGGGTGAGCCGATCGTCGTCTGTCTTGTAGAGCAGACCCTTTACGTCATTGGGGCTCCGCTTGAGCGCAATACGCACGGTCGTGCCCTCGGGAACCCAGTCCAGGGTGGGCAGCGGCGTGAGCAGGGGGCGAAGGGCGGGACCGTCGAACGTGAGGCGACGGGCGTCCTGGGTGGCAGCGTCGTAGCGCCGGGTGACGAGCTCTACCCGGTCGCCAAGCAGGAAGACCGAGAAGAAGCCGATTCCGAACCGACCGCTGGGCTGGAAACCGCCGTCGGCCAGTCCGGGAAGCCCGTTGCGGATGCCCGGAGAACTCCAGCCGCTCGTGCCGAAGTCCAGCAGACCGTGTACGAGGGTCTCCTCGTCCATGCCGATGCCGTTGTCGCGGATCTCCAGGCACCAGCCGTCGTCGGTCCGAGTCAGCCGTACCTCGATGCGTCCCTCCGCGAAGCCCGGTTGCAGAGCGCGGCGGGCCTGCACTGCGTCCTGGGCGTTCTGAATCAGTTCCCGGACGGCGACCTCGGGCTCGTCGCCGTACAGCTGTTCCCCGCCCAGGCTCTTGACCAGGGCGGGGACGTCGGTGACCTTGACGGTCGCGTCGATGGGGCGCCAGCCCTGCACACGGAAGAGCTCGGCGAAGCGCTCGGGGGAGTCAACTCCGGCGACCGCGCGGGCGGCCAGACGATCGTGGCCGAGGTCGTGCAGGAGTGAGTCGACCGACTTCAACTCCTCGTCGATATCGCGCAGATAGTCGAGAGCCAGCCACCAGGAGCCCGCATCCTGCGAGGAAAAGGGCCGAAGCGAGGTGTACCGAACCCGGTCGCCCTTCAGATGCGGGCGACTGATGTGTTCCTGGAACCGCCAGTGTTCACGCGCAGTGCCACGCGGATCACGCAGCGAGAAAAGCAGTGTCGGAGCCCGTCGGCTGTCGATCTGGGTTGCGTCGGCCAGTCGGAGAACACAGGCCAGCTTCAGCGGCTCGATGGTCCACTCGCTCGGCTGCCAGGGCAATGACCCGATCGTGTGCTGGAATTCGCCCGCGAGTCGGCTCACCGGCCACCAATGGCTGGCCGCAAGATCGCCGATCAGCGGGCCGTACACCTCGCGTAGTTGGACTTCCTCGATGAGGTAGATCTCGTTCCCCGCACTTGATCTCCAGGGCTGGTCCACCAGTCGCCGTGCCTGCTCCGCGTGGGTTTCACGGATTGCTGTCGCCCGGCAAACATCGGCGATCTCCTTGGGCGGCGCGTTCAGCGTCTCCTGGTCCGGCCAACATCCCACCCGGTGGTAGTAGGCCACCGACACCAGATCGCGCCATCGCTTCTCCCCCAGCGCGTCACGCACACTCGTCCCGTACGCTGCCGCGCCCATCGCCGCGTCGTGCAGTACGAACGCACAGCCCAGCACGTACGCCTCGGCAGGATTCAACGTCACCTGGCGCCCGCACACGAGATCAGCCGTCTCCCACAATGCGTCGACATGGCTGATGTCGTGCACCGTGTAGTCGGGCATGCTGCGCTCGTTCTCCTTGAGGAGTACGGCTGCCTTCCGGCGCAGTTCGACGTACGACGCCCGGAGTCGTTCGCGCTGTTCTGCCTGGGCGTCCCCGCCTGGGCGGGGTGCGAGAGTGTCCTGCCACAGGGGCGTACTCGTGTAGTCGTGCTCTGACACCGGGGACGATCACCTCATTGCCGGCAGGAGGAGGAACGCGGCGAGCACCCACATAGTGATCACCGAGACGAGGATGAAGAGCAGCACGTAAGTCTCGTACCAGCGAAGGAAGTTGCCGGGGCGCGGGCGTTTGCGGAAGCCGGGGCCGACCATCTCGTCGGTGATGTCGCATTCTTCGTTACGGAAGTCGAGCCAGGCCAGGGCGCCTACCACGATGAGTGTGCTGGTGAACGCAGCGACCACGGTGACGAGGGTCAGTAGCCCTATGACTCCGCCTCGGGCGGTGGAGGGCGGCACGTTCCACTTGCGGTAGCCGACGAAGAGGGCGAGAGCAGCGCTGACCAGTGCCGTGGCGAGTGTCTGGTAGAGGGCCAGGAAGCGGTGGGCATTCTCGTTGACCGCGTGTATCTGCTGAAGGATGTACCGATATCGTTCCAGCGCGAACTCGTTGCGGACCGAAGCCGTTTCCGGCCTCATCTCCCCTGGTGCCGCCATCGCCCCCCACCCGTCTGAGCCCTCATCAGCATAGGTAACGCGGCTCCGCTTGGCACCCGCTGTTGCTCAGCTCATGCGTGGAGTTGCTGTACATGGGCGGTCGCGTGCTGGTGCTGGACACGAGGTAGGGCGATACCGCCCATGACACGGCGTTCCTGGGTGCGCAGTCGCATCTCCTCGCCATGCGAACGCGCTTTCGTAAGGTGGAAGCAGTCTCTCTGGGCCTGTCCCGGTCCAGGGACTTCCTCCATCGTCTGGCGAAGGAGCTGTAGACATGATCCAGTGGCAGAGGTCGACCTTCTCCAGCGGAAGTGACGGGGCCAACTGCGTGGAAGTGGCCATCTCCGAAGGCGAGCTGCTGCTCCGCGAGAGCGACGACCCCGCGCGAATACTCCCCCTCACCCCCACCACCCTCGCCGCCCTCCTCCAGCGCACCCGCGACCACCGCATCCGCTCAAGCTGAGGAAACTCCTTCAGGTTTCATGGGAAAGCACAGCTTGCTCTCATGCTTCTTACAGGACTCTTACCTAACGTCCGGGCATGACGGGAAACGAAACAACCAACCAGTCGCCGGAACAACCGCGTAACCAATCCCCCGCGCACAAAAGGGACTTGACCCGGCGCAAGGTCGTCGTCGCGGGTGGGGCCGCTGTCGCCGCCGTGGGTGTGGGGGGAGGGCTTGCCGCGAGTGCGTTCGCGGACGGGGCGGCCTCCCCCGGGTCGCCGAAGGGCACGGCGAGTGGTGCCGAGGCGTGTTACGCGCTCACCTCGGAGACCACCGAGGGGCCGTACTACATCGACGCCGACAAGATCCGGCAGGACATCACCGAGGACGAGGAGGGCATTCCCCTCACCCTCACCCTCAAGGTGATCGACGCCGAGACCTGCAAGCCGGTCAGGGACGCGGCCGTCGACATCTGGCACTGCAGCGCCCTCGGCATCTACTCCGGGTACGAGGCGATGGGCAGCGGCGGTGCCGGAGGCGGCGGTGCTCCGCCTACCGACTCGCCCTCGGGGACGCCGACCGGTGAGCCCCCGTCCGGTGCCCCCTCCGGCGGTACCGGTGGTGCGCACTCCGAGCCGACCGACGACGAGCGCTATCTGCGCGGGACCTGGAAGACCGACAGGCGTGGCCAGGTCACCTTCAAGTCGGTCTTCCCCGGCTGGTACCAGGGGCGTTGCGTGCACATCCACGTCAAGGTGCATGTCGACGGGGAGTGGACGGACGCCGGTTATGAGGGCGGGCACACCTGCCACACCGGCCAGTTGTTCTTCGACGAGAAGTCGGTGCTGGCGTCGGCGACGGTCGAGCCGTACTCCACCAACACCACCACCCGTACGACCCTCACCGAGGACACGATCTACCCGCAGAACGGGCACGAGGGCGGCCTGCTCTTCCTCGAGTACGACAAGAAGCGCAGCGCCGGCATCGCCAAGGGGGTTCGCGCCCACCTCACGATGAGCGTCGCCCCGGACGAGACGCATGACAGTACGGACACCCAGCCAAGTGCGTCGGCATCGGCGTCGGTCTCCGCATCCACGACCTCGTAAGTCGTAACTGTGGTCAGGATCAAGAAAGTTGGCGAGCCGCGGCAACCTTCTTGATCCTGACGGCCACTGAGGAGTCGTAACCCCTCGCCGCACCAAAGGACTTCCCGTGGTCACTCCTTCCCACCGCCGCTCCCTCCGCAAGCGCCGCACGATCGTCGTCACCGCCGCCGTGGCCGTCGCGGGCGCGGGCGCCGGGTTCCTCGTGCTGAACGCGAACGCCGCCAGTACCACCGCGACCGTCGACCTCTACCACCAGACGCTCGCCGCCAAGGACGGCTGGGCCTCGTCCGGGACCGGGACCACCGGCGGGGCCAAGGCCGATGCCGCGCACACCTTCACCGTGAGCACCCGCGCCCAGCTCGTGAAGGCGCTCGGGTCCGCCAGTGACACCACGCCCCGGATCGTGAAGATCAAGGGGACCATCGACGCCAACACCGACGACAGCGGGAAGAAGCTGAGCTGCGCCGACTACTCGGCCGGGACCGGCTACTCGCTGTCCGCCTACCTCAAGGCCTTCGCCCCCTCCACCTACGGCACCTCCAAGCTGCCCTCCGGTACGCAGGAGAAGGCGCGGGCCGCCGCGCAGACCAAGCAGGGGAAGAACATCATCTTCCGGGTGCCCGCCAACACCACCGTCGTGGGCGTGCCCGGCACCAACGCCGGGATCACCGGCGGCATGCTCCAGATCCAGAGCGTCGACAACGTCATCGTGCGGAACCTGACCTTCGCCGCCACCCAGGACTGCTTCCCGCAGTGGGACCCGACGGACGGGGACAGCGGGAACTGGAACTCGCAGTACGACGCCGTGACGCTGCGCGGTGCCACGCACGTCTGGGCGGACCACAACACGTTCACCGACGCGCCCGGCCTCGACACCTCCGACCCGACGTACTACGGCCGCCAGTACCAGATCCACGACGGCGACCTCGACATCACCAAGGGCTCGGACCTGGTGACCGTCGAGCGCAACCAGTTCACCAACCACGACAAGACGATGCTCATCGGCAGCAGCGACACCGACAGCGTCGGCAAGCTGCGCGTCTCCATCCACCACAACGTGTGGAAGGGCATCGTGCAGCGGGCGCCGCTGGCCCGGATCGGGCAGATCCACATCTACAACAACTACTTCGACACCACGACCCTCAACGGGTACGTGCTCCAGTACAGCGTCAACTCGCGGGCCAAGGCGCAGGTCGTCGTCCAGAACAACTACTGGAAGATCTCCGCGAGTCAGAAGGTCGGCAAGCTGTTCAGCGGTGACGGCACCGGGTCCATCGCGGGCAGCGGCAACCTCGTCAACGGCACCGCCACCGACCTCGTCGCCGCCTACAACGCCGCCAACTCCAAGAAGCTGAAGACCACCGTGAACTGGACGCCGACCCTCACGGCCGGGCTGGAGACCTCCGCCAAGAACCTGCCGACGGAGCTCGCCGGCACGACCGGGGCCGGCGTCCTCAAGTAGCCCCCAGTGAGCGGCAGTCGACTCAGATCAGCCAGAGCAGCCCGTACCCGCCCAGGGTCGTGTCGGTCCGCTGGGTGAGGTTGACCGAGGCCGCCGTGAAGACATGGCTGCCCCTGGCCACGGGGCCCGAGGCGCCGCCCGGGAAGACCCAGACGGCGCCCGTGCCGATGTTCTCCTGCGCCGCGCTCACGAACAGCTCCGGCTTGCCGTCCTTGTTGACGTCCCCGACGGAGACGGTCGTACCGAAGAGGTCGCCGAACTCGTTGCCGCCCGGGACGCCCGCGGTGAACTGCGAGAAGGAGTACGCGCCGGCGCCCAGCGCGCCGGTGCGGCGGCCGGGGATCACGGTCACCGCGCCGGCCTCGTTCTGGCACGCGACGCCTTCGAACGGGGCGCCGACGACGATGTCCGCGAGGCCGTCCCGGTTCAGGTCGGCCACGGCCAGGGCGCCGCCGAACGCGTCGCCCTTCTCGCTGGTGCCGGGCACCCCCGCGGTGTTCTGGGTGAGCTGCACCGGCTCGGCATCCTCCGCGATGCCGCTCGCCGAGCCGTAGTAGACCAGCACCCGTCCGCCCAACGCGCCGTCCACGCCCGCGACTTCGGGTTCGAAGGGGTCGCCGACCACGAGGTCGGCGTACCCGTCGCCGTTGATGTCTCCCGTGGCGTCGATGAGCCCGTTGCCCCGCTTCGGTTCCGCGCGGCCGTTGGGATCGACGTAGACCTCGCCACCGCTCAGACCGCTCATGCCCACGGTGACGAGGGCTTCGTCCGGCAGGGCGTTGCCGTCGAAGTCGCCGAGTGCCACGCTCGCCGTGGAGGGGAGGCCCTGGAGCGAGGTGCGCCCGCCGTAGGTGCCGGTGCGGCTGAACGGTCCCCTGAAGGTCGCGGAGGCGTCCAGTGCGCCGACCATGACCTCCTCCTTGGGCCCGCCGCCGGTGCTCACCGCGGCCAGGTCGAGGCCGAACTCCTCCGAGGCCGCCCGCACCGGGGACGGCAGGTCCGTCGCCGTCGTCAGCCCGTTCCTGCTGCCCCACAGCACGGTGACCAGGCCCGCGTCCTTGCCGTCCGCCGTGTCCTCGTACGGCGCCGAGACCACGAGGTCCGCGTAGCCGTCCCGGTTGAGGTCGGCCGTCGCGGTGGCCGCGCCGAACTGGTCCCACGCCTCGCTCGAACTCGGCACTCCGGGTGTGTTCTGCGTGATGGTCCTGCGCCGGGTCGCCGACAGGCCCGACGACGATCCGTAGAGGACGACCACGGCCCCCGCCATCTCCTTCCCGGCGACGGTCGCGCCCGGCGCCGGGAGTACGGCGTCCCGGTAGCCGTCGCCGTTGAAGTCGCCGGGAACCGCGCCGTGCACGGCCAGCGCGGGAGCGGCGGGCAGCAGGGTGCCGCCGACCAGCGCCGCGGCGACCACCGCCGCGGCTCTCCATCTCCCTCTGGCCGTCCGTGAGTTGCCCATGCGCGTCCCCTCCCACCCCTGGCGCACCCCCTGTGCGCCGACATCAGGCGCGCAGTGTAAAGCCGGTAGGTGTACGGGAGTTGGACGCGCCGGGCCGGGAACTCAGCTGTCGTACGTCCCGTCCCACGGTGGCCCGAAGGCGTGCCGGTCCGGGTACAGCTCGGCCCAGCTGCCGTCCTCGTCCTGCTCGATCAGCAGGCCGAACAGGACGCCGTCGACGGTGCGTTGGAAGGGACGGACCGCGATGTCGGTGTAGCTGCGGCGGGGCAGGGCGCGGAGCAGTTTCGCCAGGTGGATGCGGGCCTGCGAGAGGACCGAGTCGTCGCCGTGCGGGGCGCGCTGCTGCTCGGCCCAGGTGCCGGCGCACCAGATCTCCGAGTCGCGGTACCGGCCCGCGGCATCGAAGGTGTGGAGCACCGTGTAGAGACGTTTCTGCTCTTCCCAGCCGTCGGAGGGACGGAAGCCTTGGGGGAACGCGTAGGTGACCGACGCCAGGAACTGGCCGTCCGCGTAGCGGCCGACGGCGCCGCTGCGTTGATTCGGCTCGTAGGCGATCGGAATGACCTCGGGGACTGCCATGGCGGAACCTTACGGGTTGGCGCGAAGACGTCTACTTCGGGGTCGGTCAGCGAGACCGTGCGACCTCGCCGAGTTGCCCCTGGGTCAAGGGTGGCACCTCGATCGGGTGGGCCGCACCGGCCCGCAGACCGTCGAGGAAGAACGCCAGGCAGCGGCGCCAGGTGTCGGGTGCCGTCGCCATCGATTCCCGGATCACCTGGGACATCGCCCAGATCAGGGTGACGAGGTCCGCCGGCTCGAAATCGGGGCGCAACTGCCCGCTGTCCCTTGCCCGTTGGATGATCAGCTCCGCGTGCCGGAAGCCGCGGTGACAGGCCTTCTCGACCTCCCCCGCCGCCCGGAACCGCTGCGCCAGCGCGTCGTTGAGTCCCCGGTCCTCGGCCTGCAGCGCGAACAGCCCCTCGACGAACCCGACGAACCCGTCCCAGGCGTCCGGGGCCGCCAGCGCCGCCTCGTTTCAAATGTCACCACATAGCTGAAACATAGTCACTTCAGCTCCTATGATGCTCCTCCGATATGCGCAACGGGGGGCCGATGACAGCGCAATCTTCTGCGAACCAGCACTTAGCCGACGAACGCGAGCTCGTACTCGAAGCGGTCTTGGGACCCGCGAGTGAGGCCTACTACGCCGAGCGGGTTCGATCGGGCAGTGGCGCGAGACTACGAGCACAGGCAGCCCAGTCCACCGTCACGCTGTTCGCGGGCGGTATCGTCGCGGCGCTGACGTTCACCCAGCTCGACAACCGGCCGGAGATCACGCGCTGGGCTGGTGTCGTAGCAATGGCACTCTGGCTTGGGGCGGCTGTCCTGTATCTGCGTGCTGTGGCCCTGCCGGTATCGGCGCTGGCAGGACCCAGTCACGCAAAAGACCGCCTCGACCTGCTCAACGCGGTGCTGAAGCGGGCCGACGACGAGGCAGCTCAGATCGACCGACGACAGCGGTGTGCGAACTGGGTGGTAGTGGCTGCGCTGATCGCAAGTCTCGTCACCGTCGTGCTTGCCACCGTCCTCGGCCCGGAAGAGGAGACGGCGGCTGGTTCAGTTCTCCTCTCCCCCTCATACGCGAAGAGCGTACGGACGTTGTGCGACCTGACGAAAGACAAGGTCGCCGGCCGGATCGACACGGGCTCTCTCACCGCTCAGTTCGTACATATCACGGTCAAGGCGTCGCAGTGCGGGCGTGCGACCGGCACCACGGAGTTGGTGGTTCCCAAGGCTGCCATCCGGGCCATCACCATGGAAGGGAACTGATCACCAGCATGAGTGCACCGTTTCACTTTCTGTCCTTCAGCCCACTTGTACGGCAGGACGCCGCGTTGGAAAGCATGCGGACACTGCACGCATCGGGCCATCGACTCGACGGCATATTCGCGCTCGGTACGAGTGCTGTGGCGCCACGACAGGTCAGCCCGTCCGAGACCGGGGACTTCCTCGACCGAGTGATGGTGGAGTGCCTGGACACCGGCGACTACCAGTTGCCTCCGGTCATCTGCGTGCCGTGGCGGCATGACGTCAAGGCCCTAGGCCCCGGTCAGGGCATGCTGGTGAAGGCGCTCACCCGCTATTGGAGTGACACCGAGAAGGGGCTGTGGCGTGGCGACGAGGACGATGTCGTCGCGGCACTGCGCGACATGCCCTTCAAGGATTTCCTCGCCTGGGCAGACACCCGCACAGATTTCCCTGGATGGCAGTCGGGCGTGCTGCCAGCCGAAGGGGCTGTGCGGATCGAGGCGGACGGACGCTCGCTGGGTATCGTCGTGGCGAACACCGTCTTCCGCATGGCGACCCCTGGAGGCACGTCTGATCTGGCGACTTGCACGGCCGATCAGCTGAACAGCGCGGTCGACGGGGACTTCGCGGAGTGGGCAGGCGCGAACGACCTGTCTGTCGTACTGGCAGGGCACACTGCCGCACTGCCTGCCTCGCTCGCCTCCATAGTGCCGCGAGCCCTGCTACTGGCTCCCGAGGGTGAGCCCACCGGAAGCGTGCTGGGTGAACGGTGGCTCGTACCTGCCCGCGGTGTGACCCGGCAGCACCGGCTCCTGCGTATGGAGACAGTTGGCGCAGCGGCCCCCAAGGTCCGGGACCTGGCGGCCCCTTCGGCCGAGCGGTCCATTCCGCTGCCCAGCGCGCGGCGGTCGAGGCGCGGCTCAGCGGGCTCTGCTCAGAGAGAGCAGGGCGCCTCGGTCGGTTATGACGAGCAGGCCGCACTCGACGCGTTCTACCAGCAGATCGGCACGGGCCGGATGATTCTGGTCGCCGTCTCGGGTATCCACCCCGAAGGCGGGCCGATCGACACGGACGTGCTTACGCAGAGGCTGACCCAAACCGTCTATGGCGAGGTGCTCGAACCGCAGCCCACCACCCAGGAGATCTGGGAAACCGCGCGCGGCCAGCTGAGTTCGCGACAGATGGAAGAACACGTTGCTGAACTACGCATGGACGAGACGCATTTCGCGCAGGGCGCGCACCGCATACTGAACGCCCCCTGGTGGCGCATCTACGACCTCACCGCCACTGACATTCTTTCCTCGGTCCTTCGGCACGATCCGAAGGTCGCGGAGACCAGCACATTCGTCAACGCGATGCTCCGCAAGCCCTTGGCACGGATCGCCACGGTTGAAGCTGTCGCCATGCATGGGGACCCCAGTACTGCCAGAACTCTGGCCTTCGGTGTTCCCACGGACGACGACATCGCCTCACGGGCTCTGTGGTTCCGCAAGCTGAAGGCCGAACTGCTGTGCCGCCCGAGCGTCTTCATGGCAGCCTCGCCAAGCAGTCGTTCCCTCTGGCAAGCCCTCGCTCTGGCGCAGCCACAAGCCGACTCGGAGAGTTTTCCCCGTTTCGTCGTCACCGGGCCGGGCAGCGCCGCGGACCGTGCACGGATTCGACAAACCGGCATGGTGCACATCCAGGCACTGCCACATGAGTTTGCGACCCAGCGGTTCCAGGCGGGCCTGGAACCGCTGAAACAGGGCAAAAGACGGCTCGCAGATGTCCATGTCGGTACGCGTAAGGGCTTGGGCATCAAACTTGTCTCCGCTCTTGTCGACAGCGCGCCGGCCGGCAGCGTCGAGTTCCTCAAGGGACAGGACCCCACCTGGGGCGATGTCAAGGACGGGTATGCCGCGAAGCTCTCGATCACTGAACGTATCCGAGCCGCCGCGCAGCCCGCGGAGAGCGGAAAGCACGCGCTGGTCCTGGTGGAGGGCCGGGCGGGCTCAGGCAAGACCAGCGCTCTCATGCAGTACGCATACGAGCTGCACAAGGCCGGACGGACGGTGGCCTGGATCGACCGGGAGACGATGGACCCGATACCGAATCTGAAGGCTCAGGCCCAGAACCTGTCTGCCGAGGCCGTCTTCGTCGACGATGTCGACATCTTCGGCCGCCTAGGAGCCTCATTGCTGCAGGAACTGAGCAATGGAGGGAAGAAACTGGTCGTCGCAGCTATCCGTACGACCCGTGCTGATGAGCTGGACGCGTCGTTCCGGCCCGCGAAGGTATCGGCGGATGAGCCTCTGAAGGATGAGGACCTTGGGCACATCGTCGACGTGCTGCATCAGCATGGCCTGCCGGGAATACTCAAACAGCACAAGCTGCAGCACCAGAAGATCAATAAACTTCGTGAACTATGCGACCGGGGTCTGCTCGCGGCGATGATTCAGGTGGTCACGGGCAAGCGATTCGAGGACAAGGTCGTCAGCGAGTACCATCAACTGAATACGCGCCAGGCCGCGGTGTACTCGACGGTCTGTGTCTTCGAGTCCGCCATCGTCTTCAAAAAGCGCGGCATCGAGCAGGCGGATCTGCTTCAAATAGTCTCGGGGCCCGTCGCGCCCGACCCGGCATTTCAGACTGCGATCAACCGGCTGGTAGACAAACGAATCTTGAACCGGGCCCCGGACGGAACGGTCCGTTGTCGGCAACGGACCATCGCAGACACCGTGGTCGACACGGTACTCAAGAAAGACCCGGGCCGCTTGGGCGCCGTAATTGAGTTCCTGCTGAAATTTTATGCCCAGTACTCGGCTGAGATTCGGGACAACGACGACCCATACCGCCGGATCATGGTCAGACTGCTGAACCACTCCCTGATGGTGTCTCTACCGCTTGATGTCGGGCGGGTTCGGGCCATTTATGACACGGTGCACGAATTGCTGTGCGACAACTTCCACTACTGGCTCCAGCGTGGCGAGTTTGAACTGGAGAGAGGTGATCTCGGAATCGCCGAGAACCATCTGGAGACTGCGCAGGGCTGTGAGGGCGGCGGCACTGATCACTTCGTTCTGACCGCGTGGAGCGCCATACGGCTACGGCGGTCGACGATCACTCCGGGAGACGGCAACCTGCTTGACCGTGCGCTGGAGGCCATCCACCGGCTGGAGGAAGTGACACGTCGTCATGGCGGCGCGTCTCCCCATTCGTTCGCGGTGATCGCCAAGCGCGGCACCGAATGGCTAGAAGCGTGCGAGGCATCACTTTCGGCGGATCAAGTCGACGACATCGTCCGCCGCATACTCGTCGTCCTTGGACACGGTCGACGGTTCTGCAGGGACAACTACCAGTTCATGCTCATCGCGGACGAGTTCGAACCGCAACTGAACCGGTTGTTGGAGCGAAGTAGGGGGATTCCGTTGTAGCGAACTACGACGACACGGGCGTTGGTCCTGAGGCGGCTCCGCGTGGGACCGAGTCCGTGCGTACTCACCGCACCGGCGTGTTGGCGCGCAGGGACCGTGGCCCATGACCGGGCG
Organism: Streptomyces sp. MBT65; assembly: GCF_016612545.1. GTDB lineage: Bacteria > Actinomycetota > Actinomycetes > Streptomycetales > Streptomycetaceae > Streptomyces. The sequence goes on along the minus strand of NZ_JAENRY010000103.1, from coordinate 23,379 downwards.
GAGCCGGATGCAGAGCGGTGGGTCCTGATGCCGCGCGTTGAGCTAGCTTCGCCAACGCGATGGGGCGGCCGGACACCGTACGTGACTACGGCGTCCGGCCGTCCCTCTTCGGTTGCGTGCGGTTATTACTCCGGTGCCCCGCCGAAGCGCTCCTTGTACGTCTCCAGGTCCTCGTCCGTGAGCTTCGCGAAGAGGACCGGGGGGACCGTGAAGGGGGTGCCCGCGGGGACGGCGGTCAGCGACTTCGCCTCTTCGGCCGAGATCCACGTCGCGGTGTCGTCGGGCAGGGCGAAGGCTGCCCGCATCGCCGCCGACGAGGACGGGATGAAGGGCTCGGAGACCACCGCGTAGAGGTGGATCAGGTTCATCGCGGTGCGCAGCGTGAGGGCCGCGGCCTCCGGGTCGGTCTTGATCTCCAGCCAGGGGGCCTTCTCCTCCAGGTAGGAGTTGCCCGCCGACCACAGGGCGCGCAGCGCCGCCGCGGCCTTGCGGAACTGGAGGGCCTCCATCTGGCTCTCGTACTCGGCGAGCAGCTCGGCGGTCTGCTCGCCCAGCCTCGTCTCCGGCTCGCCCGCCGCCGCGCCCGCCGGGACCTCGTCGCCGAAGCGCTTCTTCGAGAAGGACAGGACGCGGTTGACGAAGTTGCCGAGGGTGTCGGCCAGATCCTTGTTCACCGTGGCCGTGAAGTGCTCCCACGTGAAGGACGAGTCGTCGGACTCGGGGGCGTTGGCGATCAGGAAGTAGCGCCAGTAGTCCGCCGGCAGGATGCTCAGGGCCTGGTCGGTGAAGACGCCCCGCTTCTGGGACGTGGAGAACTTCCCGCCGTAGTACGTCAGCCAGTTGAAGGCCTTGACGTAGTCGACCTTCTTCCACGGCTCGCGGACGCCGAGCTGGGTGGCCGGGAACATCACCGTGTGGAACGGGACGTTGTCCTTCGCCATGAACTCCGTGTAGCGGACGGTCGCGTCCGCCTCGTACCACCAGGACTTCCAGTCGCGGATCTCGCCCTCGGGGGCCGCGTCCGACCACTCCTTCGTCGCACCGATGTACTCGATCGGGGCGTCGAACCAGACGTAGAAGACCTTGCCCTCCGCCGCCAGCTCGGGCCAGGTGTCGGCGGGGACCGGGATGCCCCAGTCCAGGTCGCGGGTGATCGCGCGGTCGTGCAGGCCCTCGGTGAGCCACTTGCGGGCGATGGAGGAGGCGAGCTGCGGCCACTCCTCCTCGTGGGCGGCGACCCACTCCTCGACCTCGTGCTGGAGCTTCGACTGGAGGAGGAAGAGGTGCTTGGTCTCCCGCACCTCCAGGTCGGTGGAGCCGGAGATCGCCGAGCGCGGGTTGATCAGGTCGGTCGGGTCCAGGACGCGGGTGCAGTTCTCGCACTGGTCGCCGCGGGCCTTGTCGTAGCCGCAGTGCGGGCACGTGCCCTCGACGTAGCGGTCCGGGAGGAAGCGGCCGTCTGCGGGCGAGTACACCTGGCGGATCGCACGCTCTTCGATGAAGCCGTTCTCGTTCAGGCGGCGGGCGAAGTGCTGGGTGATCTCCAGGTTCTGCGGGGAGGAACTGCGGCCGAAGTAGTCGAAGGCCAGCGCGAAGCCGTCGTAGACCGCCTTCTGCGCGTCGTGCGCCTGCGCGCAGAACTCCGCTACGGGGATGCCCTGTTCCTTCGCGGCCAGCTCGGCCGGGGTGCCGTGTTCGTCCGTCGCGCAGATGTACAGGACGTCGTGGCCGCGCTGGCGGAGATAGCGGGAGTACACGTCCGCCGGGAGCATGGACCCCACCATGTTGCCCAGGTGCTTGATCCCGTTGATGTACGGAAGGGCGCTGGTGATGAGGTGTCGAGCCATTGGGGGGCTGCTCCCAGGTCGGTGTGTTGCCGTTGTCGCGAACCTTGAAATCGTAGCCGACACGGGTGTGCCGCCCGCCTCCCGTTTTACGGGGTGGGAAGCGGGCGGCACGGGGGTTCGGTGCTACGGGCGCCAGTCGATCAGCACGCCGTCGTAGAGCTCCGCGTCCGTGAGCTCCAGGGGGGTCGGGCCCGCGTGGAAGAAGGCCGTGTTGTCGGTCTTCAGCTTGCGGAGGTAGTCGAACGCCTTGTTCTCGTGGTCGCCGAACGCGACGAACGAGAAGAAGACCGAGGCGTGCGACTTGGCCGCGTCCGTGAGGGACTGGGTGGCCGGGGTCTTCGCGTCCGGGGCGCCGTCCGTCTGGAAGACGACCAGGGCGGGGGTGCCGGGGGTGGCGTTCGCGTCGTAGTGCGCGAGTACGGCTTCCACGGCGGCGTGGTAGCTGGTGCGGCCCATGCGGCCGAGGCCGGCGTGGGCCTCGTCGATCGCGTTCTCGGGGGAGGCGGCGGTCAGGTCGGTGGTGCCGTCGACCTCCGTGGAGAAGAAGACGACGTGGACCGTGGGGGTGGGGTCCGGGTCCAGGTGCGTCGCGAGGGCGAGGGTCTGGTCGGCGAGGGCCTGCGCGGAACCGTCCTTGTAGTACGGGCGCATGCTCGCGGAGCGGTCGAGGACGAGGTAGAGCTTCGCCGTGGTACCGGTGAGACCGGCCTTGCCGATCGCGACGGCGGCGGAACCGGTCCCCACGACCTCGGCCGTCAAGTCTTCGTCACCCCCATCGCCCGTGACGGTCTCGCCGTCGGCGGCGACTGCGGCGATGGGCTCCGCCACAGGTTCGGGGACCTCGGCCGCGACAGGCTCGGGTACGGCGGTCACCTCGGCGGCGACGGGCTCGGCCATCTCGTCCACCACCGGCTCAGCGACCTCTGCGGCTACGGGCTCCGCCTCGGCCTCCGGCTCGGACGTGCTCTCGGCCACCGGCTCGACGGTGGGCTCCGCCTCGGGGGCAGAGTCAGCGTCACCAGCAGGCTCGACGACCGGCTCCACCACGGACTCGGGCTCGACGACCGGCTCGGCTTCCGCCTTTGCCTCGGGCTCAGTCTCGGGCTCTACGGCTTGCTCGGCCTCGGGCGCGGCTTCCGCGACGGGCTCGGCTTCAGCCTCGGACGTCACCTCGGCCGCGGGCTCGGCGACCGGCTCGGCCTCGACCTCCGGCGTCACCTCGGCCGCAGGCTCGGTTTCCGCCTCAACCGCAGCGACCGGCTCGACCTCAGCCTCCGGCGTCACCTCAGCTGAAGGCTCGGCTTCCGCTTCCGCCTCAACGACCGCGTCCGCCTTCACCTCACCGACCGGCTCCGTCTCCACCGCCGCCTCGGCGACAGTCTCAGCCACCGGCTCGACCACGACGTCGGCGACCGGCTCTGCGGCCACCTCGGTCGTCGGCTCGACGGCAACCTCGGCCACCGGCTCTGCCGCCACCTCGGCCACCGGCTCGGCAACGACCTCCGCCGAAGGCGCATCCGCAGCCGCCGACCCGCCGACCGCCCCGGTACCCTCCGACCCCTCTTCCGACGTCGCCGGCTTGGGCACCGTCACGTTGTCGAAGGCCAGTGCCACGAGATCGTGCTCGTCTTCCTCAAGGGTCGAGGACGGGCGCGGTTCCGGTACCTGGGTCGTTGCCGCAGGTGACGGGGCCGGCGTCGAGGTGAGGTCGGGTTCGGTGGACGGGGACGGGACCTTCGCGTCCGGTTCCACCGCGGTCGGCTGCTCTTGCGAAGGAGTGCGTTCCGCACCCTCTGCTTCGGTGGCACGCTCCTTGCGTGACCTGCCGAATGCATTCCGCAGGAGAGTGAGAATGCCCATGTGCGCAACCCTTCGCGTGAGTTGAAGCCGTCAATCCCTGGCCAGGACGGACACGTAAGGTTAGCGGCCTCGGATGGCGATCTTAGGCAGGGGCAACGCGCGTGGTACGCGTTCTGTCAACACCCCCTGTTTCAGCCACCACTTCGCTCGCCCGTTCACCTGCGGACTCACCGGCCGGCTCCCGGACCCACCCGCCGACCGTTTCACCCGCCGTTCACATGAAATCGCGTCCTCAGTGCGGCGAAGCGATCGCCCGCGCCGCCGCGACCTCCTGCCGCAGCGGCTCCAGGACGCTCTCCGCCGGGCCCGTCAGATCCGTACGGACCTCCACCAGGACCTCCGACTCCCGTACGCCCTCCGACAACTCCCGTAGCTGACGCACCACTTGGGACACCTCGGCGGAGGACGGAGACGGCGCCCCGTGCTTCACCCGCACCCGCGCCGCCGTCGTCGCGTCGACGATCCGTTCCACGGCGACGACCAGCGGGAGCCAGCCCGCGGCGAGGCGACCGGTGGGCGGCGGTTCGGTGAGGGCGCGCTGGAACTCCGTACGGATGACGGACAGGTCGCGGTACAGACGGCGCCGCATCCGGGCGCGGACGGCCGGGTCGACCTCCACCCCGGCACCGCCCTCGGCCCTGGCCCCGGCAGCCGCAGCCGCACCGAACGCCGACTCCACATACGTCGCCGTGTCCGCCACCGCCTCCGCCAACCGGTCCCCCACCCTCGTGTGCCAGCTCTCCGGCCACAGCAGATACCCCGCCACCAGCGCGATTCCGCAGCCGATCAGCGAGTCCACCAGGCGGGGCAGCAGCAGCGCCGTGCCCTGGTGGTTCAGGACGTCGGAGAGGAGCAGGATCACCGGGGTGATCGCCATCGTCTGGTAGCCGTAGCCGCGCGGGGTGAGGGCCGGGATCAGAGGGGCCAGGAGGAGTAGGACCAGTACGTCCCACCACCCCCTCGGCACCGCCGACAGCACCGCCGCCGCGATCACCAGCCCGGCCACCGTGCCCAGCGCGCGCAGCAGTGCCCGGGAGAAGACCGAGCCGAAGTCGGGCTTCAGGACGAAGGTGATCGTCAGGGCGATCCAGTACGAGCGCGGTACGGGGACCGTCGACACCAGCACCTGCGCGAGGCCGATGCAGAGGGCCAGGCGCAGGCCGTAGCGCCAGGAGCCGGCGGACAGGACGACGTTGCGGGCCGCCCGCGCCGCCCGGATGCCGAGGGCCGCCGGACGGCCGAGGCGGTCGTCGATGCCATGGGGGTCCCCCCGCTCGAGCGAAGCCGAGAGTGGGGGAGGGTCCACGTCCGGGGCGGTGACGACCTCGGCCGCGTGGCGCAGGGCGTGGTCGATCGCGCGGGTCGTCTCGCCGGTGGGGGCGGGGAGGTCGAGCCCTATCGGGCCGGTGTAGCCCGTCTCCACGGCGTGTGCGAGGTGGCGGACCGTGTCGCGGATCTGTGGGGGGAGGGGCTTGCCGGACTGGTGGACCGCCGGGGCCGCCTCGACCACCGGCGTGATTGCGTTCAACTGGGCCAGCAGGCGGGTCAGTTCGGGGCTGCGGCCGTGGTGGCGGGCGCGCCGGGCGAGGACGAGGTCGTACGACTGGTTCAGGGACTGGGTGACGGCCTGGCGGGCCGCGTCGTAGGCCGCCGTCGGGTCGTCGCCGCAGGTGGACAGGAGGTCGGCGACGGTGCGGTAGGTGTTCGCGACCGCCGCCCGTTCCGGGACGCCGGAGCGCAACGGCCAGGCCAGCAGGGCGAGGAGGAGGACCAGGAGGCCGCCGCCGGACATCAGGACGGGAGCCAGCCACCACGCGCCGGGGAGCGGAAGTCCCGCGCCGATCACCGAGTTGAGGAGCAGCAGCAGGCCCGATACGGAGGCCACCGCGCCGATCGTCGAGATCATCCCGGAGACGAGCGCGACGGCGGTGAGGGTGATGACCGCGAGCCAGCCCTGGTCGTAGACCGCTGCGCCCAGCGTGACGCCGACCGCGCCGAAGAGCTGGGGGATCGCGATGTTGAGGATGCGCATGCGGTAGGCGTCGGCGGTGTCGCCGATGACGCCGGAGAGGGCGCCCATGGAGGCGAGCGCGCCGTAGGCGGTGTGTCCGGTGGCCAGGCCGACGGCGAGGGGGAGGGTCATCGCGACGGCGGCGCGGGCGATGGCCGGCCGGTTGAGGGGGGCCTGCTGGGGTTGGAGGTTCCTCACCAGCCAGTCGGGGGGTGTGAGGCCGATGGGGAACTCGCGGGACATGCGCCCATTATGGGCGGCGCGTCCGGCGGAGAAAGGACCGTGCCCGGGCTATTTGCGCTGGTGGAGCGTGATGTCGACCAGCAGGGCGCGGTGGTCGGTGTCGGCGAGGTCGAGGAAGCGGGCGCTGTTCGCGGAGAAGTCCGGGGAGAGGAGGACGTGGTCGATCTGGGTGCCGAAGGTGGGCAGCAGCCGCTCCGGCCAGCTCGGGGTGCGGGGGTGGCCGGCGAGGCGGGCCGCGTCGCGGAGACCCGTGTCCAGGATGCGGCGGAACGCGGCATGGTCCTGGGAGGAGTTGAAGTCGCCGGCCAGGACGGTGGGGGTGGTGGGGTCGGCCGCCGCGAAGGCGCGCAGCCTGGCCAGTTCGCGGTGCCACAGGGCGACCTGGTTCGGCAACGGGGGCATGGGGTGCGCCAGTTGGAGCCGTACGGCATGACCGTCCACGTCGGCCACCGCGCCGGGCATGCCCATCGTGCCGGTGACGCCCCGCGTGCCCTTGAGCGGGAAGCGGCTCAGGATCACCGAGCCGTGCGAACCGGCCGCCGCCACCGCCTGCCGATACGGGAACTCGGTGCCGAAGTCCTGTTCCAGCGTGGCCTGGCAGGTGTACTCGCACTCCTCCACGAACACCACGTCCGGCCGCTCCCGCCGGATCACCGGCACCAGGGAGCCGGTCCCCTGCCCGAACTCGACGTTCGAGGTCAGCACCCGGAACTCGGCGATCGGCGGCCCGCTCGGGTCGTTGCTCTTCCCGTACGGCTCGATGAACCACGCCAGCAGGCCCAGCAGCGCGACACCCCACACCAGCCCGAGCCGCCAGCGGGAGAAGAGGCAGAGGAACAGCCCGACGCCGGTGGGGGCGAGCAACCACGGGAAGAACGCGAGGAGTTGGGGGACGGGCGTGATCGCGTCCGTGTCGGCCGTACGACAGCCGACGACCACGCTCACGACGGCGAAGAGGAGTCCCGCGCACCAACGTGTGAAGCGACGCGCGCGATGGCGTTCGGGCACGAAGTCGGCGGCGGTCCACTCGGAGGTCGCGGTACCCAAGTGACAGCCTTCCGCTCGTAGGCGCAGATGCCCGAATCATCCCACGTGTGCCAGGAACTCCCCCAGGATCCCGTTGAACTCCTCGGGGCGTTCGAGATTCGGCAGATGCGCCGCGCCCTCGATGACCCGGAGCGTGGAGTCGGGGAGTACGGCGTGCATCGCCTCGGCGTCGGCGACCGGGGTGTAGGTGTCGTCGGCGCCCACGACCACCAGGGCCGGGACGGACACCCGGGTCAACAGGTCGCGGTAGTCGGGGCGTTGGGCACGGGCGCGCAGGGCGGCCGCGGCCCCCGTGGGATCGGTGGTCGTCATCATGCGGTGGACGTGGGCCTTGACCTCGGGGTCCGCGTACGGCGCCACCATCCGCTCCAGGACCTCGTCCGCGTAACCGCCCATGCCCTCCCGCAGGAGACGGTCCGCCGTGGTGTTCCGGGTGCGGGCCGCCTCCGGGGTGTCCGCCGCCGGGAAGGTGTCGGCGAGGACCAGACCCCGGACGCGGCCCGGGAACCGGCCGTAGCACTCCATCGCGATCTGGCCGCCCATGGACAGCCCGGCCAGCACGAACGTCTCCACCCCCGCCTCGTCCAGCAGCGCCTCCAGGTCCGCGGCGAAGTCCGAGAAACGGGTGACGGCGGGGGTCGAGGGGGAGCGGCCGTAGCCGCGCAGGTCGGGGGCGAGGACCCGGCGGGCGGGGGAGAACGCCTCGATCTGCGGGGTCCACATCGTGTGGTCGAAGGGGTGGCCGTGGATGAGGACAAGGGGGATGTATGGGTTCGTAAGGGGTGGCATGCCCTCGACCCTAGGTCGGCTCAACTCCTCGGTGCAATAAGATCTTTGCCCTCGGTGCAATCCCGGCGACGGAGGCGTTTGATGAGTGACTACCGGCTGATCGCCGACCGCATCGCGGGTGACATCGCCTCCGGGCGGCTGCGGCCCGGTCAACGGCTGCCTCCGCAACGGGTGTTCGCGCGGCGGCGTGGGATCGCCGGGTCGACGGCCGGGCGGGTGTACGCCGAACTCGTGCGCCGGGGGCTGGTGGTGGGGGAGGTCGGCCGCGGCACCTTCGTGCGGGCCGCGGCGGCGGGGCCGTACGGGCAGGCGATCGTCGAGGCGGCGACCGCGGCGCCGGTGAATCTGGAGCTCAACTACCCTTCCGCACCGGGCCAGTCGGAGTTGCTGGCGCCGGCTCTCGCGCCCTTGCTCCGGCCCGACGTCCTGACCGAGGCGCTGCGTCCGGCGCCCGCGACGGGGACGGCGGCGGCGCGGGAGGCGACCGCGGACCTGCTGGCCACGCCCACCTGGCGGCCCGACCCCGACCGCGTGCTGTTCACCGGCAACGCGCGCCAGGCCATCGCCGCCGCCCTCGCCTCCCTGGTCCGGCCCGGTGGTCGGGTCGGGGTCGAGCCGTTGACGTATCCGCNCGCCTCCAACGCGACGAGCGTGACCCCGAGCCGCCCCGCGATCTCCTTGACCAGCGGATACGTCAACGGCTCGACCCCGACCGCGTGCTGTTCACCGGCAACGCGCGCCAGGCCATCGCCGCCGCCCTCGCCTCCCTGGTCCGGCCCGGTGGTCGGGTCGGGGTCGAGCCGTTGACGTATCCGCTGGTCAAGGAGATCGCGGGGCGGCTCGGGGTCACGCTCGTCGCGTTGGAGGCGGACGGTGGCGGACTGCGCCCGGAGTCGGTCCGGGCCGCGCATCGCACCGCTCCCCTCTCCGCGCTCTATCTCCAGCCGACGCTCCACAACCCGACCTCGGTGACGACCGGTGAGGCGCGCCGGCACGAAATCGCCGAAGTCGTGAGGGAGTTGGGGCTGCCCGTCGTCGAGGACCGCATCTGGTCGTTCCTGCACCCGGACCACCCGGACCACCCGGACCGCCCGGACCGCCCGGACCGCCCGGACCGCCCGGATCACCCGGACCACCGGGACTCCCCCGCGCCGCTCGCCGCCCACGCCCCCGGTCTCGTGCACGTTGTCGACGGGCTGTCTAAGCGGGTCGCGCCGGGGCTCACCGTCGGCTTTCTCGTCGTGCCGGAGGGGCGGGTGGAGGCTGTGGGCGCGGCGATCCGGTCGGGTGGGTGGAGTGCGGGGCGGTTCGCGCTGGAGGCGGGCGTGAGGTGGATGGCGGACGGGACCGTGGCGCGGCTGGTCGAGGCCAAGCGGGCCGACGCGGGGGCCCGACAGCGGCTGGTCGCCGAGGAGTTGGGGGCGTCGGGAGAGTTCGCCGTACGGGCCGATCCGCTCGCCTATTACGCCTGGTGGGAGTTGCCCGCGCCGTGGCGGGCCGACACCTTCACGGCCGCCGCGGCGGCGCACGGGATCGCCGTGACGCCGGGGACCGCCTTCGGTGTAGATCCGAAGCGGACCCCGGACGCGGTCAGACTTGGGCTCGCGTCGGCTGCTGTGCCGGATCTACGGCGGGCGTTGCGGACGCTCGCCGCTCTCGCGCGAGGCGCAGCAGCAGGAACTCCCGTACGGGGCGGGCGTATCGGGTGAGCCAGGCCGTCGCGGCCACCGTGAGGCCCACGCCCAGCAGCAGCCAGGCGACCTGGCGCAGGGTCGAGGTCAGGGCGTCGTAGATCGCGCCGCCCGCCGCTTCCGAGACCTCGGCCGGGAGGTCGGCGACGGTGAAGTGGCGGCCGATCGCGAGCGCGAGGCCGAGCAGCGCGCCGCCGAGGGCCGTGCCGAGCGCGGTCGCGGTGATCGCGCGACGGCGGCGCACGGCGACCGCGATGCCGGTGACGGCGAAGACGGCGGCGGCCACGGGGAGCCAGAAACCGGCGACCTCAAGCACGTGGAACTCCTGTCGGAGCGGGCCCAGTTCACCGGCCTGGAGAACCGCGACCTCGGTGTGCTGGACCGGGATGCGGCTCGCCAACGGCACGTGTTCCAGGGCGAGTTGGTGTTTGACCTGGGCGGTGACCGGGGCGAGGTCGACGGTGACGGTGCCGTCCCGTGCCTCGTCCTGGAGGGCCGCCAGTACGGCGTCGTGGGTGGCCCGGTTGCCCTCGTCCCAGGCCACGCGGAAGGCCTGGGTCTCGGTGAACGAGCGCACCGCCTCGTGCACGAACGGCGCGGTGCCGGGCGTCCGGTCCGTCACACCGTGCACCCGGCGCACCCGGACCTCGCGCAGGATGCCCGCGCCGACCGTGTCCGCGATCACGTCCCGTACGGCCGGGTCCGCGGCCAGGGGCGCCATGGCCGTGACGTAGCGGCCGGAGTCGGTCAGGTCGTAGGCCGCCCAGGCCGCCAGCGCGCCGAAGGGCGTCAGAAAGCAGGAGAGGGCGACGAGTACGGCCGACAGGGCGCTCCGGAGGTGTGGGGGCACTTCTCCAGAACAGGGCCGGGGGACGTCGTACGCGAGCGGGTCGAGGGTTTTTGACTGCATATGGGTTAAAGGTCCAGCACGGATGGGTGGGGGACGGGCCCGGGACTCTCGGCGGAACCCCGGAACCCTTGGCGGAACTGGGGAGTCCGCTCTCGGGTGGAGGCTTCACCCGAACGGGTGTTTCCTGGAGCTGGGGAGAAGGAGGCCGAACATGCGCACCACTCCGGCCCTGCGGACTCTCGCCGCGGCCCTGCTGACCGGTGGCACCCTCGCCGTCGCGGCGGCGGGCACCACGGCGGCGGCAGCACCGTCAGCACCGTCCACGTACGCCGAAGGACACGGCGGTGGCGGCAGTCCGATCTGGGGCACGATCGTCTCCCGCACGGATCTGAACGTGCGGCAGTCGCCCACCACCCGGTCCCCCGTCGTCGACTCGCTCTCACCGGGCAGTCAGGACCGCGTCCAATGCGTGGTCAGGGGACAGACCGTCAACGGAAATCCCGACTGGTACTGGCTCGTCGGCGCGCAGGCCTGGGCCAGCGCCGCGTTCGTCGACACCGGCGGCCGGAGCGTGCCGTCCTGCTCGGACCCGTGTCCGGGCTGGAAGGACGGCGACAACTCCAACCGGGGTGACAACAACTCCAGTTGGAACAACGACCCCAACTGGGGTGACAACTCGTCCTCGTGGAGCACCTCGGCCTCCGGGTCGTGGAGCGTCTCGGGCTCGTGGAGCTGGAGCGCGTCCGGGTCCTCGACCGGCGGCGGCATCTGGAACTGGGCGCCGTAGGAAGGGAATCGGAGGGAAGGGCGTGGGCCCCGGCACCGACTCGGTGCCGGGGCCCACGCCCTTGGGCGGATGGGTCAGCGGATGCGGTTGCCCTCTCCGTCCTCGCGCGTGTAGTAGCGGTAGAAGAACACCAGGAAGACGCCCGCCGTGGTCGCGAGCCCGATGGCCACCGAGCGCAGCACGCTCTCGCCGGTCTGGCTGTACAGGAAGCCGAGCGAGGCGCCCGCGAAGCCGGACTTCACCAGCGAGTGCAGTTCGCGCTTCAGCAGCGGCGCGAACCGCGCGACCGCCAGGCACAGCACGACGAACGCGAGCGCCGTCACAAAGCCGAACAGGATGTTCCAGCCGGTGACGGGACCGCCGCTGCGGCGGTTGGCGGCCGCCCAGTAGCCGTAGACGAGTCCCAGGACGACCGGGATCGCCACCTTCGCGACGCGGTGGACGCGGGTGTCGAAGATGTCGGGAAGACCGCTCGGGGCAGTGAATCCGCCGGAGCCGGGCGTGGGTGCCGCGTGAGCCATGAGAGCACTCCTCTCTCTCGCCCCCGTGTACCGATCTACCGATTTTTCCGCCCCCGTCTACCAATGCACACCCCGGTGCGGGCGGTGGCAAGTCGGGGTGCGGCCTCGGTTGCCCCATGTTTCGCTGGGGCGCATGAAGCTCGTACTCTTCGGCGCCACCGGCATGGTCGGCAGCCGGATCGCCACGGAGGCCTCGGCCCGCGGACACCAGGTCCTCGCGGTCAGCCGCTCCGGCCAGTCACCGGTCCCCGGGGTCACCGCCACGGCGGCCGACGCCTCGGACCCGGAGAAGGTGGCCGAGGTCGCGCGCGGCGCCGACGCGGTCGCCTCCGCGTGCGTGCCGCCCCGCGACGGCAGCGATCCGAGCGGTCCCTTCCTCGCGCTGAACGAGGCGCTCGTCGCGGGCGTCCGCGCGGCCGGTGTCGAGCGGCTCCTCGTCGTCGGCGGCGCCGGCGGTCTGGAGGTCGCCCCCGGCCAGGCCCTCAGCGACCAGCCCGGCTTCCCCGAGGCCTACCTCCCCGAAGCCCGCGCCCACCGCGCCGTCCTCGCCTACTACCGCTCCCTCGACGACCTCGACTGGACCTATGTCTCCCCCGCCGCCGAGATCGCGCCCGGCACCCGCACCGGCCGCTTCCGCGTCGACGGGGACCAGCTCCTGACCGACGACCAGGGCCGCAGCCTCATCAGCGCCGAGGACTACGCGGTCGCCTTCGTCGACGAACTGGAGCGGCACGCCCACCCGCGCGGCCGGATGTCGGCCGCGTACTGACGGTCGTGAGCGCCCGCGGACACAGACCCGTGCGCTACGGCGCTTTCCGGCGCCGCCCGCTCGACGACGGGCTGCCCCGCGCCCGGGACCCCGACGCGCTGCGCCGCCAGCATCTGCTGCGGGTGCGCGGGCGCAGTGTCGCCTGGGTGCCGCCGCTGCTGGTGCTCGTCTCCATCCTGCTGGTCGACTGGTACACCGGCGGGGAGTTCCGGACCGTCTCCTGGATCGTGCTGGTGCCCGGGATCGCCGCGGCGATCTGCGGGGTGCGGGGCACCGCCGTGTTCGCGGTGCTCGGCCTCGCCACCTACGTCCTCGCCGACCACGCCTGGCCGCGCCTGTACCAGACCGGCCTGCCCGACTTCATCCTCGTCGGCGTCGGCGGCGCGCTCGCCGTGCTGGCCTGCGCGGTCCGGGTCCGCGGCGAACGCCGCATGCTGCACATGCGGGACGTCGCCGAGACCACCCGCCGCACCCTGCTGCGCCCGCTGCCGCCGGGCTGGGGCGGCCTCGACCACGCGGCCGTCTATCTCGCCGCGGACGCCGTCGCCCGCGTCGGCGGCGACTTCTACGACATCCAGCCCGGCCCGCACGGCACCCGCGCCCTCGTCGGTGACGTCCAGGGCAAGGGGCTCGGCGCGGTGGAGGCGGCGGCCGCGCTGCTCGGCACGTTTCGCGAGGCGGGGTACCACGAGCGGGAACTCGCGACGGTCGCGGCCCGGCTGGAGATCCGGATACATCGGCACGGTCTGCATCTCGCCGCCCTCGAACGTGAGGACGACGACCGTGAGGAGGACGACGACCGCATCGACCGGTTCGCCACGGCCGTCCTGTTGAGCTTCCCGGTCGCCGAGCCGGACACGGTCGAGGTCGTCAACTTCGGTCACGAACCGCCCTTGGTGGTCGGCCCACTTGGCGTACGGTCGCTGCCGCCCGGGCACGGACTGCCGCTGGGGCTGGGCGAGTTGGCGCACATGGACGGGCCGCCGCCGACGCTCCGGATCACCCTCGCCCCCGGTGAGACCCTCCTCGTCGTCACCGACGGGGTGACGGAGGCGCGGGACGGGGCGGGCGTCTTCTACCCGCTCAAGTCCCGTGTCGCCGAAGGGCTCCTGGCCGATCCGTCCCTCGCCGCACCGGACCGGCTCGTCGCCCACGTCCGGGACGGCACCCTGCGCCACAGCGGCGGACATCTCGCCGACGACACCACGATCTTCGCGGTACGGCGGTCCTGACATCACCCTTTGCTCCAGCAGAGGTTCGGCAGAGGTTACGGTGCTGGGTACGTACGTCAGTGATCGATGGTTCGGGGGAGGGCGCATGCCTGGAACGGTGTTGCTGCTCGCGGCCTCGCCGGTCGGCAAGGGGCGACTGGTGGACGCGGCGTCCGTCCTTCCCGTGCTCGCGGCCGTCGACCCCGCCGTGCTGTCCGGCACCGACACCGCCAACGTTGTCGAACTCGCCGATCCGCTGGAGCCGCAGGCCGTGTTGACCCGGTTGCGGGCCGCCGCCACGGCGTCGGGGCCGTTGACCGTGTTCGTCGCCGGGCAGCTCCAACTCGACCGGAAACAGCGCCTTCCGCACCTGGCGCTGGCGCGTACGACGCCGGCGACCGTTCGGTACACGGGGTTTCCGTGGGCCTGGGTCCGTGAGGAGTTGCGGTTGCGGGTGCCGGGGACGACCACGTTGGTGCTCGATCTGCACACCGACGCGGAGACCTGGCAGTGGTTGCGGGACCGGCCGCTCGACTCGGGGCGTACGAACGCGGTTTACGGTCGCATCGCGCCGCCGCCCGGGCGGCGGGTGGTGGGGGTGCCTTCGTATATGAAGGCGGTGGCGACGATCCTGCGCAGCGGGAGCCGTCCGGCGGTTGAGCAGTTGCATGAGCTGGCGTTGGAGAGGCTGGGGGCGGAGGGGTATGCGGATGTGGTTTTGTCCGCTCCGGGAGTTGGTGCGGGCGCCGGTGTTGGTGCCGGCGTCCCTGGGGGCTTCGCCCCCAGACCCCCGTCTGCCCTGAAGGGGCCTCGTCCTCAAACTCCCCCAGAGGGGGGACCCCCAGACGGGCTGGATATTGCCGACCTGCGTGAGAAAGCCGGTGACCCTCACGGTGTCATCACGGAGGCCGTCCAAGCGGGACGTCACGTCGACGCCGATGCGCTCGCCGCCGAGCACGAGCAGGCTGCCGTGCGGGCGCACGGGCCGGGGTCGGAAGAAGCGCTGCACTGGGCCGAAGTGCGGGCCGATCTCGCGATGTTGGCCGGGGATCCGGTGCGGAGTTGTCGGGCCTGGCTCGGGGTGGCGGGGGCGCGGCTGGCGGCGGGGCAGGCGGCTGACGCGGGTGCTGTCGAGGCGGCCGTGGACCGTGCCCATCATCAGTGGGGGCAGATCCCCGAACCGGCCCGCGCTCGTGAACTCGGTCCCGAACTGGCCGAGTTGAGGAGCCGGGTGCCAGGGCGCCGCGCGGGCGCCCTGGATCACGTACAGCAGCACCTGGTCCAACTGCAGTTGCTGGGCTAGTCAGTTCACCGTCAGGATCTCCAACGCGCCTGACACCAGGGTCCGTACACCCGGCGTCACCGTCACCAGGTCCGGGGCGAACTGCGGGCTGTGGTTGCTGGGGACGGCGAGGAACTTCTCCATCAGTTCGGTGCCGGGTGCCGCGTCCCACACGTCCGCCGGGGTGCTCGTCACGAACCAGTAGGAGTACGGCACCCCGTCCGGGACGAGGTGAGGGAAGTCCTCGCTGCCCATCGCGGGGCCGGGGTCGAAGACCGTGCCCTGGCCGAGGACCTCGGTGTGGACGGCGGCGATCCGGTGGTCGGTGTCGGCGTCGTTGACCGTCATGGGGAAGCTGTTGCCGACCGTGACCTCGGGCTCGGTCGGGCAGCCGGCGGCGAGGCACTCGCCGGACGCGATACGGCGGATCGCGGCGATCATCCGGTCCCGTACGTCGGTGGACTGGGTGCGCAGGTTGAGCAGGAGGCGGGCGGTGGTCGGGATGATGTTGTGCCGGGTGCCGGCCTCGATACGGCCCACGGTGAGGACGGCGGACTCACGCGCGGCGATCTCCCGGGAGACGACCGTCTGCAGCCGGGTGACGAGGTAGGCGGCGGTGACGACCGGGTCGACCGTCGTCTCGGGGCGGGAGCCGTGGCCGCCGCGGCCGTGGATGACGATCTCGATGTCCGTCGTGGCCGACATGATCAGGCCCGGTGAGTGCGGGTAGAAGCCGGCCGGGCCGGGCGCCGCGTGCTGGGCGAGCAGCGCGTCCGGGCGCGGGACGCGGTCGTACAGGCCGTCGGCCACCATCGCGGACGCGCCCTCGCCGGTCTCCTCCGCGGGCTGGCCCACCAGCACCAGCGTCCCCGACCAGGTGTCCCGCCCGGCGGCCAGCGCCTGCGCGGCCCCGGTCAGCCAGGTCACGTGCAGGTCGTGCCCGCAGGCGTGCATCACACCGGGGACGGAGGACGCGTAGGACAGGCCCGTCTCCTCCGGCACCGGGAGCGCGTCCATGTCGGCGCGCAGCAGCACGGTCGGGCCGTCGCCGTTGCGGAGCACTCCGGTGACGCCGGTGCCGCCGATGCCCTCGACGGTGTCGTATCCCGCCTCGGTGAGCCGTTCGGCGAGCTTCGCGGCCGTGCGGTGTTCGCGTCCGGACAGCTCGGGGTGACGGTGCAGGTCCCGGTAGAAGTCCTCCAGGTCGGGGACCGGGAGGTCTGCGGTGAGGTCGAGTGCCGTGCGCGCGGCGGGGGAAAGGGTCACGGGGGCAGCGTATGCGGGCCGGACGTGCCCTGGCCCCGGGGGAGAGGTGGAACCTCCCGCCGGGGCCCTGGTCCCGCCAACTCCGGTGCCGGAGCACGAGGTTGGGGTCGAACGCCGTCCGGCCCGGCGACCGGTCAGGCGTACGGGTCGAACGTGATGCCGCTCGGCAGGGCCTTGTCGAGATGGTCGTCGAAACGGGAGTCCTGGAGCGGGAAGTTGGCGTCGCCCCAGTCGGAGGCGTTCAGGATGCCGCGGAGGTTGGACGCCATGTTCTCCCAGGTGAGCAGGCTCTCCTGGTGCCAGGCGCCGTCGTCGTTCTCCGGGGTCTCGCCCCACTTGGCGAACCGGAAGTCGTGGGTGCTCAGGCCGTCCTTGTGGTAGACGACCTGGACGCGCTGGCTGCTCATCGGGACGTCGGCGACGGCCTCGGTCTCGAAGTCGCCGTGCTGGGAGGCGGACAGGTACGACGGGGTGGAGTCGCCCTCCTTGACCCAGACGACGATGCACTCCCAGTCGTGGCGGTGGCCGATGCCGGGGGACGCCTCGTCCTTCTCGAAGTAGCTGGCGTAGATGGTCCCGCACCAGCCGTTGTTGCACTTGGTGCGCGAGTAGGTGTTGGCGTGGTCGAGGTGACCGGTGCGGCAGCTGCCGGTGACGGAACCGGTCGGCTTCAGACCGCCGTTGAGGTTGCCGTCGGGGTCGATGGCGGCGGCGGGGTAGCAGGAGTCCGTGTCGTAGTCGTACAGCGGCTCGAAGTTCTTCTCGTACGTGGTCGCGTTCTCGGGGAGGTTCTGCAGCACACCCGCGGAGGCGACGAACGGCAGGGTGAGGGTGAGGGCGAACGCGCTGCCGACGACGGCGGCGGCTCTGCCGAGGCGGCGGGTGCTGGTTCGGGACATCGGGGGCTCCAGTCGACGGTCCATGTCCACGCTCGCCCCGAACATGACAGCCGGGCGAGCGAACAGAGATTGGCAGAAGGGGAGCGCCTGATGGAAGGGCTTTCTATCAAACGGAGGGAGGCATTTCGCCGAACGGGCGGACGCGTCCTCACAGAGAGGGGCCGACCGGACGCCCCTCACCCGTACGGCCCAGCTCACGCGGCCACGCCTTCGCGACGCTGCTCCACTTGGTGGTGACAGGGGGCTGGTAGTACCCACCGAAGGAAGTGCCGCTCATGGCTGTCCCTGAATCCACCCTCGCCATCAACTTCACCCAGGGGCTGAACGACGCCTGGTCGAAGGTCGCGCAGTTCGTGCCCAAGCTCGTCGGGTTCCTGGTCATCCTGGCCATCGGCTGGTTCGTGTCGAAGATGATCGCCCGGGTCCTGGACCGGGTGCTGCGCAAGGTCGGCTCGGAGAGGCTCTCCGAACGGGCCGGTACGGAACGGTACTTGCGGGACTCCAAGTACGACATGACCGGCATCGTCTGCAAGATCGTCTACTACGCGCTGATGCTGATCACCCTCCAGCTCGCGCTCGGCGTCTTCGGCTCCAACCCGGTCAGCACGATGATCAACGGCATCGTCGCCTGGCTGCCGCGCGGCATCGTCGCGGTGGTCCTGGTCGTCGTCGCGATGGCCATCGCGAACGCGGTCCGCGGGATCGTCGGCAGCGCCCTGTCGTCGATGTCGTACGGCCGGATGCTCGCGACGATCGTCTGGGCCTGCATCGTCGCGCTGGGCGTGATCGCCGCCCTCGGCCAGGCGGGCATCGCCACCTCGGTCACCCAGCCGGTGCTCTACGCCGCCCTCGCGACCGCGGCCGGCATCCTGATCGTCGGTGTCGGCGGCGGCATGATCGCCCCGATGCGGCAGCGCATGGAACGGGTGCTGATGGCGGCGGAGCGCGAGACCACCAACGCGAAGGGCAGCCTCACCGCGTACCAGGCGGGCCGCGAGGACGCGATGACCAACCAGCCGGTGCGCGAGCGGACGGACATGGGCCGGGAGACGCCGGGGCCGTCGGACATGTGACGGGGCGACTACGCTCGGTCGTACTGCCTGGAGGGGGAAGCGGTATGACCGAGCGGGCCTTTTTCCACCGGCTGTGTGAGCTGAGGGAGCGCTTCACGCCGCCGCCGGGCTTCACGCACCCGGAGATCAGCGACGGGACGTTCCTCATGACGAGGAGCCCCTGTCGCCGGCATCAGGTCACGGCTGCGGATGTGCGTGAACAGCTCGCTCCGCAGGTTTCGGACGGTGCCGGTGTCTTCGAGGCCGTCGACATCGGCAGCGAAGTCCTCGGCAAGCTCCGTGTGCCCGACCTGGTGGTCACCACGGGCGGGGCCGCCACACCCCTGCTGGCCGTCGAGATCGTCTCGCCGGCCAACCCCGGCATGGACTACGAGGTCAAGAGCCGCGACTATCCGGCGATGGGCGTCCCGCACTACCTGATCCTGGACCCCCGCGACGGCACGTGGACGTACCAGTGGCAGGTGGGCGGGCGGTACGGGCGCCCGGAGTACGAGAACCGGTTGCGCCTGCCCTACGGGAATACCCTCACCGTCGCGGGAAGGTGGAAGGTCGAGACCGGCGGACTGCCGCTCTACCCGCGCGCGGACATGACGCTTGCGCCCGAGTGAGACACCGGCGGCCGGTCCGCCGCCTTGGCCGGGCTTGCCGCTGCTGCTCCGATCAGGGCGGCTACGGCGATGACGGCGGCGCAGAATCCTCTGACGTAACGCGCGGACATACCAACCTCGCAACGACAGTGACAGCGGCAACGACAGCAACGAGTTAAGCACGCTTAATGCGTGCCTAACTTAAGGGGTTGGAGGCTGCAACGGGAAGGGCTTCAGGGCGAGTTGAGCCATCGGAAACCCTTTTTCAGTCACCGCGGCGCTGCTCCGGCAGCAGTCCGTGGCGGTGCACCAGCCAGCTGATGGCGGTCAGCCTGCACACCGCGTAGTCGTGCCCGACCGGCTCCCGCCAGTCCAGCTCCGCGAGCGCGTCCAGGAAACCGAGCGCGTAGTCCGTGAGATCGGCGTGGTCCGGCGGCGGGGGCAGCAGGTCCGGGCCGCCCGCCGAGAGACGTTCCCGCAGCTCGGCGACGTGCTGGTCCACCGCGGCCGTGAAGGCGGGCTCGAAGGCGAACTCCGCGAAGCGGGGCTCGTACGCGCTGCTGATCTTGGCCAAAGGGGACATTTCTTCACCATACGACAGGCCGGCGCGCGGGAGTCACGTGATACCCGTCACCGGAACACCACGCGGTGATTACGCTCGGCGACAGGCCGTAACCGATCGCTGGAGTCTTCAACAACTCGCCCCCCATGTAAGTGAGTTACCGACCAGTCCGTAACTCGGCTTACTGGCATGATTAATCGCATGGTGAGACGGGACGACCCGGAAGTCATCGGGCGCAGGGTGCAGCAGCTGAGGCGCGAACGTGGGCTCACCCAGCGGCAGTTGGCCGAGCCAGCCTACACACCCGCGTACATCTCCACCCTGGAGGCCGGCCGGGTCCGCCCCTCCGACGACGCGCTGCGCCACCTCGCCGACCGACTCGGCGTCGCCTACGACGAGTTGGCGACCGGCCGCCCCGCTCGCCTCGCCACCGAACTCCGCCTGCATCTGACCGAGGCCCAACGCACCCTGGCCACAGGGGAGTCGGAGGAGGCCGCCGAGCAGTACGCCGACCTCCTCGCGGAAGCGGAGTCGTACGGGCTGGTCGACGAGGAGGCCACCGCGCTGCTCGGGCTCGGCGAGTGCGGGCTCGACACCGGTGATCTCACCGCCGCCCGCCTGTACTTCGAGCGCGCCGAACGCCGGCTGGCCGACGAACCGCTCCCGGCCCGCGTACCCGCCCTGCGCGGCCGTGCCGTGGCGCACTACCTCACCGGTGAACTCCGGTACGCCGTCTACCTGTTGGAGTCCACCCTCGACGAGCTGAACCGCGGCGGCCTGCACGACCCCGACGCGCTGCTGCTGCTCTACGCGAGCGCGATCGGGCCGTACATGGACATGGGCGCGCACGCCCGGGCCGCCCAGGCCGCGGAGCTGGCGCTCGCCCTCGCGCCGCAGGTCGCCGACCCGGCGCTGCTGGCACGCATGCACCGCTCGGTGGCGCGGACGCTGATAGCGGAGGGCCGGGTCGCGGAGGCCGACGCCTCGCTCGCCAAGGCCGCCGAGCTGTACCGGCAGCTCCAGTTCCGTACCGAACTCGCCAACTGCCACTGGATGCGCGGCTACGTCTACGCCCAGGACGGCGAACTGGAGCGCGCCGAGGTCGAGTTGAGGCAGGCGCTGGACATGCTGACGGCGAAGCGCGCGGCCCTCTACAGCAGTCAGGTCGCCGTCGAACTCGCCGACGTCCTGCACAAGCGCGGCCAGTCCGACGAGGCCGCCACCCTCCTCCACAACGTCCTCAGCGACCTCAGCTCCGAACGCGGCGCCCTGCACTCCGCCGCCGCCCACCGCCTGCTCGGCATCATCGCCGAGGACGCCCGGGACACGGACGCCGCCGAGGAGCACTACGTCCGCGCCCTCAGCCTGCTGGAGCGGGCGGGCGCGGCCGGCGACCTGGCCGACCTGTGCCGGATGCTCGGCGATCTGCTGCGCCGTACCGGCCGGGTCGAGGCCGCCCTCGACGCCTACCGCACGGGCCTCGGGCACCGTACGGCTCCCGGCACGACCACCCTCGGCCCGGCCCCCGCACAGCCTCCTCTTTGACAAATCGGGGATGGCGCACAGCACCGCCGGTTACCGTGCGACGTACGAGTGACGAGTGATGAGTTACGAGGCGTAGTCGTACGAACCGGGATGAGACAGGCGCGTGCAGAACGAACGGACTGTGGTCGACGGCCTGCGCCTGGCCGTACGCGCCATGGTCTACGCGGTCCTCGGCGGCGCGGCCCTCATCGCCATCGCGACGGTCGTCTCCGTCCTCGGCCCCATGCTCGCGCTCGACCTCTACACCCCCGCCGTGGCGGCCTGGTGGACGGTCTTCACGGCGGTCGCGGTCCAGGGCGTCCCCTTCCTCCTCCTGGGCACGGTCGTGTCGGCGGCGATCGGCGCGTTCGTCCCCGAGCGGGTGTTCACCAAGCTCCTCCCCCGCAACCAGGCCCTCGCCGTCCCCATCGCGGGCGCGGCGGGAGTCGTACTCCCGGGTTGTGAGTGCGCGTCGGTACCGGTGGCGAGCAGCCTGATGAGACGGGGAGTCGCCCCGGCAGCGGCCCTCGCGTTCCTGCTCTCGGCCCCGGCGATCAACCCGGTTGTCCTGGTGGCCACTTCGATCGCCTTCCCCGGCCGGCCGAAGATGGTGCTGGGCCGCCTGGTCGCCTCCCTCGCGACGGCGGTGGTGATGGGCTGGCTGTGGGCGCGCTTCGGCAAGGAGGAGTGGCTACGACTCCCGAAGCGCACCTCGGCCGTCCACTCGCCGGTGGGCGTGAAGGCCTTCGTGGCCGGCCTGCAACACGACTTCCTGCACGCGGGCGGCTTCCTGGTCCTGGGCGCGGCAGCGGCGGCGACCTTCAACATCGCCGTACCGCGCTCGATCCTGGACATCTTCACCGGCTCGTCCTGGCTGTCCCTGCTCCTGCTGGCCCTCCTGGCCGTGGTGCTGTGCGTGTGCAGCGAGGCGGACGCGTTCGTCGCGGCCTCCCTGAGCGGCTTCTCCCCGGCGGCGAAGCTGGCGTTCATGGTGGTGGGCCCGATGGTCGACCTGAAACTGATCGCGTTGCAGGCGGGCACGTTCGGCCGTTCCTTCGCCTTCCGCTTCTCCTCGACGACCTGGCTGGTGGCCGTGGCGAGCAGCACGCTGGTCGGGTGGTGGCTCCTGTGAGGCGCTACGGCTCGGCGGTCCTGCTCCTGCTGACGGGCGGGGCGGTCCTGCGGATCTCCCTCTTCAGCGAGCTGTATCTGCGGTATGTACAGGCGGCGTTGCGGCCGTATCTGGTGATCTCCGGTTCACTGCTGGTGGTGTTGGGTCTCGTGGCGGCGGTCAGGGGCACGCGGCACGGGGAGCACGGGCAGACCGAGGGGAACGAGGAACACGGGGAGGATGAGGAGGACGGCCACTCCCACGCCCACGCCCACGCCCACGGCCACGATCACTCGCACGGTCACGCGCACGGCGGCCCCCGCATCGCCTGGCTGCTGACCCTCCCCGCCCTCGCCCTGCTCCTCTTCCCGCCCCCGGCGCTCGGCTCGTACAGCGCGTCCCGCGAGGAGGCGCAGCGGGCGGCGCAGGGCGTGGGCACGTTCCCCGCCCTGCCCGCCGGGAAGGTGCTGGACATCTCGGTCGCCCAGTACAGCTCCCGCGCGATCTACGACACCGGTCACTCCCTCAAGGGCCGCACCCTGCGCATGACCGGCTTCGTGACCCACGGCTCCAACGGCACCTGGTACCTCACCCGCCTCCTGGTCACCTGCTGCGCGGCCGACGCGACGATCAGCAAGGTCGAGATCAGAGGCACCGAGTCCGACGACGCCCCCCAGACCGACACCTGGGTCACGGTCACCGGCACCTGGGTCCCCAAGGGCAAGCTCGGCACGGACGCCGCCTGGCCCCCGGTGCTGGAGTCGACCACGGTCAAACAGGTCAGGCAGCCGGCGGATCCGTACGACAAGCGGTGAGCGGTGACCCCTGTGGGTGTCTAGATCTGCACCCGTCCCTGCTTCTGCACCTCCGTCAACCGCTGCGCGCCGACCTCCAGTGCCTGGCCGGTCGCCGTCGGGGGGACGGTCGCCAGGCCGCCGTTCGTGAGGGTGATGGTGTCGTCGCCGATGCGGACGGCGGCGGTGTCGAGGGTGAGGACTGAGGGGTCGCCCTCGGGGGTCGTGCCGGTGAAGGTGAGGTGGAGGCCCTCGCGGGCGTCGCCGACGTTCGGGAGGGTCGCCTCCGTGACGGTCACCGTCTGGGGGCCGGAGCGGGTCGTCGTCGCCGTGAAGGTCGCGCAGGTCCCCGGGAGCGTCTTCAGCCAGGACAGTGTCCGGTCCACGTCCGCCGGGGGGAACGCGGCCACCTGGTAACGGAGTTGGGCCGTGTCGTCGGTGTCGTCGAGGGCGGTCACCGCCTGGGTGGCGGCGGGGGTGCCGAGGAGTTCGTCGGCGTAGAGGGCGTCCAGGAGACGTTGGCAGTCGGGGACGGCGGTCTGCGCCTTGAGGAGGCCGTCCCGCCAGGTCGCCGTGCCCTGGGTCGGGGTCCAGGGGGCGCCCAGGTCCGCGTCCGTGATCAGCGCGGCCTGTGCCTGGGCCGGGGTGAGGACGG
>NZ_JAENRY010000102.1 GCF_016612545.1 Streptomyces sp. MBT65 | reverse complement strand
GGCTGGGGGCGGAGCGGACCCCATCTCCGTCCGCTCCGCCCCCAGCCCGCTGCGCCCGCTCCGCTACGAGCTGCGTCGTGCCGCCGGTATCGGCACCGGGTTCCTCACCGGGGCCGCCGTACTCGTCGTGTCCGCCCTCACCGCGTTGTTGCTTGCCCGCATCGGGCACACCCCGCAGTCGCGTCTCCTGGCCGCGTGGCCCCGGGAGTTGCCCCTGCCGCCCGCGGCGCTCGGTGCGGGGCTGCTCGGGGCGTTCGCGTTCGGTGACGAGTTCCGCCACCCTGCCCTGGCGGCGGACCGCGGCACCGTGCCCCGCCGGGTGGGGCTGCTCGTCGCGAAGCTCCTCGTCTCCGCGGCCACCGCACTGCTGCTGGCGTTCCTCACGGTGGGCTGCGACGCCGAAGTGCTCTACCTCGTCTACGGACGGGAGCTCGCGCAGGTTCCCGCCGACTGGCTTTCGATGGGCGCGAGTTGGATCGGCCTGGTCGTCGGGTGTGCGTGGGCCGGTGTTCTGGCCGCGGGTGTCTTCCGGTCCACCACGGCAGGGCTCGCCGCGGTGGTCGCCGTACCGATTCTCGTCGTACCTCTCGTGCACAAGGCACTGGACGGGCCCGCCGTGCGGGCCGCGGAAGGGTTTCCGTTGCGGATGCGGCAGGTGTTCCTGCTGCAGTGGCCCTTCGGGGGAGAGCGTTACCTGTCCGCGGCGGCTCGGGTGATCGCCCAACCCGTGGGCGGGGCACTGACGTTGTCGCTGACCGCCCTGCTGTGCGCGTATCTGCTCACGACCCTGCGGAGCAGGGTCCGATGACGACTGTCCGCACCCTTCGGGTGCCGCTCTGCGCACAACTCCCCGTAGAAAGCCCATTTCTTTCCGATAAGGCGTCAATTGCGACGGGGTGAGCGATCACCCTTTCGTGTGCTTTTCACCAAAGACCTCAAGGGAGTTGGGGACAGCGCCGACAAAGGATCCGTGAGTACCCTTGCGCACCCCATGATGACCGCCGCCCACTCCGCAGACTCCGGTCTCGCCGGCCCGGGCGGACTCGACCGCTACCCCTACGTCGAGGCGCCCGTCACCGAGCGCCTCGGAGCCCCCTCCTGGGACGGTTCCGACCCCGAGCTGGGCCGCGTGGGCCGGCGTGCCGCGGGCAGCCGCGGACGCGGGCTGCACGGCCAACTCGTCCAGCAGCTGGGTCAGATGATCGTCTCCGGGGACCTGGGCGCCGACCGTCCGCTGGTGCCCGAGGAGATCGGCCAGCGTTTCGAGGTCTCCCGCACCGTCGTCCGCGAGTCGCTCCGCGTCCTGGAGGCCAAGGGCCTGGTCAGCGCGCGCCCGAACGTCGGCACGCGCGTGCGTCCCGTCAGCGACTGGAACCTCCTCGACCCGGACATCATCGAATGGCGCGCCTTCGGCCCGCAGCGCGACAACCAGCGCCGTGAGCTGAGCGAGCTGCGCTGGACGATCGAGCCGCTCGCCGCCCGCCTCGCCGCCGGGCACGGGCGCGAGGACGTCCAGCAGCGCCTCTCCGACATGGTCGAGATCATGAGCCACGCCATGGGCCAGGGTGACGCGCTGACCTTCTCCCGCGCGGACGCCGAGTTCCACTCGCTGCTCATCCAGGTCGCGGGCAACCGGATGCTGGAGCACCTTTCCGGGATCGTCTCCTCGGCCCTCCAGGTCTCCGGGGGCCCGGTCACGGGCTGTGACCGCCCGACCGACGCCTCCCTGGGGCACCACGCCCGGATCGTCGACGCCCTCGCCGCCGGTGACGGCGCGGCGGCCGAGGCGGCCATGCGGCAGTTGCTCATCGTGCACCCCGAGCCGGAGCGCGTGGTGCCCGCCCCGCGCGAACACTGACGCGCGCGGGTGGTCGGCGCGGTCGAGGTGTGCCGCGTTCTCGTGGTGGCGCCCGGCCGGGGCGCCCGTCTTCCGCCGGACCCCGCAGGATCCTCCAGGGAATCCGGCGGGGTCCGGCGGTGCGACGGGGTGCCGGATCTCTCTGAGAAGCGTCTGGCGCGGCCGTGGGTGACCTCCTCTGCCCGTGTCTGACCGTTTTTGAACGCTTACGGGGTGTGACTCGGGCCACGCAGATTGGGCGTAACGCTCGCGGGCACTGCGCGATGACCTAAGAGGTGACAGCCGCGGAAGGGAATACGGACGCCGTTCAAGGCGCTGTGTTTCTTCCGGGCTCAGCCCGCGCCGTCGGCCCATCCCCAGTCGGCGGTCGTCGGTTCCTGTCCGTACCGGACGGGGCCGGAAGCCGTTTTCCATCGTTCCGAGAGGTTGTTCGTGTCGGCCAGCACATCCCGTACGCTCCCGCCGGAGATCGCCGAGTCCGTCTCTGTCATGGCGCTCATCGAGCGGGGAAAGGCTGAGGGGCAGATCGCCGGCGATGACGTGCGTCGGGCCTTCGAAGCTGACCAGATTCCGGCCACTCAGTGGAAGAACGTACTGCGCAGCCTCAACCAGATCCTCGAGGAAGAGGGTGTGACGCTGATGGTCAGTGCCGCGGAGCCCAAGCGCACCCGAAAGAGCGTCGCAGCGAAGAGTCCGGCCAAGCGCACCGCCACCAAGACGGTCGCCGCGAAGACGGTGACCGCCAAGAAGGCCACCGCCACCGCCACCGCCACTCCGGCCGCCCCTGTCGCCGACGCTCCCGCCGAGGACGACGCTCAGAAGGTCGCCGCCAAGAAGGCGGCGCCCGCCAAGAAGGCGGTCGCCAAGAAGGTCGCCGCCAAGAAGACGACGGCGGCCGCCAAGAAGACCAGCGCCAAGAAGGACGACGCCGAGCTGGTCGACGAAGAGGCCACCGAGGAGACCCCCGGCAAGACCGGGGACGAGCCCGAGGGCGCCGAGAGCGCCGGGTTCGTGCTCTCCGACGAGGACGAGGACGACGCGCCCGCGCAGCAGGTCGCCGCGGCCGGTGCCACCGCCGACCCCGTCAAGGACTACCTCAAGCAGATCGGCAAGGTCCCCCTCCTCAACGCCGAGCAGGAGGTCGAGCTCGCCAAGCGCATCGAGGCCGGTCTGTTCGCCGAGGACAAGCTGGCCAACGCCGACAAGCTCGCCCCCAAGCTCAAGCGCGAGCTGGAGATCATCGCCGAGGACGGCCGCCGCGCCAAGAACCACCTCCTGGAGGCCAACCTCCGCCTGGTGGTCTCCCTGGCCAAGCGCTACACCGGCCGCGGCATGCTCTTCCTGGACCTCATCCAGGAGGGCAACCTCGGTCTGATCCGCGCGGTCGAGAAATTCGACTACACCAAGGGCTACAAGTTCTCCACGTACGCCACCTGGTGGATCCGTCAGGCGATCACCCGCGCGATGGCCGACCAGGCCCGCACCATCCGTATCCCGGTGCACATGGTCGAGGTCATCAACAAGCTCGCTCGTGTGCAGCGCCAGATGCTCCAGGACCTGGGCCGCGAGCCCACCCCGGAGGAGCTGGCCAAGGAACTCGACATGACCCCGGAGAAGGTCATCGAGGTCCAGAAGTACGGCCGCGAGCCCATCTCCCTGCACACCCCCCTGGGTGAGGACGGCGACAGCGAGTTCGGTGACCTCATCGAGGACTCCGAAGCCGTCGTCCCGGCCGACGCGGTCAGCTTCACCCTCCTCCAGGAGCAGCTGCACTCCGTCCTGGACACCCTGTCCGAGCGCGAGGCCGGTGTGGTCTCGATGCGCTTCGGTCTCACCGACGGTCAGCCGAAGACCCTCGACGAGATCGGCAAGGTGTACGGGGTCACCCGTGAGCGCATCCGCCAGATCGAGTCCAAGACCATGTCGAAGCTGCGCCACCCGTCGCGTTCGCAGGTGCTGCGCGACTACCTCGACTAGGCCGTAGTCGTACGACACGAAAGGCCCGGTCTCCCCTCGGGGAGCCGGGCCTTCGTGCTGGCCGCGGGTGCGCGGCGCGGCGCGCTGGATCACTCTGGGTCTCTCATGACCATCCCAGAGTGAGGAACGTGCATGCGTCGTCCCCTTGCCCGGGCGCTGACCCGGCCGCTGGTCCTGGCGGCTGCCGCGTCCGCCATACCGTTGGTCGCCGCGTCCCCCGTGGCCGCCGACAGCATCGTCGTCGGCGGATTCCCGGTCGATGTCTCCGTGAGTCCCTGGACGGTGGCGCTGTCCAGCCGTGACCGGTTCGGGGGTACCCGGGCAGGACAGTTCTGCGGCGGTGTGGCCGTGGGCCGGACCACCGTGCTAACCGCGGCCCACTGCATGGGCGACGACGTCCTGGGGGCGCCGCCGCACCGCGCGGCCGACCTCAAGGTCATCACCGGCCGTACGGACCTGCTCTCGGACCGGGGCCAGGAGATCGCCGTCCGCGACGTGTCGGTCAATCCGCGCTACGACGCCGTCAGCAACGCCGGCGACTTCGCCGTGCTCACGCTCGCCGATCCGCTGCCCCAGAGCTCGGTCATCACGATGGCGGCTGTGGGCGACACGGCGTACGCACCGGGCACGGCCGCCACGGTCTACGGCTGGGGCGATCTCACCGGCAGCGGCGACTACGCGGGCAGCCTGCACGCGGCACGCCTGCACGTGCTGTCCGACGCGAGCTGCGAGGAGGCCTATCCGGCCGGTGCGGACGGCACCTACCTCCCGGAGTCCATGCTGTGCGCCGGAGAGGCTCAGGGAGGCCGTGACGCCTGCCAGGGGGACAGCGGGGGGCCGCTGGTCGCCCAGGGGCGGCTGGTCGGGCTCGTGTCGTGGGGCAGCGGGTGCGGGCGGGCCGGGAGCCCCGGCGTCTACAGCCGGGTGTCCGACGTGCTGCGGGCACTCGGCCGCCACCGCGGCTCGCCCGGGCCGCACAGGGGCGCCTGACGGCCTCTGAGGGGCATCCGCGGGTACACGAAGACGGGCGGCCCCGCTCCTGTGGTTCAGGAGCGGGGCCGCCCGTCGCCGGCCTGGGCCGGTGCTGGCTCGTCGTGGACGCGAAGTGTCAGCGGTCTTCTTCAGGAACGCTTGCAGCAGGAGCGGAGGTCAGCCGCTCCGACTCGTCCTGTATCTCAGCGGCGATCTTCTTGAGTTCCGGCTCGAACTTGCGGCCGTGGTGGGCGCAGAAGAGCAGTTCTCCGCCGCTCAGCAGGACGACGCGCAGGTATGCCTGGGCGCCGCAGCGGTCGCAGCGATCGGCGGCCGTCAGTGGGCTCGCGGGGGTCAGAACAGTAGTCACGTCGCCTCTTCTCTAGCTCGACGAGCTGTCGTACCAGGGTCAACATCCAACCAGCCCGAAAACGTTCCCGCTCGTGGCTTTTCCTCGAAAAATTCTTCCGGGGCGGCTGTCTGCTGCCGGTTGGCGGCGAATGTGCCGTATTGCGTGTCTATGTGTCTGTACGGGTTCGCGCTGTGGGGTCAGGGTCGGGTCCATCCGGCTGGGTTGCCGGTTGTTCATGAGGACGTGCCCGGAGCCTAAATGGTTCATGCCCCGAAGGGAACGTGATATGTACTTCACTCCATCGAGGGATCGAACAGGCATACGACCCTGGATTAGGGTGAGGAGGAGACGAGGGTGGCGTTACAACGGCTCTACCAGGCCTCGGTACCCTCTGAGCGGCAACCGAAGCCGGGCCCTTACCCAAAAGGGCCTCATCTGAAATTCAGCGAGGAGCGAACCGCGTGACCGCCGAAACGTCCGTGCCGTCGACAGCGCTGCTGGCAGGAGCAGACCGGGACGGTTCCAACTACACCGCGCGGCACCTGCTCGTCCTCGAGGGGCTCGAGGCCGTACGCAAGCGCCCGGGTATGTACATCGGGTCGACCGACAGTCGTGGCCTGATGCACTGTCTGTGGGAGATCATCGACAACTCCGTGGACGAGGCCCTCGGGGGCTACTGCGACCACATCGAGGTGATCCTGCACGACGACGCCTCGGTGGAGGTCCGGGACAACGGCCGGGGCATCCCGGTCGACGTCGAGCCCAAGACCGGCCTCTCCGGTGTCGAGGTCGTCATGACCAAGCTGCACGCCGGCGGCAAGTTCGGCGGCGGCTCGTACGCCGCCTCCGGTGGTCTGCACGGCGTGGGCGCCTCCGTGGTGAACGCCCTGTCCGCGCGGCTCGACGTCGAGGTGGACCGCAGCGGCAACACCCACGCCATCAGCTTCCGGCGCGGGGTGCCGGGCTCCTTCACCGCCACCGGTCCGGACGCCCCGTTCGAGCCCGGTGGCCTGCGCAAGGCCAAGCGGATCCCCAAGACCCGCACCGGCACGCGCGTGCGCTACTGGGCCGACCGCCAGATCTTCCTCAAGGACGCCAAGCTCTCCCTGGAGGGCCTGCATCAGCGGGCCCGGCAGACCGCGTTCCTGGTGCCCGGACTGACCATCGTCGTCCGCGACGAGTACGGCCTCGGTGAGGGCGGCAGCAAGGGGGAGGAGTCCTTCCGCTTCGACGGCGGCATCAGCGAGTTCTGCGAGTACCTGGCGAACGACAAGCCGGTCTGCGACGTCCTGCGTCTGTCGGGCCAGGGCACCTTCAAGGAGACGGTGCCCGTCCTGGACGACCACGGGCAGATGACGCCCACCGAGGTCACGCGCGAACTCGGCGTCGACATCGCCATGCGCTGGGGGACCGGCTACGACACGACCCTCCGGTCGTACGTGAACATCATCGCCACCCCCAAGGGCGGTACCCATGTCGCCGGTTTCGAGCAGGCCGTCGTCAAGACGATGAACGAGGTGGCGCGCGCCAAGAAGCTGCTGCGCGTCGCCGAGGACGACGTCGTCAAGGACGATGCCCTGGAGGGCCTCACCGCGGTCGTCACCGTCCGGCTCGCCGAACCGCAGTTCGAGGGCCAGACCAAGGAGGTGCTCGGTACGTCGGCGGCGCGCCGCATCGTCGCCAACGTGGTCGCCAAGGAGCTCAAGGACTTCCTGACCTCGACGAAGCGTGACGCGGCGGCCCAGGCCCGGGTGGTCATGGAGAAGGCCGTCGCCGCCGCACGCACGCGTATCGCGGCCCGGCAGCACAAGGACGCGCAGCGCCGCAAGACGGCCCTGGAGTCCTCCTCGCTGCCCGCCAAGCTCGCCGACTGCCGCAGCGACGACGTGGAGCGCAGCGAGCTCTTCATCGTCGAGGGAGACTCCGCGCTCGGTACGGCCAAGCTCGCCCGGAACTCCGAGTTCCAGGCGCTGCTGCCGATCCGCGGCAAGATCCTCAACGTCCAGAAGTCGTCCGTCACCGACATGCTGAAGAACGTCGAGTGCGGGGCGATCATCCAGGTCATAGGAGCCGGGTCGGGGCGTACCTTCGACATCGACGCGGCCCGCTACGGCAAGATCATCATGATGACCGACGCCGATGTGGACGGCTCCCACATCCGGTGCCTGCTCCTGACCCTGTTCCAGCGCTACATGCGGCCCATGGTCGAGGCCGGCCGGGTGTTCGCCGCGGTGCCCCCGCTGCACCGCATCGAGCTGGTCCAGCCCAAGAAGGGCCAGGACAAGTACGTCTACACGTACTCGGACCGTGAGCTGCGCGAGAAGATGCTGGAGTTCCAGAGCAAGGGCGTCCGGTTCAAGGACTCCATCCAGCGTTACAAGGGTCTCGGAGAGATGGACGCCGACCAGCTGGCCGAGACGACGATGGACCCCCGCCACCGCACCCTGCGCCGGATCAACCTCTCCGACCTGGAGGCGGCCGAGCAGGTCTTCGACCTGCTGATGGGCAACGACGTGGCGCCGCGCAAGGAGTTCATCTCCAGCTCGGCCGCGACGCTGGACCGGTCGCGGATCGACGCCTGACCGCAGTGCCGGGCCCGGGTCCGACCTGGGCCCGGGCCACGGCTCGGCGGCTTTGACCCGGGCTGGCACGATCCCTCCGTGCCCGACACGGGCGCGGGCGCGGATATGGACGCGGACATGGCACGACCGCCTGACACGGGCTGGCGCGACCACCTGATACCGGCCCGGCACGACTGCCCGGCGCAGGCTCGGCACGGTTGTCTTCCATCGGCTCGGCGCGAATGTCTGACACCAGCCGGAACGACCGCTCGACACCGGCTTGGCACGACTGCCCGACGCAGGCCCGGCACGGCCGGGCTTCCACCAGCTTGGCGCGACCGTCTGACATCGGCCCGGAGCGACTGCTCGTCGCAGGCGCGCGCGGCCGCTTTCCACCGGCTTGGCGCGACTGCCCTGACACCGGCCCGGAAAGACCCCTCGACGCAGGCCCGGCAGGACCGCCTGACATCGGCTCGGCATGACCGCCCGGCGCAGGTCCGGCAGGGCCGCCTTGCACCGGCTCGGCGCGATCGCCTCGCACTGGCCCGGCAGCACCGCCTGACACCGGCTCGGCATGACCGCCCGGCGCAGGTCCGGCATGGCCGCCTTGCACCGGCTCGCCGCGACCGCCTGGCACCGGCCCGCGGCAGCACCGCCTGACACCGGCACAGCGCGACGGGCTGACGCAGGCCCGGCGAGATCGCCGCGCACAGACCCGGCGCCACCAGTCGGCTCCACCCGTGGGTGGAGGGCGGGGTGGTTCGGGGATCCACCCACGATCCACCCTGGCGCCGATCTGCCGGCCTGCGGATTTCCGTAGCGTCGAATGCGTCGGCAGCGCTCGCGGCCGGCATCCCTTCCGCTCACGGAGGCTCTGATGTCCGGGCTCGTCAACGCGTTGGTGATCGTGGCCGTCGTCGCGGTGGTGATCGTGCGGCAGTTCGGCGCCCGTCGGATCGACACCGACCGGCGTTGGTGGCTCCTCCCCGTGATCCTCGGCGTCGTCGCGCTGCGCGATCCCGGCATACTCGACGCCCACCACCACACCGAGTCGGCCCTCCTCCTCGCCGTCGAGCTGGTCATCGGACTGGCCACCGGAGCCGGCTGGGCCTGGACCACGCGCCTGTGGGTAGAGACGGACGGTTCCGTGTGGAGCAAGAGCACCAAGGCCAGCGGAGGCGTCTGGATCGTCGGCATAGCCCTGCGCGTCGGCCTCATGGCACTGGGCGCGGTCGTGGGCGTGCACCAGAACAGCTCGGCCCTGATGCTCGGTCTCGCGGCGACGCTGCTGGTCCGCTCCGGGGTCCTGGCCTGGCGGGCCCAGTCCTTCACCGGGGCGGCCGGATCGGCCCCGGCGTACGGTCTCGGCATGGCACGGCCCGTCCCGAAGGAGCGCGCGTGACCGAGAACGCATGGACGCGCTGGCCCTCACGGGAAGCGCTGGGCCGGGAGGGCGTCTCCCGGCCCCGGCGGCTGCTCGCCTGGGCCGTCCGGCTGCTGGTGATCGGCGTGCTGCTCGGGGGCGCCTTCGGCGGCAACCACACGCATGGCTGGGCCCTGGCCGGCGGTGTGGCGGGCATCCTGGCGACCGCGGCCCTCGGCTGGGCGTTCTGGCGCACCACTCTCGCCCACAGACTCTGGCCGTCAGTAGCCCTCGTCGCCGCGCTCCTCGGGATCGCGATAGCGGGACAGGCGACCGGCTTCACGGTCCCGGCTCTTGTCGTCTGGTGCGGTTGTGCCGTCATCTCGCTGGAGCGGCTGCCCATCGCCGTCGCCGTGCCGGTGACATCGGTGTCCCTCGCGATCTTCGCCGCGGTCAACAACGACGTATGGCTGACCACCACGGTCACCACGGCCGGGCTGGCCCTCGCCGGATACACGCTCCGCCTCGACGCCGAGGCCCGGGGCAACGCCCAGCGGCTGCTCACCCAGGAGCGCCTGGCGCGCACGGCCGAGGCGGAGTCCGCCGCGCTGGCGGAGCGGGCCCGGATCGCCCGGGAGATCCACGACGTGCTGGCCCACAGCCTCTCGGCGCAGCTCGTGCACCTGGAGGCGGCCAGGCTGCTGATAGAGCGGGGCGCCGACCGGGAGACGATTCTGGAACGGGTCGTGGCGGCACGGGGGATGGCCCGCGACGGCCTGGTGGAGACCCGGCAGGCCCTGTCCGCGCTGCGCGGCGAGATGAGCCCGCTGGAGGACTTCCTGGCCGAGATCGTCGGTACGACAGGTGGTGCGGAGGTCACCGTTACGGGTGATCGCAGACAACTGCCCGCCGAGGCCTCGCAGGCCGTGCGCCGGGTCGCCCAGGAGGCGCTGACGAACGTCCGCAAGCACGCCCCGGGCGCCAAGGTGCTGCTCACGCTGGACTACGGCGAGCACGAAGTGACGCTGGACGTACGGGACTCGGGCGGTTCGCCCGGCGAACTCACCGGGGCGGGAGGTGGATACGGTCTGCTCGGCATGCGGGAACGCGCCGAGCTGCTGGGCGGTTCCCTGCGGGCCGGGCCTGACGAGGAGGGGTTCGTGGTGACGCTGAAGGTGCCCGCATGACGGATGAGGCCGTGAGGAGAACCGCGCGGGTCGTGGTCGCGGACGACCAGACCGTCGTACGGGAAGGCATCGTGATGCTGCTGGGGCTGCTGCCCGGGATCGAGGTCGTCGGCGCGGCCGGCGACGGGGACGAGGCGGTGCGACTCGTCGCCGAACTCGCCCCGGACGTCGTCCTGATGGACCTGCGCATGCCGCGCTGCGACGGTGTCGAGGCGACCCGGCGCATCCGCGCGGAGCATCCCGGAACGCAGGTCGTGGTGCTGACGACGTTCGCGGACGACGCGTCGCTGTTCCCGGCGCTGCGCGCGGGGGCGCGTGGCTACCTCACCAAGGACGCGGGCGGCGAGGAGATCGTACGGGCGGTGCACAGCGTGCTGTCGGGGGACGCCGGACTGTCGCCGAGCATCCAACGGCGTTTGCTGGAGCGCCTGTCGGAGCCCGAGCCGCAGCCGTCGCCGGGGCCCGAAGAGCCGCCGGACGGGCTCACCGCGCGGGAGACCGAGGTGCTGTTGCTGATCGCCGAGGGGCTGAGCAACCAGGAGATCGCCCGCAAGCTGCATGTCTCCACGGCGACCGTGAAGACCCACATCAACAACCTGTTCGCCAAGACGGGGCTCAAGGACCGTGCGCAGGCGGTGCGTTACGCCTACGGCAAGGGACTGGTGCGGCCACCAGCGGGTTGAGTCACCTGATGGGGTGAAGACAGCGGAGAAGAAGAGTCGGGGATCTTCCCGTTCTGTCCATCCTTGGGCATGCAGTCAAGCAACGGTCGTCCCCGCGGTGGCGGGAATGGTCACGAGAGTCCGGCCGAGCACCACGAAGGTCATGACCTGACCCCCGCCGAGGCAACCGGAAAGGTGCGGTACCACGACCCGTGGTACGACGCGCTCGCGTCCGGCTGGGGCGAGTCGGACGGCGTGGGGGTGCCCGCCCCCGAAGTGCCGTCCGCCCGCCGGGAGGACGGGGGCCGGGCGCTGCGCGCCGCGGACGTGTACCTGGAGGTGCAGCGCAGCGCGGCCTTCCAGGAGGTGCGCAGCCGGTATCTGAGGTTCGTGGTGCCGGCGGTGGCCATGTTCTTCGCCTGGTACGTGGCGTACGTGGTGACCGCGACGACCGCGCCCGGGTTCATGGCCCGGCCCGTGGCGGGTGCCGTGAACGTGGGGATGGTGGCGGGGCTCGGGCAGTTCGTCACCACCTTCCTGCTCACCTGGGCGTACGCCCGGCACGCGCGGCTGCGCAGGGACCGGGCCGCGCTCGAACTGCGCTGGGACACGCAGGAACTGACGCGTGGTGTGCGAGGCGGTGTGTCGTGACCGGCAATCATCAGACGCTGGCGTTGCTGCTGTTCAGCGGCTTCGTCGCCGTCACCCTGGGGATCACGACCTGGGTGAGCCGCAACCGGCACGGTTCGGCGGAGGAGTTCTACGCGGGCGGACGACTCTTCTCCCCAATGGAGAATGGTTTTGCCATCGCGGGGGATTACATGTCCGCAGCCTCCTTCCTGGGTGTCACCGGACTCATCGCCCTGTACGGCTACGACGGCATGCTGTACGTGGTCGGCTTCTTCGTGGCCTGGATCGTGGTGCTGCTCCTGGTCGCCGAACTGGTCCGCAACTGCGGGCGGTTCACGCTCGCCGACGTGGTCGCCGCGCGGATGAGCGAACGGCCGGTACGGATCGCGGCGGGAACTTCCTCGGTCACCGTGTCCGTTCTGTACCTGGTGGCACAGATGGTGGGCGCGGGCAGTCTGGTGTCGCTGCTGCTGGGCGGGACCAGCCCGGCCGCGCGGGCGTGGACCGTCATCGGCGTCGGCGCGCTCATGGTGATCTATGTGTCGTTGGGAGGGATGCGGGCCACCACCTGGATCCAGATCGTGAAAGCGGTCCTGCTGCTCAGCACCACCGTCGCGCTGACGGTGCTGGTCCTGGTGCGCTTCCACGGAAACGTCGACCAGTTGCTGCTCAGCGCGGCCGATCGCAGCGGTCACGGCCTGGCGTTCCTGGCGCCGGGGCTCAAGTACGGCGGGGACTGGACCGCGCGGTTCGACTTCATGAGCCTGGGCCTGGCGCTCGTCCTGGGTACGGCGGGCCTGCCGCACATCCTGTCCCGCTTCTACACCGTGCCGACCGCGCGGGCCGCGCGCCGTTCGGTGATCTGGTCGATCGGGCTTGTCGGCGGCTTCTACCTGATGACCATCGTGCTGGGCTTCGCCGCCGCCGCGATCGTCGGACCGGACGCCATGCGGAAGTCGAACGCGGCGGGGAACACGGCGGTCCCGCTGCTGGCGCTCGACCTGGGCGGCGCCAACTCCACAGGTGGGACCGTCCTGTTCGCGATCGTCGCCGCCGTCGCCTTCGCCACCATCCTCGCGGTGGTCGCCGGGATCACGCTCGCCTCCTCGGCGTCCGTGGCCCACGATCTGTACGCGTCGCTGCGCCGCCCGCGCGCCAAGCCGTACAGCGAGGTGGCGGTCGCGCGGACGGCGGCCGTCGGGATCGGTGTGGTCGCGATCGCGCTGGGCCTGCTCGCCAGGGACCTCAACGTCGCCTTCCTGGTGGGCCTCGCCTTCGCCGTCGCCGCCTCGGCGAACCTCCCGGTGCTGCTCTACTCGCTGTTCTGGCGCGGCTTCACGACCCGCGGCGCCGTGTGGGCCGTATACGGCGGGCTGATCCCCGCCCTCGTGCTCGTGCTGCTGTCGCCGGTCGTGTCGGGCAGTCCCGATTCGCTGTTCCCGGGCGTCGACTTCCAGTTCTTCCCGCTGCAGAACCCCGGCCTCGTGTCGATCCCGCTCGGCTTCCTGGCCGGCTGGCTCGGCACGGTCACCTCGACGGAGGTCCCGGACGAGGCCAAGCACGCGGAGACCGAGGTACGGGCACTGACGGGGGCGGGGGCCGTGTAGCGGGGGCGCCCACCGTCGTCGTACCCGCGCGGTTCGATCTTGTACGACGGCGGAGGGCGCCCGCGTGCCGTGCCGCGCGTGGCTACGGCGCGACCCAGGCGTAGCGGTGTTCCGGGCGGCCCGTGTCGCCGTACTTGAGGGAGAGGCGGAGGCGGCCGGCCTGTTCCAGGTGGCGGAGGTAGCGCTGGGCGGTCGAGCGGCTCAGGCCGGTCTCGGCGGCGACCTCGTGGGCCGAGAGCGGGTGGCCGGCGCTGTGCAGGACGCCGCAGATCAGGTCGGTGGTCGGCTCCGAGTGGCCGCTGGGCAGACCGGGGGAGGTCGGCACGGTCGTCGTGCGCAGGGCGCCGAAGATGCGGTCGACCTGCTCCTGCCCGGCGATGCCACGGCCGCCGACGCGGTCGACGGTGCGGCGCAGCGCGGCGTACGAGTCGAGGCGGGTGCGCAGCGCGGCGAAGGTGAACGGCTTGACCAGGTAGTGCAGGGCGCCCAGGCGCATCGCCCGCTGCACGGTCGTCACATCGCTGGCCGCCGTGATCATGATGACGTCGGTGCCGTGGCCCTGTTGCCGCATGCGGTGGACGAGTTCGAGACCCGTCTGGTCCGGCAGATAGTGGTCGAGCAGCACCAGGTCGATGGCCCCGCGCTCCACGGTGGCCAGCGCCTGGGCGGCGCTGTGCGCGCGGGCGGCGACCCGGAAGCCGGGAACCTTTCCCACGTACCTGGCGTTGATCTCGGCGACGCGGAAGTCGTCGTCCACGACCATGACGTCAATCATCGGGCCTCTTTCCTCAAGGCCATGGCGAGCGTTAAGCCCGTGTTTCGGCTCCGCAGTTGTAGCGCGAGCAAAACGAGCACAACAGGCTCTTGCGAGCAAAAGAACGGCTTGCGCCCAGAAGACTGCTGCTGTGGTCCGGGCCACATCTACGGTCCCGGCCATGAGCGCAGACACCAGCCCCGCCATCGAGCTGCGGGGCGCGAGCAAGACCTTCAGGACCCCGTCGGGGGGTCTGCACACGGCCGTACGGGGGCTTGATCTCACCGTCGGACGTGGCGAGTTCGTGGCGGTCGTGGGCCCCACGGGCTGCGGCAAGTCGACCACGCTGACCCTCGTCAGCGGACTTGAAGAGCCCTCCGAGGGCGATGTACTGGTGGCCGGGGAGCCCGTCTCCGGCGTCGGCGACAAGGTCGGCTTCGTCTTCCAGCAGGACGCCACCTTCCCCTGGCGCACGGTCCTGTCCAACGTCATGGCGGGCCCGCGCTTCCGGGGCGTACCCAAGGCGGAGGCGAAGGCGAAGGCGCGTGAGTGGCTGGCCCGGGTCGGGCTCTCCGCCTTCGAGGACCGCTATCCGCACCAGCTCTCCGGCGGTATGCGCAAGCGCGTCGCGCTCGCCGCGACCTTCGTCAACGACCCCGAGATCCTGCTGATGGACGAGCCGTTCTCGGCGCTCGACGTGCAGACCAGGGCCCTGATGTCGGACGAACTCCTGGAGCTGTGGGAGGGCACCGGCGCCTCGGTCGTCTTCGTGACCCACGACCTGGAGGAGTCCATCGCGCTGGCCGACCGGGTCGTCGTGATGACCGCCGGGCCGGCCACCGTGAAGCAGGTCTTCGACATCGATCTGCCGCGGCCCCGCAAGGTCGAATCGGTGCGCCTGGAGCCGCGGTTCATCGAGATCTACCGCGAGATCTGGGAGTCCCTCGGCGAAGAGGTCCGCATCACGCGCGAGAGGGGTGTGGCCAATGTCGCCTGACGTCATGCCTGAGGACCGGGTCGCCACGGCTGCCACCGAGCCGGGCGCCAAGTCGGACCGCGCCCATTCACGCGCGCGTGCGGCCCGTAAACGCAAGGCCGGCGTCGGGGCGGCGAGAGTGCTGCTCCTGGTCGCCGTTCTGGGGCTGTGGGAGGCGCTCTCCCGGGCCAAGGTCATCGATCCGTTCAACTTCTCGATGCCCTCCAAGATCTGGGACCAGATCTACACCTGGGTGATGCACGGGACCGCGCTCGGCTCCCTGGGGGAGCAGATCTGGTTCACGCTCCAGGAGGCGCTGCTGGGCTGGATCATCGGTGTGATCGCCGGTGTCGTGTTCGGTATCGCTCTGGGGCGGATCACCTTGCTCGCCGACATACTTGGTCCATACATCAAGGTGCTCAACTCCATACCGAGGATCGTGCTCGCCCCGATCTTCGTGATCTGGTTCGGACTCGGACCGGCCTCCAAGGTCGCGTCGGCCGTCGTGCTCGTCTTCTTCCCGGTGTTCTTCAACGCCTTCCAGGGCGCCCGCGAGGTCGACCGCAACCTGGTCGCCAACGCCCGCATCCTCGGCGCCAGCGACCGCAGGGTGACCCTTCAGGTGGTCATCCCGTCCGCGACCTCCTGGATCTTCACCAGCCTCCACGTCAGCTTCGGCTTCGCCCTCATCGGCGCGATCGTCGGGGAGTACATCGGTGCCACCAAGGGCATCGGCCTGCTCGTCGCGCAGTCCCAGGGCACCTTCAACGCGGCCGGTGTGTACGCCGCGATGGTGATCCTCGCGGTCGTCGCCCTGGTCGCCGAAGGGCTCCTGACCTTCGGCGAGAACCGCATCTTCCGCTGGAAGCCGTCGGGCTCCGACAGCTGAACGGCCCCTCCCGGGGCCCCTGTCGAAGAGCCCCCTTCCTCCCTGCACCGCACCCTCACAAGGACGTGAACCGCCATGCGCAAGACCGCCAGATACACCGCCCTGGCCGCCTCGGGCCTGCTCGCCCTCTCCTCCCTCACCGCCTGCGCCAACGACGCGGCCAGCACCGCCTCCACCGGCTCCGGCGGCAAGGGCGACGGCAAGGGCGTGAAGGTCAAGATCATGGTCGGTGGCCTGGACAAGGTCATCTACCTGCCCGCGATGCTCACCCAGCGGCTCGGCTACTTCGACGCCGAGGGCCTCGATGTGGAACTGCTGAGCGAACCGGCCGGCGTCCAGGCCGAGACCGCGCTCGTCTCCGGGCAGGTCCAAGGGGCCGTCGGCTTCTACGACCACACGCTCGACCTG
This sequence comes from Streptomyces sp. MBT65, assembly GCF_016612545.1. Lineage (GTDB taxonomy): Bacteria > Actinomycetota > Actinomycetes > Streptomycetales > Streptomycetaceae > Streptomyces. The sequence goes on along the minus strand of NZ_JAENRY010000102.1, from coordinate 8,283 downwards.
CAGGTCAAGGGCAAGTCGGTCGAGTCCGTGGTGCAGTTCTCGCAGGCGCCCGGCGAGGTGGAGGTCGTGTCCACCAAGGCCCAGGGAAAGGTCAAGTCGGCCAAGGACTTCAAGGGCAAGAAGCTCGGTGTGACCGGCCTCGGCTCCTCCACCGACTTCCTCACCAAGTACCTGGCCGTCAAGAACGGCGTCGACGTCAGCGAGTTCACCCCGGTCGCCGTCGGCGCGGGCCCGACCTTCGTCGCCGCGCTCCAACAGGGCTCCATCGACGCGGGGATGACGACCGACCCGACCGTCGCCACGATCCTCGACAAGAAGGCCGGCAAGATCCTCGTCGACATGCGGACGCCCGAGGGGTCACAGGCGGCGCTCGGTGGGCCGTACCCCTCGTCAAGTCTGTACATGCAGACGGACTGGGTGAACAGCCACAAGTCAACTGTGCAGAAGATGGTCAATGCATTCGTCAAGACGCTCACGTGGATGTCCACCCACAGCGCAACCGAGATCGCCGACAAGATGCCCGCCGACTACTCCCAGGGCAACAAGTTCCTCTACGCCACCGCGATCAAGAGCACGCTGCCGATGTTCACCAAGGACGGCGTGATGCCGGCGAACGGCCCGGAGACCGTCGAGAAGGTGCTGAAGGCGTTCAACCCCACGATCAAGAACGCGAACGTGGACCTCGACAAGACGTACACGACCGAGTTCGTGAAGAACGCGACGGGCTGACGGTCGCGCGGTCGCCATCCGTACAGAAGGCAAGGGGTACGGCCCCTTCCCCCGCCCCCACAGGCCGTGCCTTCAGGCGCGGGTCGCCCACACGTAGCGGTGTTCCGGGCGGCCCGCGTCGCCGTACTTGAGCGTCAGCCTGGCCCGTCCGGTGCGCTCCAGGAGCTTCAGATAGCGCTGGGCGGTCTGTCGGCTCACCCCGGTGCGGTCGGCGATCTCCTGGGCGGACAGCGGGCCTTCGGCGTTCATCAGGGACTGGCGCACGAGTTTCGCCGTGGTGGGGGAGTGCCCTTTGGGCAGCCCGGGCTCCGAGGGCGCGGACAGGGCGCCGAAGATGCGGTCCACCTCGGCCTGTTCGGCCTCTCCGCCTCCGTCGAGCGTGCGGCGCAGTTCCGCGTACGCCTCCAGCTTGGCCCGCAGGCCCGCGAAGGCGAACGGCTTGACCAGGTACTGGAGCGCGCCCTGCCGCATCGCCGCCTGCACGGTCGTCACGTCCCGGGCCGCCGTCACCATGATCACGTCGGTCTGGTGGCCGCGCCGGCGCATCTCCTGGACGACCGCCAGACCCGTCTCGTCGGGCAGATAGTGGTCCAGGAGGACCAGGTCCAGATGCGGCAGCGTCTCCAGCCGGTTCAGCGCCTCGGCCGCGCTGTGCGCCTCGGCGGCGACATGGAAGCCCGGCACCTTCCCCACGTAGGCCGCGTTGACCTGGGCGACCCGCGTGTCGTCGTCCACGACCAGGACCTCGATCATCGCGACTCCTCCTCGGCAGTGGTCTCCCCGGGGGCGGCGAGGGCGGGTTCCAGGTCGGGCTCGGTCAGCGCCTCGGGCAGGACGACCACGAACTCCGCGCCCCCGCCGAACGCCTCCGTCACCACCGCGCTGCCGCCCTGCCGTTCGGCCAGCCGACGCACCAGGGGGAGCCCTATACCGCGCTTGCCATGAGCCGGGGGCTTCTTCGTGGACCACCCCTCGGTGAACACCAACTCCCGCTGTTCCTCCGGGATCCCGGGGCCCGTGTCCCGCACCCGGAGCACGGCCGTAGGCCCCTCTGTCCGCAATTCGACCTCCACGCGTGCGTGCGGTGTGCCGCCGACGGCGTCGAGCGCGTTGTCCACGAGGTTGCCGACGACCGTGACCAGTCCGCGCGGGTCGATCAACCGGTCGGGCAGCCAGGTCCTGTCGCCGATCCACAGGGCCACGCCCCGCTCGGCCGCGACGGTCGCCTTGCCCACCAGCAGGGCGGCGAGCAGCGGGTCCTGGATCTTCTCGGTGACCTGCTCGGCCGTCGCCCGGTGATCGCCGACCACCTCCCCGACGAAGTCCACCGCGTCGTCGTACATCTCCAGTTCGAGCAGCCCCAGGAGGGTGTGCATACGGTTGGCGTGCTCGTGGTCCTGGGCGCGCAGGGCGTCGATCAGACCGTGCGTCGAGTCCAACTCCCGGCCGAGCTGCTCCAGTTCGGTGCGGTCGCGCAGGGTGGCCACGGCGCCGCCGTCGTCGGTGGGCATCCGGTTGGTGACCAGGACGCGCTGGCCGCGCACGGCGAGCAGGTCGGTGCCGGTCACCCGGCCCGCCAGGACATCGGTCGTACGGCCCTCGCCGAGCGCCTCGTCCAGGGAGCGCCCGACCGCCTCGTCACCGATGCCCAGCAGCCGCCCCGCCTCGTCGTTCAGGAGCCGTATGCGGCCGGAGCGGTCCAGGGCGACGACGCCCTCCCGGATGCCGTGCAGCATCGCCTCGCGCTCGGAGAGCAGCGCCGAGATGTCCGAGAAGGCGAGGTCCCGGGTCTGCCGCTGGACCCTCCGGGAGATCAGCCAGGCCGCCAGCGCACCGACGGCGAGAGCGCCCCCGGCGTACGCCAACAGCCCCGGGATCGCGCTGATCAGCTGCGCGCGGACGCTGTCGTACTTGATGCCTACGGAGACGGCCCCGACGACCGTGCCGTCGGCGGCGCGCACGGGCACCTTGCCGCGGGCCGAGCGGCCCAGGGTGCCCTTGTCGATCTCCTTTACCTCCTGACCGGCCAGGGGCTGGTCGGGGGAGGTCGAGACGAACCGGCCGATCTCGCTCGGGGTCGTGTGCGACCAGCGAATGCCCCGCCAGTCCATGACCACCACGTACTCGGCCTCGGTGGCCTTGCGGACCCGCTCGGCTTCCTTCTGCACGGGCCCGTCCACGGTCGGCGGGGTGTTCTGGAGGTCCTCGATGATCTGCGGCTGCTGTGCGGTCGTCTGGGCGATGGCCAGGGCGCGGTTCATCGCCTCCTGGTCGAGCTGTTTGCTCAGCGGCGCCAGGAACAGCCCGGTCGCCAGGACCGCGACTCCCGCGGCGATCGTCAGCTGCATCAGCAGCACCTGCGAGAACACCCGCCGCGGCAGCCCGAGGCGACGGCGGCGTGCGGGGGCTGTGGGGCTCATGCCCATGACGGTACGTGGCGGGGTGGGGGCTGCCCCAGGGGTGTGGCATGGATCTCTTGACCGGTTCTTGGGGAAACAGGGTTCCAGGAGAGGGCGGTTTTCCGCACGGCCCCCAGGAGTCGGCCGTTTTCCCTACGAGGTCACCAGGGGACCCGTGTCGAGCCGCTCAGCCCGTCAGCGCCGTCGTCAGCTCGCGCACCGCCACCACGTCCATCCGCGCCGGCGCGCCGAGGACCGACGTCCCGCAGCTCTCCGGGCGGGGCGGCAGGGAAGCGCCCTGGGCGACGATCACGCGCCAGTGGCGCCCGTCGGTGTGCGCGACGGTCACCTCCCAGCGCGGTGCGGCGCCGTCCGTCCGTACGACGGTCAAGGCGTCCGTCGCGTACTCGCCCGCCGCCGTCCGCACGGCCAGCTCCGCCGCTTGTCCGGGCCGCTCCCACGCCGAACTGCCCCGGCAGCCCTCGACGACCACACGGCCGTCCTGGACGCCCTGGAGGATCTCCTTGACCGTGTGGGCCCCGATGCGCCCGTACGCGTAGCCGTACGGCAGGACGAGCAGCGTGGGCGAGAAACGGTGGCCGCCCAGATGCGTGACCTCCCAGGCGCCCTCGACCCCGGAGGCGGCCAGTTCCGCCGCGAGGGGGCGGCCCAGGAGGGCGCAGCAGCGGTCGCGCTTGCCGTTGGTGCAGACGAGCGCTAGCGGATCGCCGGTGTGGGCCCGACCACCGAGCGCCGAGCCGAACGAGCGCGGGTCACCCGTGCCGAGGGCGTCGAAGTCCAGGGCGAGGAGTTCCCGCGGATCGGTGGTCGTGGCGCTGTGCAGCCATACGTTTCCGGGAACGGTGTGGGCCGCGTACACCTGGCGCACCCGGGACGGCGCGGGGTCGGCGTGCCGTCCGGGACGGCGGATGAGCGCGATCCGTACGCCCGTGTCCGCGGCGGCCGCCTCCAGGGCACGGCCCAGCACGGGGTCCAGGTGGCTCGAAGTGAGCGCTTTGGCACCCCAAGGACCGGGCTGTTCCAGCAGCAGCCACGTCGTCGCCGTGGCCGCGGTTCCGGAAATGGGCTCGTCGAGGTCCCGAGAGACGGTCGCGCACGTACTCACAGAGGTGAGCCTAACCTGACTTGCCCCGGGGCGACTTCCGGCCGCGCTCGTGTCCTACTCCGGCAGTGGTCGAGGCGGTCTGGGGCCTACGTAGTGACCGCTGGGCCGCATGCGCAGCGGGCGCTCGCCGTACTCCTCCAGGGCATGTGCGATCCAGCCCGCCGTACGGGCGACGGCGAAGACCGTCTCGCCCGCTGTGGAGGGCATCCCGGAGGAGACGGTGAGGACGGCCAGAGCCAGATCGACGTTGGCGTGCAGCGGGGTGTGGCGGGCGGTGGTGGCGACGATGTCCCGGGCCGCGGCGAGGGCGGACGTGGCCTCCGGGATGTCCTTCAGGAGGGCGAACAGGGCACGCGCGCGTGGGTCTTCGCCCGGGTAGAGCCGGTGGCCGAGTCCCGGGATGCGGCGGCCGGCCCGCAGTTCGTCGGCGACCACCGGCCCGGCGCTGCCCTGGTCGAGCACGTCGAGCAGCAGCCGGTGCGCCAGGCCGCTGGCGGCGCCGTGCAGGGGGCCTTCGAGGACCCCCAGGCCGGAGGAGACGGCTGCGTACGGGTGGGCGCGGGCCGAGGCCGCGACCCGCACCGCGAGGGTGGAGGCGGCCAGGTCGTGGTCGACGAGCAGCCCAAGTGCCGTGTCCAGGACCCGAAGCGACGCCTCGTCAGCCGGCCGTCCGCTCAGCCGTGCCCACAGGCGGTGGGCCAGTGGACCCTCGTCGCGATGGGCGCGCCGCACCGGCGGCAGGGCCGCGACGAGCGTGGGGATCAGGATGCGCGCGGTGCCGAGCACGGCCTCCTCGGACAGGTCGAAGCGCAGCGGGTCCGCGGTCGCCGCCGCGATGGCCGCGACCCGCAACCGGTCGGTGGGGCCGGTGTGTTCGGGCAGCGCGTCCACGGCGCGACGGGCGACGGCGACGGCCGCCTTGGGTGCGGTGAACGTGATCCCGGGGCGCAGCTCCCCGGTCCACAGCCACTCGACGATCTCCTCGTAGGAGTGACGCGCGGCCAGCTCGGTCGCGTCGACGCCCCGGAAGTAGTACCGGTCCTTCTCGATGAGCGTGATGCCGGTCCGTACGGACAGCTCGCCCCCGGACCCCGAACTCCCGCTGCTCTCCCGCCTGTTGCGCCGGGCGAGCGCCTCCACATCCTTGGCGTCGAAGGTGCTTCCCCGCCCGCCGGGTTCGCGCCTGCTGCTGAGCTGCCCGCGACTCACGTACGCGTACACGGTGTCGGGCTTCACGCCGAGCAGCTCGGCGGTCTCCTTGGTGCTCAACCGTCGCTCGGGGTGGCCGGGAGCGGGTTCTTGATCGCGCATGGAGGCCACGGTATCCACCTCTGGATCATCTGGATCATATTGATTCAATCAATATTGACAGAGATTGAGTCAAGCATGGACAGTCGAATCAAGTCCAGGGAGGAAACATGTCCGTCAACAGGGCCGTGGCCACGCGTATCGAGGTTCCGCGAGGACTCGCGGGAGTCGTCGTCACCGACACCCGAATCGGTGACGTCCGAGGGATCGAGGGCTTCTACCACTACCGCCAGTACTCCGCCGTCGAACTCGCGCGGACCCGCGGCTTCGAGGACGTCTGGCATCTCCTTGCCTGCGGCGAACTGCCGGACGCCGACCGGAGCGCCGCCTTCGCCGCCGAGACGGCCGCGTTGCGCCGGCTGCCCGACGAGGTGCGGGCCGCGCTGCCCGCCGTGGCGGCGGCGAGCGGGACGTCCGGACCGCTGTCCGGGATGCGTACGGCACTGTCGCTGCTAGGCGCGGCGAAGGGCTTCCGGCCGGTGTACGACATCGACGCGGACACGCGCCGCCGGGACACCGTCGTGGCGTCCGCCGCCGTACCGACGCTGCTGACCGCGCTGTACCGGCTGGGGCAGGGACTCGATCCTGTCGAACCGCGCGAAGACCTCTCCTACGCGGCCAACTACCTGTACATGCTGACGGGTTCGGAACCGGACAAGCAGCAGGCCAGGGCGATCGAGCAATACTTGATCTCAACCATTGACCACGGATTCAATGCGTCAACCTTCACCGCGCGAGTCATCGCGTCGACAGGGGCGGACGTGGCGGCCTGCCTGGTCGGGGCCGTGGGGGCGCTCTCGGGCCCGCTGCACGGGGGTGCGCCCAGCCGTGCCCTGGACACCCTGGACGCGATCGGCACACCGGAGCGTATCGACCCGTGGATCCGTGCGCGGGTCCTCGCCGGCGACCGCATCATGGGCTTCGGCCACGCGATCTACCGAACGGAGGACCCCCGCTCGCGGATGCTGCGCGAGGTCGCCCAGCAGTTCGGCGGACCGCGGGTCGAGTTCGCCGTCGAGGTCGAGCGCCAGGTCGAGACGATCCTCGCCGAACTCAAGCCGGGCCGGGAACTCCACACGAACGTCGAGTTCTACGCGGGGCTGGTCATGGAACTCTGCGGGCTGCCGCGGGAGATGTTCACGCCTACGTTCGCGGCGGCGCGGGTGGTGGGATGGGGCGCGAACGTGGTGGAGCAGGCGGAGGACTCGAAGATCATTCGGCCGGTTGCGCGGTATGTCGGGCCGGAACCGGAGACGGCCGCACCGTGACGGTGCTGAGGCCGGCCGGGGCATCCAGCGCACCCGGCCGGCTCTCGCTGGCCGGGCTTCAGGCGTCCGGGATGTCGGCCTTCGCCCTGACCAGGGTCTCGCGGGTGATGACCACGATCCGCTCGTAGTCGGCCCGTGCGGCGTCGGCCGGAAGACGGGAGTCCAGGGAGTCAGTGACGTCCGTACCGATGATGGCGAAGTTGCCGTCGGCCAATTCGAAGATGTCTGGGCACGTCGCACCATTTGTGCTGCCTCGGTCGCGGGGCGACGCGCCGAGGCGGCGGATGATCTGACTCACTGTTGGTTTCCTCTGATTGCGCGAATGACGTTACGTTTTGTGCACACAGCAGCGGCGGGGAACGAAGCGCCCTGTGGGGTGTGTTCGTCATCCTGCGGCGTGAGCGACGGTCTTGTGGGGTCGCTCTACGCGATCACGTGTGAGTCAACCTCAGCAGCCGCTCGAACAACGGCCGACGTGACGCGTTTGTTATCGCCCGTGGGTGTGATCTCGTGGGCGCCGGCGCCTCGCCTCCGTCATGCGCTCGGAGGCTCGCCCACGACCCACCACTCCTCGGTGTCCGCTTCCTCCAAGTTCTGGAGCAACTCGTCGACGAGAAGGCCGAGTTCGGCCTCGTCGGTGTCGGCAAGGTTCGCCCGCTGCTGCTGCGTGGCGTACCAGTACTCTCTGACAATCGGGTTCTGGAACATGCCTCGGACGTGCTTGAAGAACTCTTCCTTGTCCAGATTGCCGATCCGGTAGTACAGCAGCAGGTTCGTGTACAGGGTGTTGGCGAACAGGTACTGGCGGCGCTGCTTGGGCGACACGGACACCTCGTAGAGGTCCAGAACCTCGGCGAGCTCGGGATCGTCGATCGCCTTGCTGAGCAGTTCCCAGTGTTGCCGCTGCTGGTTGGCCAAGTTCGCGTGCCGCTGGGCCTGAGCCGTCCGTTCCATGTTCTCCAGGCGGACGCGGAGAGCCTTCAGCCGTCGGCGCTGTACCGCCAGGCCGGCGAGGGCGCCCGCGGCTGCCCCGATGCCGCACACGGCTGCGGTGCTCAGCCCTCGTGTCCCCGTGTTCTGTGTGGCCATGTCAACCCCCGAATCAGGCGGCCGTCCGCCGGTCGTCGGGGTGCGGGTCGACTGATGGGGACCGGCGAGCGATGGGCGGCGCTTGCCGTCTACCAGAGTGCCGAGCGGCTCTGATCGGCAGGGAGGCGGAGAGGAGGCGCACGGAGGGAAGCGAGGGTCGCACGAACCGGCGCCTTCCCCAACGTCTGCCCCGCAAGTGCTGCTAACAATCGTTCACTTCGCGGCGATTCTTCCGGCTCGTATCCTGGGGCCGCATTCAACCTCCGTACGTGTGCCGGACCACGAGCCGGTGCACGCGTCGGCGTGAAAGAGGTCGCACGTTGAGCCAGCAGAGCCCGAGCACAGGCCCGAGCCCGAGCACCGA
>NZ_JAENRY010000101.1 GCF_016612545.1 Streptomyces sp. MBT65 | reverse complement strand
CCCTCGTCCTCGGCCCACGAGGACCCCGTACCGCAGCTGGTGGACCGTGAGCCGGCGCCGGCGGCCGGGTCTCCGGCGTAGCGGCGGGTGTGACGCAGGTCAATGAGGGACGGTTTGCGTTGGGGGGTGGTGGGTGCGTAAGGTGGTAGATCGTTTGATCCCATTGCCCGGCGCCACTGTAGAGCGCGCCGTGTGGCGCGTACTCTCCCTTGCCGTGGCGGACCGCATTGAGGCGGTCGATAGCGAATCACGGAGTTGACGGGCGCGTGCCGACGGATACTCCGGAAGGTTTCGCATTCGCATGTCCATTTCCAGTACTGATCACGTCGTCATGCCCGAGAACGAGGGCACCGAGACGGCCGTAGACGCTGCCGCGGAGGCTCCCGAGGTGACGTTCGCGTCCCTCGGTCTCCCCGAGGGCATCGTGCGCAAGCTCGCGCAGAACGGCGTGACAGCCCCCTTCCCGATCCAGGCGGCGACCATCCCGGACGCCCTGGCCGGCAAGGACATCCTCGGCCGTGGCCGTACCGGCTCCGGCAAGACCCTCTCGTTCGGTCTGCCGCTGCTGGCGACGCTGTCCGGCGGCCGCACCGAGAAGAAGCGTCCGCGGGGCATCATCCTCACCCCGACCCGCGAGCTGGCGATGCAGGTCGCCGACGCGCTCCAGCCCTACGGCGACGTCCTCGGCCTGAAGATGAAGGTCGTCTGCGGCGGTACGTCGATGGGCAACCAGATCTACGCCCTCGAGCGCGGCGTGGACGTCCTCGTCGCCACCCCGGGCCGCCTCCGCGACATCATCAACCGCGGCGCCTGCTCCCTCGAGGACGTGCGGATCGCCGTACTCGACGAGGCCGACCAGATGTCCGACCTGGGCTTCCTGCCCGAGGTCACCGAGCTGCTCGACCAGATCCCGGCCGGCGGCCAGCGCATGCTGTTCTCGGCGACGATGGAGAACGAGATCTCCACGCTGGTCAAGCGCTACCTCAAGGACCAGGTCACGCACGAGGTCGACAGCGCGCAGGGCAACGTCACGACGATGTCCCACCACATCCTCATCGTGAAGCCCAAGGACAAGGCGCCGGTCACCGCCGCGATCGCCTCCCGCAAGGGCCGCACGATCATCTTCGTCCGCACCCAGCTCGGCGCCGACCGTATCGCCGAGCAGCTGCGCGACGCCGGTGTGAAGGCCGACGCGCTGCACGGCGGTATGACGCAGGGCGCCCGTACGCGGACGCTGGCGGACTTCAAGGAGGGTTACGTCAACGCGCTGGTCGCGACCGACGTGGCCGCCCGCGGTATCCACGTCGACGGCATCGACCTGGTCCTGAACGTGGACCCGGCCGGCGACCACAAGGACTACCTGCACCGCGCCGGTCGTACGGCCCGTGCCGGTCGTACCGGAACCGTCGTCTCCCTCTCCCTGCCGCACCAGCGCCGCCAGATCTTCCGGCTGATGGAGGACGCGGGCGTCGACGCCGGGCGTCACATCATCAACACCGGTACGGCCTTCGAGCCCGAGGTCGCCGAGATCACCGGCGCCCGTTCGATGACCGAGGTCCAGGCCCAGTCGGCGGGCGACGCCGCGCAGCAGGCCGAGCGCGAGGTCGTCCAGCTCACCAAGGAGCTGGAGCGGGCCACGCGCCGCGCCGCCGAGCTGCGCGAGGAGTCCGACCGCCTGATCGCCCGTGCCGCGCGCGAGCGGGGCGACGACCCGGAGACCGCGGTCGCCGAGGCCGCCGCCGTGGTCGAGGCCGCGGCCGCCGAGCAGCCGGTCGCCGAGGCGCCGGTGCGCGAGGAGTCCTCGTACGACCGTCCGCGCCAGCAGCGTGACGAGCGGGGCAACTACGAGCGCCGTGACCGTCGTGACGACCGCCCGTCGGGCGGGTTCCGTCGGGACGACCGCGGTGGCAACGACCGTGGTGGCCGTTCCTTCGAGCGTCGGGACGACCGTCCGTCGGGCGGCTTCCGCCGCGACGACCGCGGTGGCAACGACCGACGCGACGACCGTGGCGGCCGTTCTTTCGAGCGTCGTGACGAGCGTCCCTCGGGTGGTTTCCGTCGGGACGACCGTCCGTCGGGCGGCGACCGTGGTGGCCGCTCTTTCGACCGGCGTGACGAGCGTCCGTCCGGTGGTTTCCGCCGCGATGACCGTCCGTCCGGTGGTGACCGCGGTGGTCGTTCCTTCGACCGGCGTGACGAGCGTCCGGCCGCGTCCGGTGGCTTCCGCCGGGACGACCGTCCGACGGGCGGTGACCGTGGCGGCTTCCGTCGCGACGACCGTCCCGCGACCGGTCACCGGGGCAGCGACCGCCCGTTCAACCGTGACCGCCAGGGCGACCGCCCGGGCTTCCGCGCCGGCGGCCACGACCGTCCGTCCGGCCACCGCGGCACGACCGGCACGGGTACCGGCACCGGTACCTTCGGCCGCCGCGACGACAAGCCGCGCTGGAAGCGCAACGGCTGACGCCGAGTAGGTTCGAGGGCCCGTACGACTCACGTCGTGCGGGCCCTTCTCCGTCCCCCCTCCCTGGCTGGACGGCGCCTGGAATTCCGGTGATCAGCCGCCGCCCGCACTGGTACGCTCCCGTGGCCCTCTTAGGGCATGCACATTTCATTCACAGGCGTGGGACGAGGGGCCGGGGGGTTCCGTGAAGGGCCGCACATGCGTACGGCGCCGAGGGCTCGGGGGTGCGGTGCTGGTCGCCGTTCTCGCGCTCGCGGCGGGTTCACTGGGGGTAGCCGGGGCGGAGGGGACGGCCGCGGCCGCCGGTGCGGCGGCTGAGACCGTGCTGCCCTCCGCGATCAGGACCTACCCGCGCAACGCCGTGCTGGAGGGCTACGGTGACACCGGTCTGCTCTCGCAGCCGGAGGGCACCGCTCACCAGCAGTGGACCGACTACGCGACGGGACAGTCCCGGGACCTGACCGAGCTTGCCCAGTGGGACGGCATCCAGGGCCCCCTCGGACTGGCGCAGTCCGACACGGCGTACGAACTGACCACGGGGACCCCGTACGTCGTCCGGTTCCACGACATCGGCACGGGCACGGACCGGGGCACGGTCACCCTGCCCACCGGTCTGAGGTGGGCCGGTACGGCGGGCGTGACGGTCGTCGCGTACGAGGGCTCCCTTGCCAACGTGCGCTCGCTGCACCTGCTCAGGCCGACGGCCGACGGCGGCACCTCCGACGAACCGGTGACGGGCTTCCCCGAGGGCGCGAAGATCCTGGCCGTGAGCGCCAAGGACGCCCGCTCCCTGCTGCTGCGCTACCGCATGCCCACGGACGACCCCACGGTCTTCCTCGACCAGCTCGTGCTCGTCGACGTCCGGGACGGCACCCTCACCAAGATCTTCGACCCGTACCCGGCCACGTCCGCCAGGGTTCCCTTCCTCAGCCACGACTACGTCGGCTGGTGGTACCCGGGGGCCGGCGCCCGTCTGGTGCGCCGGGACGACGTGGGCGGTCCGGTGACCCAGGTCCCCGGCGCTCCCACGGTCGGCAAGGTCTCGCTCTCCGTCGTCGGGGACCAGGTGGTGGCGGTCGACGGCGCGTCTGGTGAGCTGCTGACGATGCCGCTGACCGGGGGCACATGGCGGCAGCTGTTCCCCGCGACGAACGGTTACCTCCGGGAGGCGCCCGACGGCTCGCTCATCGCCGAGGCGGGCACGGACCCGCAGGACTGGGGCGTGCGGCGGCTCACCGAATCACCCGAGGGCGAGGTGGTGGCCCGGGAGATCATCGACCTGCCACCGGTGCCCGCGCCCGTCGACGGGCTGAGCCTGGCCGGCGGCACGCTCACGTACACCGATCAGACCGCGTCGCCGTCGTACGACGTCATGTGGAACTCGCGTACGGTCTCGGCGGGTTCACCACCACAGGTCGGCCCGGTGCGCCAGGCCGGCGGCTGGGTCAAGCAGTGCGGTGCCGCGTACGCCTGCAACCGCCCCTTCGGCCTGACGGACGGATCCGTCGTCTACGACGACGGCCCCGACGCGCCCGGAACGGTCCACCACCGCACGTCCTCCGGCCTGACGGACAGCGTCTCCTTCGAAGGCGCCCAGGTGGTGACGGCGGACGGCCCGTACACAGTGATCTCCGGAACCGTGCACAAGCAGTACGTCTACGACTGGACGCACCACCAGGTCGTCGCCACCCGCACGGCGACCACGGCCACGCTCCGGGACGGCCAACTGTGGACCACCGCGTCCACCGCCGGACATCTGACGATGACCCGGCTCGGCTCCACCGCACCGGCCGTGGACGTCAACACCGGCTCCGCCTGCACGCCCAACGAGCTTCAGGTCTACGCCCGTTGGATCTACTGGACCTGCGCGACCCAGGGGAAGACGGGAGTGTTCGACCGCTCCCGCGGACGCTCGGTGGCCGTGCCGGCCGGCGACGCCCTCCTGGCCGACGGCTATCTGGTCCGGCACGACACCGCCCGCGGCAAGCTGGTCCGCACGGACGTCACCTCCGGCAAGGCGGTCACCGCCGATGTGGCCGACCTGCCCGCGACACCGAACCTCGACGAGCGCGTCGGCGGCTCGGACCGCCGTATCCGCTGGACGCTGGACCCGTACACCGACCGTGTGGCCTACGTGGACTCCGGGGAGCGCATCCACCTCCTGACCGGCGGGACCCCGGCCGCCCCGGTGCGGCGGGACCACGCCGGCCGGGACGGCATCGCCGACCTGCTCACCCTCGACTCCTCGGGGACACTGGCCTTCCAACAGGGCACGGGCACGGGCACGTTCGCCGGAAAGGTCAGCGGCAGCGGGTGGGCGACGAGCGTCAAGGCGGTCCCCTTCGGCGACCTGAGCGGCGACCGCTGCAACGACGTCCTGGTCCGGCTGAGCAGCGGCGCCCTGCGCCTGTACAAGCCGGGCTGCGGTGCGGCGTTGAAGCCCTCCACGCCGTACACGTCACTCGGCACGAGCGGCTGGAACCAGTACGACGTGCTGACCGCGCCCGGCGACATCAGCGGTGACGGCCGTCCCGACCTGATCGCGCGGGGGGCCTCGTCAGGCACCGTCTACCTCTACAAGGGGACGAGCACGGGCAAGCTGTCGGCCCGCGTGAAGCTGTACGCCGACTGGAGGACGTACAAGAAGGTCGTCGGCGTCGGTGACCTGAACGGCGACGGCATCGGCGACCTGCTGGCGCAGGACAAGGCGAACAACCTCTACCGCTACTACGGCAGCGGCAGAGGCACGTTCGGGGCGCGGGTGAAGCTGTTCACCGCGTGGGGCGGGTCGTACGACACGGTCGTCGGGGTCGGCGACATCACCGGGGACGGGAAGGCGGACCTGGTCGAGCGGGACTCGGCCGGGGTGCTGTACCGCAACAGCGGTGACGGGAGGGGGTCGTTCGGGGCGCGCACGAAGATCTCGACCGGCTGGCAGAGCTACAAGGGCATTTTTTAGCCACATCGAGTCCTTATCGATTCCTTAAGTGGCGCATGTCACGCCCCCGGCGAGGGAATCGCTGGGGGCATGACAGATGACGCCATAGCGAGTGGGCTGTCAAAGGGAGATCCCCCCGGTCTCTCCGACGAAGAACGGCTTGCCCAACTCGGCTACACGCAGGTTCTCGCCCGCCGCATGTCGGCGTTCTCCAACTACGCGGTCTCCTTCACGATCATCTCGGTCCTGTCGGGCTGTCTGACGCTCTACCTGTTCGGCATGAACACGGGCGGCCCGGCCGTCATCACCTGGGGCTGGGTGGCCGTAGGCCTGATGACGCTGTTCGTCGGCCTGTCGATGGCCGAGATCTGTTCGGCCTACCCGACGTCGGCGGGTCTGTACTTCTGGGCCCACCGCCTGGCGCCACCGCGCAGCGCGGCGGCCTGGGCGTGGTTCACGGGCTGGTTCAACGTGCTCGGCCAGGTCGCGGTGACCGCGGGCATCGACTTCGGGGCGGCGTCGTTCCTGGGCGCGTACCTGAACCTCCAGTTCGACTTCAAGGTGACGCCGGGCCGCACGGTCCTCCTCTTCGCGGCGATCCTGATCCTGCACGGCCTGCTGAACACCTTCGGCGTGAAGATCGTCGCCATCCTGAACAACGTGAGCGTGTGGTGGCACGTGCTCGGCGTAGGCGTGATCGTGGGCGCGCTGACCTTCGTCCCCGACCACCACCAGTCGACGAGTTTCGTGTTCACGAAGTTCGTGAACAACACGGGCTGGGGCAGCGGGGTCTATGTGGTGCTGCTGGGCCTGCTGATGGCGCAGTACACCTTCACCGGCTACGACGCCTCCGCCCATATGACGGAGGAGACGCACGACGCGTCCACGGCCGGCCCGAAGGGCATCGTCCGCTCCATCTGGACGTCGTGGATCGCCGGCTTCGTGCTCCTCCTGGGCTTCACGTACGCGATCCAGTCGTACGGCGACGAGCTGGCGTCGCCGACGGGCGCACCCCCGGCGCAGATCCTGCTCGACGCCCTGGGAGCGACGGCGGGCAAGCTGCTGTTGTTGGTGGTGATCGGGGCGCAGCTCTTCTGCGGGATGGCGTCGGTGACGGCCAACAGCCGCATGATCTACGCCTTCTCACGCGACGGCGCGCTGCCGTTCTCGAGGGTCTGGCACACGGTGAGCCCGCGCACCCGGACGCCGGTCGCGGCGGTATGGCTGGCGGCGGCCGGAGCGCTGGTCCTCGGCCTCCCCTACCTGATCAATGTGACGGCGTACGCGGCGGTCACGTCCATCGCGGTGATCGGCCTCTACATCGCGTACGTCATCCCGACGCTGCTGCGGCTGGGCAAGGGGGACGACTTCCAGCGCGGGCCGTGGCACCTGGGCCGGTGGTCGCGGCTGATCGGCACGGTGTCGGTGGTGTGGGTGATCGTGATCACGGTCCTCTTCATGCTGCCGCAGGTCTCCCCGGTCACCTGGGAGTCCTTCAACTACGCGCCGGTGGCGGTACTGGTCGTGCTCGGCTTCGCGGCGGCCTGGTGGGGCGCCTCGGCCCGACACTGGTTCCTGAACCCGGAACACGACCGCACGAAGGCACGGGAGGCGGCACGATCCGGGGCGCCCGAACCGGTAGATCCGTAACACTCCGGACCGGCCCGACCTCGTTCCCCACGTCCGGCACGGCCGTGTCCCCGATACCCGATCGGAGACACGGCCACCTCCCGCTATGCTCGGGGAGGCAACATCGCGAGGACCCTTAGCTCAATTGGCAGAGCAGTGGACTTTTAATCCATTGGTTGTGGGTTCGAGTCCCACAGGGTCTACGGGCGCGGGGGAGGGGAGATCCCTTCCGACCTGCGGTGCAGCGCTCGGGTCGGCTTCGGTCGGCTCGGGCGCTGTTGGCTTTTCGGGGTCGTCCTGATCGCGGGCAGCTTCGGGGCGAGCAGCTCCAGCACTTCCTCCCAGCGATACCGATCCGCCCCACCGCCCGCCTTCGGCCGATGAGGCTCGTACGACCCGATCAGGACGCCCATCTCGCGCAGCCGTTCCAGGCTCTGCCGGTACACCCATGGCGGGTGCTTCGCACAGGATGCCCAGGGCGAGGTTGTCGGAGATCCCCGCGGCCCACTTGTTGACGGTGTTGAAGCTGGCCGGTGCGACCGCGATCGCATCCGCGGGCCGGGTGGGGCGCGGTTGGTCCGGTGTTCGCCAGGCGGAGCGGATGGGGAGACCGGTCACCCACTGACCGGCGGCGTACGGGGCACGTCGACCGCTGTACCTGTCGGCCGTGAGGCCAGAGTGCCGCCTGACAACTCACCACCGACCAGGTACGAGAGGAAACAACCGTGCTCGCCGACTCCGGCCCATGTTCGCAGCGCGTTTTGTTAATTCGCCTTCAACCGAGACAAGCAGACTGGCGAAGACGAGTGTTCGAACGAATGCCTCTGATCCAGCCGGGGCCGGCAGGTGACAGTCGGCCTTGACGGCGCAGGACGCGGGTGTGACAGCGATCGACTGGAATGCGAGCGCATACTCCCCTCGCTGGTCAAGCAATATTCGGCTGACCAGATACCCCGCAATGCGTCAAGACCTTGTGCGGTAATTGATCGACGGCTCCCTTTGGTCGTGTGGAAGTAGTGAAATCCCGCACAGTGGATGGTTGGTACGTCCTTGGTGCCGGGCTATTGGTGTAGGCTTTCAGGGCACACGAAATTGCTTTCCGGTTGGTAGTCCGGACCGCAGGTCACCGGTTTTCCATTCTGCGTCAACGTCCTCTCCCTCGGGGGAGTCCTGGTGTGCTCCGAGTACGAGAAGAACTCTGCACTGGGAGTACTGTGTCCGAAATGCGAATTGTCATCGCCGGCGGCGGACTCGCCGGGCTGACACTGGCCCACTACCTGAACCGGCACGGCCTGGACGTGGCCGTCTACGAACGCGACGCCGATATCGCGGCACGCGAGGCCGGATACCGGATCCACATCAACTCCACCGGCACCTCCGCGCTGCACGCGGCGCTGGAGCCTCGCCTGTGGGAACTGTTCCTGGCGACCTGCGGCATGCCGAGCGAGGACATGCTCCTCTTCGACGAGCAGCTCAACCTCCGCCCCGGCCGCGACAGGTCGGCCACCGAGGGCACCGGCGTGCCCGCCGACATCCCCGAACACCTGGTGGTGTGCCGCTCGACCCTGCGCCGCATCCTCTACCTCGGCCTGGAGAAGGCCGTGCGCTTCGGTGCCAGGGTCACCGG
This sequence comes from Streptomyces sp. MBT65, assembly GCF_016612545.1. Classification (GTDB taxonomy): domain Bacteria; phylum Actinomycetota; class Actinomycetes; order Streptomycetales; family Streptomycetaceae; genus Streptomyces. The sequence continues at coordinate 30,152 of NZ_JAENRY010000101.1, read as the reverse complement.
CTACCGCACCCACCCCGACTCGACGATCACCGTGCTCCTGGAGGACGGTGCCACCGTCGAGGCCGACGTGCTCATCGCCGCGGACGGCATCAACTCGGCAGTCCGCGCCCAGCGCCTGCCCCAGGTCCAGGTCGCCGACCTCGGCTCCCGGCACATCGCCGCGAAAATCCACCTCACCGACGAGGCCAAGGCCAAACTGCCCGCCGAGCTGTTCAACGCCTTCTCCCTGGCCTACGACCCCGACTTCACCGGACTGACCCTCGGCCCGCTGGAGCGCACCGACCCCACATCACCGCTGATCGCCGAGCAGGACTCAGGGTTCCAGCGCGAGGCCACCGCCGACTACGCGCTGAGTATCTTCAACTCCCTGCCCGACCGGATGCTCCCCGACGCCGAACTGTTCACCGCCGGCCCCGACACGCTCAAGGCACACGTCCTGCAGCGCGTCGCCGGCTGGCACCCGGCCCTGGTCGACACCGTCCGGCTGTGGGACACCGCCACCGTGCAGGCCCTCAAGTGCCGCAGCTGCGTACCCGTCGACGCCTGGGAACCGTCCACCGTCACCGTCATGGGCGACGCCATCCACGCCATGAGCCCCGCCCTGGGCATCGGCGCCAACACCGCACTGCGCGACGCGCACACCCTGGGAGATCAACTGCTCGCAGTCGGCGCCGGCGGCAAGTCGCTCCTCGACGGCATCGCGGCTTACGAACAGGCCATGCGCGACTACGCCTACCACGCCCTGCGCATGTCCGCGTTCGTCGGCCAGAAGGTGATCGGGCACCTGCCTCTGCCCGAATAGCCATGGAATCGCTCGGGTGGTGCACAAATGCACCACCCGAGCCCACCGCCTATTCGCACCAAAGGGCAACTTTGGCAACGCGTCCCAGAGGTCACGGGCGCCCCGGGGGTGTACCAGGATCCCGCCGACTTCCTCGGACACGTGGACACCTGCGTCTTCGCCGGCCGGGAGTGACTGGGGCGAGGGCGAGCAGTGGCTGTGGACCGGCGTGGTCAGTTGGTGGTGAGCATGCCTGCGCGGAGTTTGGCGAGGGTGCGGTTGAGCAGGCGGGAGACGTGCATCTGGGAGACGCCGAGGTGTTCGCCGATCTGGGCCTGGGTGAGTTCGTCGACGAACCGCATGTGGATGATGTGCCGTTCGCGGTCGTCGAGTTCGGCGATCAGGGGGGCCAGGGCGTTGAAGTCCTCGACGAGTTCGAGGGCGTTGTCGTCGAGGCCGATGAAGTCGGCCAGCGCGGCTTCGCCGTCGTCGCCGGAGCTGATGGCGGCGTCGAGGGAGGCGGAGTTGTAGCCGTTGGAGGCGAGACGCGCTTCGTTGACCTCTTCCTCGCTGAGGCACATCAGCTGGGAGAGTTCCTTGACGGTGGGCATGCGGCCGAGCCGGCTGCGGAGCTCTTCGTTGGCTTTGGCGAGCTGGACGCGGGCTTCCTGGAGGCGGCGGGGGACGTGGACTGCCCAGGAGGTGTCGCGGAAGAAACGCTTGATCTCGCCGGTGATGTAGGGGACGGCGAAGGAGGTGAACTCGACTTCGCGGGTGAGCTCGAACCGGTCGATGGCCTTGATCAGTCCGATCGTGCCGACCTGGACGATGTCCTCCATCTCGTCCTGGCCGCGGCTGCGGAACCGTGAAGCCGCGTACCGGACGAGCGTGATGTTCATTTCGATGAGGGTGTTGCGCGCGTACTGGTACTCGCGCGTGCCCTCTTCGAGGACGGCGAGCTGGTCGAGGAACAGCCTGGTCAGCTGCCGGGCGTCCTTGGGGGCGACCTGTGAGGGGTCCGCGATCTCCGGCAGCACCCGGGTCTGTGCGTCCGCCGTCTTCGTCACCGTCATGTCAGGCCCCTCCCACGTGATCCGGACTCGGTGCCGCCGGTTCGTTGTCCGGCGACAATGATCGGCCTACCCGGGTTCGCGGAATGCATACCAGGTGATTTCAGAGAGGGTCCGCCGACTGCTGTCGGACCGGGTCCCCCGGCCCCCTGGGGGCGGGTCGGTGGGGATCCCACGGAGGGCCCGCCGGAGTATCTCCGGCGGGCCCCGCTTCTGGACTGGTGCGAGGTCAGACGACTCGCTGGGTCTGGTAGTAGCCGGCTACCTGCTCGTGGTAGCCGGCATCGCCGACGTGCTTGTCCTTGTCGAACTCGGGGGACTCCCTGATCTGGTCCCTCGTCAGGCCGACGTAGATCTTGCGCTCGGCGTGGTCGACCGTCTTCACGGTTCCGGCGGGCAGCAGGACGTGCATGCCGAAGATCCACACGCCGGTGTCGACGACGAGGTAGGCGGAGGCGACGTCGTCCGAGTGTTTGTCGACCTTGCCGATGCTGCCATCGGTGGCCTCGACCGTGTATCCGATCAGGTCGGTGCCCGCGGTGTGGCCGGTGGTCGGCTCGTAGCCCCAGATGTTGTCACTCATGGAGAACGGCTCCCTCATCGAGATTGTTTGTTGCTCCCGCATGTGAACCAAGAAGTCGTGCAGGCGTAACCGAATTCGGTGACGCCTGTTCGGAACTTCAGAGATCCGAATGCCCCGGCCGGCTGGTCCCACACATTCACATCGGGAAGGAACGGGGACGGAACAGGGGTGGGTGTCCGCCTACCAGCGGTACCAGCGGCCACGCTTGCCACCACTTGCCGTGGGGCGGATCACGAAGCCGAGGACCCATGCGATCAGCACGATGACGGCTATCCACCACAGGGCCTTGAGTGCGAAACCGGCACCGAAGAGGATCAGGGCAAGCAGAAGAACAAGAAGAATAGGAACCATTGTTATCAACCTCCGGCCCTTCACGTGCCCTGTGGAGCGATCTTCACTCCTGCGGACTTTATGTGTTTCCTGGGCGGGCCCGAAGGTGTTGAGAGTCCGTTCGGCAATCGTCCGGTTGGAAGGCGGGGCGTCTGGTGGGACGGGTGGCCGACCTATTTCGCGACGTGCAGGGGTGAGCGGTTGTGACTGCGGACGAGAAGGCGAAGACCAAGGACGCCATCAAGCCCAAGTGGGGCACCACTGGTCGGCGGCTCGGACGGCCGCGGAGTGCGGGGAGGACGGGGCCGTGCCCGGGGGCGGTCACTCCGGCGGAGCGGAGTCGTGGGCGCGGAGCTCCACCCGGCGCCACTGGAGGTCGGCTTCCGCGACCTGCGTCGTTTCCAGGTGCTGGCGCTACCCGTTACCGGGCGAGGCTGGCACGTACGGTTTTGCCGCCGGCTGCCTGGCGGGTCACGGTGGTGGTGTGGGCGAGGCGGTTGACCATGGGCCGGCCGAAGCCTCCGGTGCCGTCGTTGAGGTCGGGGGTGCGCATGCGCGGCGCCTGCGGGCTGTGGTCGTGCACGGCCACCTCGATGCTGTCGGGGTGTGCGGTCAGGTCCAGGGTGCAGGCGCCGCCGCCGTGACGCAGGGCGTTGGTGACGAGCTCCGAGACGGCCAGGACCACGGTGTCGGCATCCTCGGCTGCGATCGGACGGTGGAGGTCTGCGAGGAAGTGCCGGGCGCTTTCGCGTGCGCGGGCGACGGAGGTCGTGGAGCGGACGGTTGCGACGTTGATGCTCATGGTGTTCATCAGGTCTCCCCGGTCTCTGGATCGTCGATGTCCGGTTCTGCCTGGCGGGTCCCGTTCCCTCTCCCGCGGCCCGTTAACCAGGCGCTGACAGCGCTTCCTCCTGTGTCGGTCACTGTTCGAGGCCGATTGCCTCTCTGTCGAGCACGCGGAAATCTGTGTTTGTCGGAGTAGACATTGGGGCGGGGGCGTGGTTATGGTTCTCTCGTAGCCCAGAGAGACAGCAGGGCCTGGCAGACACGAACTGCCGGGCAGCGCAGTATCCGCAGGTGCGGTTGGCAGGACGGTGCGGTGGTGGAGTCGCGAAGCCAGAGCGGTTGCAGGACGGTGACGCGACTGACGACCGGACCGGGTGGCCCGCAGTGATCAGGGGCTGCCGTGAGCAGGACCGCAGTGGCAGTACCTGTAAGTGCAGTTCGCAGGACCCAGCAGTGAAGTGAGTGAGCAGCACCTCGGTGAAGGCGTCGGCTGCGGACGCGCGCACCGGGAGGTTCGGCAGTGGGGTTCCAAGCCAGAGCAGACGCAGGACGGGCGACGGGGCTGGCTGCCGAAGGACGGCGCTGTCACAGGCCGCTGAGCAGTTCGCATCATCAGCAGTGCGTATCACCAGCAGTGCGTATCACCAGCAGTGCGCAGTACCCCACTTGTAAGCAGTTGATCCCTGAGGGAGAACGGAGGAGCCGAGCGCCATCAGGATCGCCCGGGCCGACATCTTGAACCCGGGTACCGCAGGACATCGATAGTGAGGTGGTCTCCGGTCAAGCAACCGCGATCCCAGCAGCCCCGACGGTGTTCCGGTCGGGTCTGCGGAAACAGAGGGCCGGCGCAGTACGAAGGCCGGCAGATGGTGTAGCAGTTCCTTCGGGGCCTTGGTGCCAAATGGCACCAAGGCCCCTCGACGCGTTCCACAGAGAGGTGCAAATGACAGCAGACGACTCGTTCGGCCGTATCGACGACGACGACTACCCCGCCTACACGATGGGCGGAGCCGCCGAGCTGCTCGGCACCACGCAGGGCTTCCTCCGCGCTCTCGGCGAAGCCCGCCTGATCACCCCGCTCCGCTCTGCCGGCGGTCACCGCCGCTACTCCCGCTACCAGCTGCGCATCGCCGCCCGCGCCCGGGAACTCGTCGACCACGGGACCCCCATCGAGGCCGCCTGCCGCATCATCATCCTCGAAGACCAGCTCGAAGAAGCCAAGCGCATCAACGAACAACACCGCAACGCCGCCGACGCGCAGCGCGCGGCGGACGCCTGACCCGCCGGCGGGGAAGCCGCGGGCAGGATTCCCGGGGCGGTCTCACGCGGCGGTCGGCAGAATGGCGGCCTGCCCCGCCCGGCAGTACGAGGCGCCGGGCTCCGGCGATGTCGTCGGCGGAGCCTTTCGCGTTCCGACCGGCCGTCCACGCGTCGGCCAACTCGCCGATCAGCGCACTGAGTCGACGGCGCCACAGACCAGTGACGACGCTATGGGAGAAGGCCGCGCGGGCCAGGTGGTGCGTCACAGCAACAGCAACTCGCGCGGCCTTCTCCACATCCCCGACCGCTGGACCCCGGATCGCCGGTGCTCGTCAGCCTTGCCGCCGACGGCGCCGTGGAACACCGACAATGACCGCAGGTACCAAGATCGCGACGCCCCACCCGCCATCGGGCACAACCTCTGGACAGGTCAGAGGAAGCGTCGTATCGGTACGACAGCCGTCTCCCTGACGCGCTGGAGCAGCGCCCGTCGCTTCCACCGTCCGGCGCTGATGAGTTCGCTCTGCTCAAGGTCTTCCGTGAAGTGGCGGTCCAGCGTCGCGGTGAACGTGGGGTCCAGCACGGCGAGCATGACCTCTTCGTCGTGGTCGAGGGAGCGACGGTTGAAGTTCGTCGAGCCGATGAGTGCCGTGGCCCTGTCGACGGTGACGACCTTGGTGTGGAGCATGGTCGGCTGGTAGTGGTAGATCCTCACCCCGCATGCGGTGAGCTCCTCGTAGTGGCGCTGGCCCGCGAGTTGGCAGACCCGCTTGTCGGTGTACGGGCCCGGCAGCAGGATCTCCACCTCGACCCCTCGCCGGGCCGCGGCGCACAGCAGCTCGATGAAGTACGCGTCGGGTGCGAAGTAGGCGGTGGCCAGCCGGAGCCTTTCCTCCGCCGTCTCGATCATCACGCGGAACAGGGTCTGCATGTCCTGCCAGCCGAAACTGGCCGAGCCCCGCACCACCTGCACCACGGCGTCGCCCCGGGGGATGTGGTCGGTGAACCGGTCGCGCTCGTCGAAGAGTTCGTCGTGGCACTCGGCCCAGTTCTGGGCGAAGGCGGCGGCCAGTCCGTCCACGGCGGGTCCGCTCACCTGGACGTGGGTGTCGCGCCATTCCTCCGGGCTGCGTGCGTCGCCGCACCACTCCTCGGCGATGCCGACGCCGCCGGTGAAGGCGGTCTCCTCGTCGACGACAAGGACCTTGCGGTGACAGCGATGGTTCTGCTTCAGGGGAGACAGATACAGCGGCTTGCGGAACCAGGCCACCTGCACCCCGGCCCGCTCCATCGCCTCCAACCGGTCCTTGTCGATGAGCCGGCTCCCGAAGCCGTCCAGCAGCAGCCGTACGCGCACTCCTTCCCGCGCCCGCTCCGCGAGCGCGTCGGCGAACTGCCGGGCGATGTCCCCCTTCCAGTACACGAACGTCATCATGTCCACGGTGTGGCGGGCGGAACGGATCCGGCCCAGCATGGCGCCGAAGATCTCGTCCCCGTTGCGCAACGGGAGCAGCGCGTTGCCTTCTGTGGCCGCGATCCCTATGAGCCGCTCCAGCCGGCGTCTGGTGCGCCGGGCCCGACCGTCGAGGACGTCACCGACGTCCTGCGCGCCGCCGGGCTCCTCGGACCTGACGGTTCCCGCCGTTTCGGCGGATGCGACGGCTGCGTTCTGTGCGTTCGGCATGGCTGCACCTTCCTGGACATCGAGCCGGGAGACAAAACCCGGATGCCCCCGTACTTCGGGGGCATCCGGAATGGCATGGCTACTGGATCGGCAACGGCACGCGGACAGGGACAGGCCCGCCGTGCGGCGAACAGCAAGGCGCTCGCGGCGGCGGCCCGTGCGGGCTTCGTCGCCCGCGGGGTCATCTACGTACTGATCGGCGTCCTCTCCCTGCGGATCGCCTTCTTCGGTGGGGGCGAGCAGGCCGACCGGGGCGGCGCGATCGCCGAGATCGCCCAAAAGCCCTTCGGCACAGTGCTGTTGTGGCTGCTGGGGATCGCTCTGGCCGGGATGTCCCTGTGGCGGTTGTCCGAGGCCGCCTTCGGGCAGGCGGGCCCCGACGGCGACAAGCCGGGCAAGAGGGCGATGGCGGCGGGCCGTTTCGTCTTCTACGGATTCGTGTCGTACTCCGTGCTCTCCTACGCGGCCGGGGACAAGGGCAGCGGCAGCGGCAGTTCCGACAAGAACTCCCAGGACGTCACGGCGAAGGCGCTGGACTGGCCCGGCGGGCAGTGGATCGTCGGCATCGCAGGTGCCGCGGTGACCGCCGCCGGCCTGTGGATCGCCGTCCGGGCCCTCCTGCGCAAGTTCGAGAAGCACCTCAAGATGGCGGAGATGTCCCCGAAGACGCGTCAAGTCGTCACCTTCCTGGGCGTGTTCGGCGGCACGGCCCGCGGCATCGTCTTCGCCACCGCGGGAGGCTTCGCCATCGCCGCGGCCGTCCAGCACAAGCCCGGCAAGGCCAAGGGCATGGACGACACCCTGCGAACCTTCGCCGACACCCCGGCGGGCCCCTGGCTGCTGACGGTGATAGCGATCGGCCTCATCGCCTTCGGGGTCTTCTCCTGGGCCAACGCACGCTGGCGCAAGATCTGACAGACGACAGAACACAGCACACACCGGACGAAGGCGGCCGCGAGGCTTCGCCCGCGGCGCCCTCTCCGGGTTCGACGCCCGCCCCCCAACTGCTCGTACCCCTTCTGCGTGAGCGATGCGTGAGCGGACGGTGTGGCAGGAGCTGCTCTGACGAGGTCGCATGCCAGGGAGACGAAGGCGTCGCGGAGTTCGCGAAGTTCAGCCGCGCGGCGGGCCTGCTACCGGCTCGCCGTGAGGAAGTCCTCCAGGATCTCGGCGAACCGCGTCGGCTGCTCCTCGGCCGGGTAGTGGCCGCAGTCGTCGAGGACGACCCCCGTGACGTCGTCGGCGGCCAGCCGCATTGTGTGGGCGGCGTTCTCGCCGCTCCACAGCGCGCCGCCGACGGCGAGCACCGGCAGTGTCAGGCGGGTCCTGCCGCGCTGCTCGTTCTGGGCGATCGTCTCGTCCAGCGCCCGGTAGTAGGCGAAGCTCGCCCGCAGCGCGCGGGGATCCGCGGTGATCGCGTCGACGTAGACATCGACGGCGTACGAGGGGATCGCGGTCGGTGTGGCGGCCTTGGTGGCGAACTGCCAGCCGAAGAAGAGCTGTTCCCGTCCCCGGACCAGTTGCTCGTTGAGGTCGGTGAGCCGGTTGAAGCCGAACTGCCAGAGCCTCAGGTTGGCCGCGGCCGGGCCGAAGAACGGCGGGGACGGCGTGAGGCCGGGGATCACCGCTTCGACGATGGCGAGCCGGCCCACCCGCTCGGGGTGATCGGCGGCGAGGGCGTAGCCGGTCCACGTGCCGATGTCGTGGCCGACCACGTCGAACCGGTCGTGCCCGAGCGCGGCCATCAGCGCGACCAGATCGGCGGCGAGCGTGCCGGCGTCGTACCCGTCGTCGGGCTTGTCGGAGAGCCCGGCCCCGCGCGAGTCGACGGCGACGACGGTGTGCCGACGGGCGAGCGCGGGCATCACCTCCCGCCAGGCGTACCAGGTCTGGGGCCATCCGCCGATCAGCAGCAGCGCCGGGCCGTCCCCACCGGTGACCGCGTGCAGCCGCAGTCCGTTCACCTCCACGAGCCGGCTGGTGAAGACGTCGGGGAATCCGTCGGGCAGTCGCAGCGAACTCAGGCTTGTCATGCCGGGGACCCTACCCATCTTTGAACGATCGTTACAAGATGTGTAGGGTGGCGGACCATGGCAGGCCGCAAGCAGTTCGACGTGGACGAGGCGCTACGACGTGCGATGCACGTCTTCTGGCGCTGGGGGTATTCGGAGGCCTCGATCGATCGCCTGACCGAGGGCACGGGCCTGGGCCGGGGCTCGCTCTACGGCACCTTCGGCGACAAGAGCGCCCTCTTCCGGAAAAGCCTCCAACGGTACGCGCAGACCTACCAACCGCTGTACGAGCAGGCACTGTCCGGCCCCCACCCGACCCCGAGCGCCGTTGTGGCCGCCTACCTGAAGGTCACCCTGAACCGCATCGCCGACCCGGCCGTCCCGGACGGCTGCCTGCTCACGGTGTCGGCGACGCAGATCCCGGCCCTCGACGCGGAGGGCGGGGCGATGGTCCGCGCCATGATCGACGGCCTGCGGGCGAGGCTGGAGCAGGCCTTGCTGGCGGCGGGGGCCGGCGAGCGGGAGGCGGCGGAGCTGGCCCTGTGCACGGTGGCGACGAACAAATCCCTGGCGGTGCTGAGCCGCGCCGGCTTCTCGGGCGAGGACCTGGCGACCGTCGCGGCGGCGGCCGCCAAGAATGCCGAGAATGCCGGGGCGGTGCCGAGTCGACCGGCCGGATCGTCGGGGCCGCGATAGACGGGACTGCGAAAGACGGGGCCGCGATAGGCGGGGACCGTCACACCGTCAGTTTCGTGTGACGGCTCACGACTCCGTGCTCCGTACCCACTACTCCGTACTCCGTGGTCCGTGTTCCGTGCTCTGTGAAGGGCGAAGCCGACCGAACCGGCCGGCAGGCGCCGCGCATCCCCCGTGAGAGCTACCCGGACCGTCCCTGCGCGGGTGATTCGCGGATTCCGGCGGATTTCTAGCGTGGTCGTCAGGTCGGTCGCCGTCGGAGTGGCCGTCGCCGCAGGGAGGTCACGATGAGCACGCCGTCCGCCGCACACGACGACGCAGGGTCCCGCCCGGACGAGGACGAGGACGGTGGCGGCCGGGGTGGCCGGGGTGGCCGTCTCGGCCGGATCGTCCGCGCTCCGCTCGGCTGGATGCTGACGGGCCTGGTGGGTGTCGGCCTGGTTTCGGGGCTGACCGCGACCGGCCCCGGTCCGGTGCCGGTGCTGGGTGCGATCGCGGCGGTCGCCGTGTACTGGGTGGTGATGCGCCGGGTCGCCGGACGCTCCACCCCGGAGATCGCCCGGCAGGGGGCCGGCCGGGAGGCGCTGTACGGCGGTGCGGTCGGCCTGGGCTTCGTCCTGGTCTCCGCCCTCCTGATCACGGTGTTCGGGGGCTACGACTTCTCCTGGGCGGGCAACGGCTTCCTCTCCGTCGTCTGGTCCGCCGCGATGGTGCAGGCCGGCGCCGCGGTCACCGAGGAGCTGATGTTCCGCGGTCTCGCCCTCCAGGCGCTGGAACAGCGGTGGGGCAGCCGGGCCGCCATCGTGATCACCGGCCTGTTCTTCGGCGCCGCCCACCTGGCTGCTCCGGGAGCCAGTGCGTGGAGCGCGCTCGCCATCGCCCTGGAGGCCGGTGTGATGCTCGGCGTCGCGTTCCTGTGGCGGCGTAACATCTGGTTCGTCGCGGGCCTGCACTTCACCTGGAACACCGCCGAGCAACTGCTCGGCATCCCGGTCTCCGGACACACTCCCCAGGGCCTGTTCACGGTCGACACGCACGGCTCCGCCCTGCTCAGCGGCGGCACCTTCGGTTTGGAGGCATCGATCGTGCCCGTCCTCATCGGTGTGCTGCTCACCGTCCGGATGGTCGTCCTCGCCCGGCGGAACGGCGGTCTGCGGCCCCGGCGTCCCGGCCGGCGCTGAGGCGGGCCGCCGTACGGGACACCGGCCACCGGCTGATCGGAGGAAGAGACAAGTGACGTTCCGTCAGGGCCCTTTGCGGACACGGTGGTTGCTGGTACCGCTCGAACGGTGGAAGGAGCAGGACACCTTCCTCAAGGACGGTGTCCTCGCCCTAATGCTCACCCTGCTGGCCTTCGTGCCGACCCTGTCGGCCATCGGGGCGCAGATCGGCGATCTGCCCGAGCGGCCGGCGAACGCGCTGGGCCTCGGACTGGTCCTGGCCCAGACCCTGCCGCTGGCGGCCCGCCGCCGCTGGCCCGCGGGCTGTCTGGTGGTCGTGGCCGCCGCGTTCGCCGTACATCAGGCGCTGGGTTTCGCGACGACGTTCGGCAGCATGGGGCTGTATCTGGCGCTGTATTCGGCCGGAGCCCACCAGGTCCGCTTCCGCTCGGGTCTGGCGGCCGTGGCGAGTGCGGGGTACGCGGTGCTGGCCGTCGTCCTGCACCGGCTCGGCTCCCCGCAGGACCCGACGGACTATCTCGCCTTCTATCTGGTGCTGGCCGCTGTCCGGCTGGTGGGGAGCGGTGTGCGCAAGCGGCGCGGCGAAGAGGCGGAACGGCGGCGGCTGGCCGCCGAGTTGGCCACGACCGCCGAGCGGGCGCGGATCGCCCGCGAGCTGCACGACGTGGTCACCCACCATGTGACGGCCATGGTGGTGCAGGCGGACGCGGCCCAGTTCCTGATCACCTCCGCGCCGGAACGGGCCACCACGGGAATGGCCTCCGTCAGCGAAACCGGCCGCCGGGCGCTGACCGAACTGCGGTATCTGCTCGGGGTGTTGGAGGCGACCGGCGAGTCCACGGCTTCCAGTTCTACGGCCTCCAGGTCTACGACCGCCAGGTCCGCGACCGGCGTCTCCACGACCGCCAGGTCCGCGACCGACGGCCCCGCCCATGAGGGCTTCTCGCACGGAAGTCGGGGGCCCACCCTCGGCCGGGTGGGAGACCTCGTCGAGCAGGCCCGCAGGTCGGGTCAGCCGGTGGAGTTCAGCGAGCGGGGCGAGCGGCGGCCCCGGAGCGTGGACGTGGAACTGGCCGCCTACCGGGTCGTACAGGAAGCACTCACCAACGCGATGAAGTACGCGACCGGGCAGCCGACACGGGTCCTCGTCCGGCACGGCGAGGAGCGCGTCGAGATCGGGGTGACCACCGAAGGACCCGTCCCCGTCACCATCCCGGCGCCCGCTGTATCGGCCATCCGCGAGCCGGGCCCCGAGGGCGGACGGGGGCTGGCCGGGCTGCGGGTCCGGGTGCGGATGCTCGATGGTGAACTGGAGGCCGGACCCCGGCCCGGGGGCGGGTTCGAGGTCCGTGCCACGATTCCGTCCCAGCCCCTGCTCCTGCCCCAGCCCGAGCACGAGCCCCAGCCTGATCCCGAGCCCGTTCAGGAGTGACCCCGTGAGCGACGCGCCGCCACCGATCCGTGTGCTCGTCTGCGACGACCAGGAACTGGTGCGGACCGGCTACGTCACCATCTTCTCGGCCCAGCCCGACCTGGAGGTCGTGGGCGAGGCGGAGAACGGGCACGCGGCGGTGGAAGCCGCGCGGCGGCTGCGGCCCGACGTGGTCGTGATGGACATCCGGATGCCCCTCCTCGACGGCATCCAGGCGACCCGGCAACTGGCCGGCCCCGGCGCCGGGGAACCGCCGAAGGTGCTGGTCGTCACCACGTTCAACGTCGACGCCCATGTCTACGACGCGCTGCGCGCCGGAGCCAGCGGGTTCCTCCTCAAGGACGCGCCGCCCGCGGAGCTGGTGAACGGCATCCGGACCGTGGCCCGGGGCGAGGCCCTGCTGTCGCCCGCCGTCACCCGCCACCTCATCGGCCACTACGCCGAACACCTGCGCCCGGCCGAGTCCGCCCGCCCGGCCAGAGAGGACGTCGTACGCGCGCTGACGCCCCGCGAACTGGACGTGCTCCGGCAGATGGCCGAGGGGCTGTCGAACGCGGAGATAGCGGCGGAGCTGTACATCACCCCCGAGACGGTCAAGACGTACGTCTCGCGGATCCTGGCCAAACTCGCCCTGCGCGACCGGGTCCAGGCAGTCGTCCTCGCCTACCGGGTCGGACTGGCGTCCGGCACACCGTGAACCGGCGGGCCGGACCGGCACCCGTACCCGCAAAGCACAGCCACAGCCACCGGCAGGATCCGGCCAGGCCGGCAAGAACGAGCAGGTCCCCGGTTGCCGGTTCCGGTTGCCGTTCGATGCGGCACATCCGTATGGCCGCCTGTTGAGATCACCGTGTAAACATCGTGGTACCCGTCTTCGGGGCCGACCGGGGGACGGTCCCCAGGACTATGCTGCACACGGACGTCCCAGACCCCGGCGGGCCATCACTGCTTGGCCATATGCCTGTGGAGAGCGGAGCGTTCGTCCTCTCGCCCCACGCATTCCCGAGGGAACCGGCCGGGTCCCAGGCCCGGAACATCGGCTGCTGGACCGGTCGTTCACCTGCCCGCACGACAGGACGACCGTCCGGGGAGCCCGGTACGGTCTCGTGAACCGAGGCATCCCGACCATGCGTGTCCCACCCGTCCTGAACGTCCACCGGCACGACACCGGCAACCGGGCGCTGATCACCCTGACCGGCGAGATCGACCTCGACTCCGCGCCCCTGGTGCACGCGTCACTGGACCGCTGCCTGCGCGACGGCATCCGTGCCATCGACGTCGACGTCACCGCCGCGACCTTCCGCGGCCACAACAGCCTCAACGCCTTCCTCTGCGCCCTGCTGCACACCGTCGCGGCCCGAGTGTCCCTGCAACTGCGCGACCCCAGCCCGGCGTTGGAACGCCTCGTCACGCTCACCGGCTCCGGTTCCCTCTTCCTCACCCTCCCGGACGCCCACGCCGGGAACGGGACGCTCCCGCCGCCCTTTCCCCTGACCCAGGCCGCGCACTGGCCCGCTCCGGCCCTGCCCGCTCTCCCGGGCGGTGTGCTGTGACGGCCTTACCCGGGCCGAGCCGACCGCGAACGAGCGCGGGTCGCCCGCCGCTCGCCACCCCCACGACAGCCCTGAGCCTGCGTCGGCTCAACCGCTGGCAGACGGAGGGACTGCGCGAGGAGCTGGCGGACCTGTACGCGAAGTCCTGTGCCACAGAGCCCGGTTGGGAGGACCGCGGTCGGAGGGACTTCCTGCGCCGTCTCACGCACGACACCTGGCGACCGGGGTTCACCATGCTGACCGCCCAGGCACCCCGCCTGGTGGGATACGCGTTCGGATTCCCCGTGGCGCGCGACGGCTCCTGGTGGAGCGGATTCCGTGGAACACTCCCGCAGCACGTCGCCCAACTCACCACGTCCGGACGGGTCTTCGCCATCAGCGGGACAGTGGTCCGACCCTCCGAGCGGTACCACGGCCTGGCCGAACGGCTCCAGGAGCATCTGCTCGCCGACCGGCGGGCCCTGCTCGGCGTCACCCTGGTGGACCGGACCCATCGTGCGGCCTGTGCCGGATTCCGGTCCCGGGGATGGCGCGACATCGGCCTGCTCTACCGGCCACCGGGCCCCACCGTGCTGCGGGCCCTGGTCCTTCCCCTCGCCGAGCGGACAGCCGCGGGGCCGGACGACCTCGCGTACCCGGCACGCATCCGGGAGCCGCAGGACGACCAGGGGTGAGACATGCGCATGAGAGGGGATCACCGGGTGAACGGCGGGACGGCGAGCGTGAGTTGTGACGGCTGACAGCGGGTCCCACCGGTCCCCGGCGGAGACCACTCCCGAGACAAAGGTGCAGGCGATGGATCAGCGGCTCCTTTCCAGGACGTTCGTCGAGCTGGCCGACAACCTGGTCGCCGACTTCGACCTGATGGACTTCCTGTGCTTGCTGACCGACCGCTGTGTCGGCATGCTCGGGGTGAGCGCGGCCGGCGTCCTGCTCGCCGACCGCGACGGCGAACTCCGGGTCATGGCCGCCTCCAGCGAACAGGTACGCCTGCTGGAACTCTTCCAGCTCCAGAACGACGAAGGCCCCTGCCTGGAGTGCTTCCGCACCGGCGCACCGGTCTCCGTCTCCGACGTGACCACGGAGATCCACCGCTGGCCGCGCTTCGCCGCGCAGGCCCACCACAGCGGGTTCGCGGCGGTCCAGGCGCTGCCGATGCGGCTGCGGGACGAGGTCGTCGGCGCCCTGAACCTCTTCCGCGCCGACGCCGGTCCCTTCGATCCGGTCGGCACGCTCATCGCCCAGGCGCTCGCCGACGTCGCCACCATCAGCCTCCTGCAACAACGCACCACCCACCTCAGCGCCCTCCTCAACGAACAGCTCCGGACCGCGCTGAGCAGCCGCATCCTGATCGAACAGGCCAAGGGCAAACTCGCCGAACGCCTCGACATCGACATGGAACAGGCCTTCTCCGCGCTGCGCGCCTACGCCCGCGCCCACAACCGCCGCCTCTCCAACCTGGCCCGCACCTTCATCGACGGCACCGAACCGCTCAACGGCCTGGTCGTCTGACCGTCCGGTGCGGGACGACGCGGTCAGGCGATCCCGGTGCCGCGCACCAGCAGCAACGCCACGTCCACCACGGCGACCGCCGCCCGCTCCCGGCTGCGGCCGACACCGTCCCCGGGCCGGCCACCGCTCCGTCATGTGGGGCCGTCGCCTCGGGCGGTCGGCCGACTGCCGTACCTGAGTGGCCGTCGGCCGCCACACGCGTGCCGTTCCCCCAACTACCGCGCAGAACACCGGACATGCACGCGCCACCGGCCCGTCAACACTGTCCGCATCCTGAAATGAGAGTGGCTCCGGGCCGTCTGCCGTGCCCGGTCGAGGACTATGCTGTTGTCCAGGCGTCCCAGACCCCGGCGGCTTGTCGTTGCTCGACACTGATGGCTGCGGGGAGCGGATTCTTCGTCCGTCACCCGGAGCATCCCTGGAGGGAACCGGGTGGATCCGCCGTCCTGTCGTACAGGCCCTCGGACCGGCCCTCGCTCCGCCTCCGCCGAACGTACGCCCCTGCCGACAGCGCGCCGGAGGGGCCGGGAATCCCGGCGTCCCCACCTCGCTGCCGGATGGTCCCTGAACCGAGGCGTCATGCCCTTCCCCCAGCTCACCGTCTACCGTCATGACCGACGCAACCGGGCACTGATCACCCTGACCGGCGAGATCGACCTAGAAACCGCACCGCTGATGCGCGCGGCCCTGGCGCAGTGCCTGAGCGACGGCATCCGCATCGTCGACGTCGACCTCACCCCCGTGACCTTCTGCGACTGCAGCGGCCTCAACGCCTTCCTCTACGCCACGCAGAAGACCACCGAGGCCGGCGGCATCCTGCAACTGCACCACCCGCCACCGACACTGGAGCGGATCCTCGACCTCACCGGCTCCGGACTCCTGCTCCTCGGCCGTCCGGTCGGGCAGCAGTCACCTCCCCCCGGGGACGTCCCGGCCCCAGCCGTCCAACTCCCACCGCACCGACGTAGCCCGCTGGTGACGGCCGGCCCGGGCGATGCGCGATGACGGCCCAACCGGAGCAGCGGCGGCAACACAAGCCCCGTACAAGCGAGTTGTCCACCATGGACGCGGTGCGGTTGCGCCGTGTGAACCACTGGCTGGCACAGGGCCTGGGCGGGGAGCTGGCGGATCTCTACGTCGACCACTACGAGGCGTCCGCCGCCGAGAGGCACCGCGGCCGCGGCCGCCAGGACTTCCTGAACCGGCTCACCGGTGACATCCGCAGGCCGGGCTTCGCCATGGTGATCGCGGAGACGGACCACCTGGTCGGATGCGCCTTCGGGTTCCCGGTGCCCGGAGACGGCTTCTGGTGGCTCGGGTTCGACGGACCACTCCCGCAGAGCCTCGAGCAACTCACCGCGTCCGGCGGCGTCTTCGCCATCACCGACACCCTGATCCGTCCGCAGGACCACGGTGTGGGCCGCCGGTTGCAGGAACGGCTGCTGAGCGACCGTCGGGCCGCTCTCGGCGCCACCTTGGTGGATCCCGACGATCACCCGACCCTCGCCTCGCTCCGCTCCTGGGGCTGGCTGGACGTCGGGGAAGTGTGGCGGCCGGCGGGTCCGGCCATGTTCCGTGCGCTGGTGTTCCCGGTCGGGGAACGAACCTCGGCGCGGCTGGGGGGCCTGGCCCACGACGCCTGGAGCCGGTGGCCCACGTGAGGTCCGACGGCCGCTCGGTCCGCATCCAGGTGCTGGTCGCCGAGCAGGCCGCCCACCGCGGTGCCCGCGTCGGCGTGGTCGACGTGTGCACCGCCGCCGTGGCCGCGCTGCCGGTCGGCGGGGCCGGTATATCGGCGATGTCCATGACCACCGCGAGCCATCCGCTGTGCAGCACCGACGCCATCAGCGAACAGTTGGAGGAGCTCCAGCTCACCCTCGGTGAGGGGCCCTGCGTGGACGCCTTCGTCCACGGCTCGGCCGTCCTGACGCCCGACCTGCTCACCGGTCGGCTTCAGGACCGCTGGTCCGTGTTCGCGGACGCGGCCCTGGAGGCCGGGGCACGCGCGGTGTTCGCCCTCCCGCTGCAGATGGGGGCGATCAGCCCGGGGGTCCTGGACCTGTACGCCGACGTCCCCACCGTGCTGGACGCGGAGCAGTTGGCCGACGCGCTGGCGTTCGCCGATCTCGCCACGCTGCTCTTGCTCGACGCACGGATCGAGGAGACGGGCGCACCGGTCGACGGACCACTGCTGGACCGGGGCTTCGAAGACCTGGGCGGATACCGGGCGGAGATCGACCAGGCCACCGGCATCCTCACCGTCCAGCTCGGTGTCGGCATCGACGAGGCCTTCGTCCGGCTCCGCGCCTACTCCTACACGCGGGGACGCCGGCTCGCCGACGTGGCCGCCGACGTGGTGGCCCACCGGCTCCGCTTCTCGCCGTACGACGAACCGAGACGTACCGACGACGGCACCTGACCCATCGGTTCCGACCGACGAACGTGCTGTGCTTCCCGCCCCTTCCCGGCGGGACTAGTCTCGACCGAGGGTGCCCACGATGAATCAGCAACTCCTGGCCAAGACCTTCGTCGAGCTGGCCGACAACCTGGTCGCCGACTTCGATCTCATCGACTTCCTGCGGCTGCTCACCGACCGCTGCGTGAGCATGCTGGACGCGAGCGCCGCCGGCGTACTGCTCGCCGACCACGACGGCAAACTGCGTGTCATGGCCGCCTCCGACGAACAGGTCCGGCTGCTGGAACTCTTCCAGCTCCAGAGCGACGAAGGCCCTTGTCTGGAGGCCTTCCGCACCGGGACACAGGTGATCGTCCCCGACCTGACCCGGGAGGTCGCCCGCTGGCCGCGGTTCGCCACCGCGGCCCACCGCAGTGGATTCGGCGCCGTCCAGGCGCTGCCGATGCGGCTGCGGGACGAGACGGTCGGCGCCCTGAACCTCTTCCGCGCCACCCCCGGTTCCTTCGACCCGGTCGGTACGCCCGTCGCCCAGGCCCTGGCCGACGTCGCCACCATCAGCCTGCTGCAACAACGCTCGGCCCAGCGCAGCACCGTCCTCAACGAACAGCTCCAGAACGCGCTGAACAGCCGCATCCTGATCGAACAGGCCAAGGGAAAACTCGCCGAACGCCAGAACGTCGACATGGAACGGGCCTTCACCACCCTGCGCGGCTACGCCCGCGCCCACAACCGCCGTCTGTCCGACGTGGCCCGCGCCTTCATCGACGGCTCCGAACCCCTCCCCGGCCTGGCGGTCTGACCGCCCGACGTCACATCCACGCCTTCGGCCCAGTGCTACGACTCCGCCCGCCGGCCCGCGGAAGCGCCGCACGGCCGCCCGACGCCGAGTACCGCGCCGATGCCGATCAGCAGGCAACCCGCGGCGTCCGACAGCACCTGACCGTAGGGCAGTTCGAGCACCGAGGCCCTCCGGCACGACGCCGTCGTCGTGCCTATGAGCGGTCCGGTCCGTGGCGTCGCCACGGTCGGCTCAGCCGGCGGTCGGTGCGTCGCACCCTCGGTCTTCCGCGTAGAGCCGCCGCAGTGCGTGCCGCAGCGCACGCCGCATCAGCCGCGAGAGCGGCTCACCCTCCCAGGCGGCGACCACCGCGGCCGCCACGTCCGGGAGTTGGGCGTTGCACTGGCGCGCGACGTCCACCAGCAGGCTCCTGGCCGGCCCACGGCGACACGGGGCCAGGACCATCACCATGCCGCACGCCTGGTCCACGACCGTCCGGCCTGCCAGCACGCGACGGAGCTGATCGATCTCGGCCCGCAGCGCCACGACATCCTGGGCCGCCGGGTCCCGCTCCTCCACGGCGTCCGCGCGTCCGGTGTGGCGAAAGCCGTCCCGGAGCCTCTGCATGTCGGGCCGGTTCATCGCTCACCCACGCCGTTCACGGTCCCTGCGGTCCTCGCGCCTCCAACGGGCCCGGTGCCGACGGCTGTAGCGGCGGTCCCAGCGGTCCTGCCGATCCCGGCGATTCTCGTAGTCCCGGTACTCCCCGAGATCGGAACCGTCACGACGGATCCAGCCGCCACCACCGCGGTCGTGCCGGGTGGCGGCGAAGACCAACACGGCCGCGGCCACCCACCAAAGGGGTTGGAGGAAGCCGAGACCGAACAGGGCCACGATCAGGATGAGAAGCAGAACGAACACGGCGGGCCCTCCCGGGGCGGAACAACGCGACACTGCCGGGGGCCGGGGCCTGTTCCACCAGCGTAGCCCTGCCCAGGGGCCGCGGACAGCGGCCCGTGTAACGGTCTGTCCCCCCGGGACGAATGGCCACTTGACGCCTGTCGCGGGAGTGCGACGAGGGGCTAGCGTGCGTGCTACGGCCCGAGCCCCCGGCAGCGTCGATCACCTCTCGCGCCCCCTCGGGGGCGCACCTCGCGCATCAGTGCCGGAACCCGTCCCGCCACCACGGGCCGCTCCCGCACCGCCGTCGCCACCGGACCCCGGCTCGGTACCGATGCGCCCCGGGCGGGCACCCTCCCACTGCCCGCCGCCTCGCACGCACACCACCGCAGGCGGCACACATGTACGCCCTGATCCTTCCGGCCTCGACCCCCTTCGTCCTCCTCGCCACCGTGCTGGGCCTGTCCTGGTGGGAGGACCGCATCCTGCCGACACCGGAGCCGGTCGAAGCCCTCATCGAGGATCTGCTGGCCCCGGCGCCCCTGCCCGACTCTCTGAACTCCCCCGTATCGAGGCAGCGTTGACACCTGTAGATTCTTCTTCTTTTCTTCTCCTCCTCCTGCTGATCCCAGTGGCGTTCGACACGGCAGGACCGACGACCGGACCTCCGGAACCCTCAACGGCGCGCACCGCGTTCCTCGTGGTCAACTACCGTTGCTCTCCATGACCTTGATAGTCGCCGCCGTCATCGTCCACGACCGGGCCGCAGGCCGTGTGGTCCTCATCCAGCGTGGCGAGCACGCCAAGTTCGGGCGTGGGATGTGGGATCTCCCCGTCGGCAAGAACGAACCCGGCGAGCCTGTCACCGCCACCGCCGTAAGGGAGTTGTACGAGGAGACCGGTCTCGTCGTGGCGGCGGAGTCGCTGGAGGTCGTTCATGTCATCCACGCCGCCCTCGGGGTCCAGGCGCCGAGCGGCTACCTCACGGTCGTCTTCGTCACCGACGAGTGGACCGGCGAACCCGAGAACCGCGAGCCCCTCAAGCACGCGCAGGTGCGGTGGGTCGATGTGGACGCGGTTCCTGAGAACTTCGTAAAGGGCAATGCCCAGGCCCTCGACCGCTACCTCCACCACCGCAACCACCTCAACGGGAGCGGGACACAGGTGTCCTTGCACGGCTGGGCGTAGGTTGACCGAATGCCCACGCCACCAGTGATCCTGCTGCTGTCCGGCAGCCTCCGGGCCGGTTCCTCCAACGAGGCCGTACTGCGCACCGCCTACGACGTGGCAGGGGACGCTCGGACGAACGCCGTACTGTACGACGGTCTCGCCGAGCTTCCGCACTTCAACCCCGATGACGACACGGACCCGTTGCCGGCGCCCGTGGCCGAGCTGCGGGCGGCGATCGACCGGTCCGCCGGCATCCTGATCTGCACCCCGGAGTACGCGGGCACCCTGCCGGGTTCGTTCAAGAACCTGTTGGACTGGACGGTCGGCGGCACCGAGATCGGTGACAAGCCGGTGGCCTGGGTCAACGCGGCCGCACCGGGCCGGGGCTCGGGCGCGGAGGCCACGCTGCGGACCGTTCTCGGCTACACCGGCGCCGACATCGTGGAGTCGGCCTGTGCGCGGATCCCGGTGGACCAGGGGATGCTCGGCACGGACGGGCTCATCACGGACGCAGGCGTACGGCGTCAACTCGTAGAGGTGATAAGGCTGTTGGCGGCCGCCAGGCACCCCACGAGGAAGTGAACCATGCCGCACACGCTGAACCTGTGGCGCCAACAGCTCGGAAAAATCCCCGAGTCGGTCTGGCACCGAACCGAACTCCAGATCCTGATCCTCGCGGACAACGGACTCACCGACCTACCGCCCGAGGTCGGACGACTACACCGCCTGACCACCCTGGACCTCGGTCACAACCGCCTCACCACCCTGCCCGACGAACTGGGCGACCTGACCGACCTCGACGCCTTCCTCTACCTGCACGACAACGCGCTGACCGAACTCCCGGACACCTTGGGGAAGTTGACCGGGCTGCGCTATCTCAACGTCGGCGAGAACGCACTCACCGCCCTGCCCGAGACCATCGGCCACATGGCCGGTCTGATCGAACTCCGGTCCCAGCACAACCAGTTGCCCACCCTGCCCGACAGCATCGGCGAACTCCACAACCTGCGCGAACTCTGGCTCCGGGCCAACGAGATCGACTCCCTGCCGTCGTCCATGGCCGACCTCCACGAACTACGCCACCTGGACCTACGGGAGAACGCCCTCACCGAACTCCCGCCCGCGCTGGCCGACTTGCCCCTGCTACGCCACCTCGACCTGCGAAGCAATCACCTCACGGCCCTGCCGGAATGGGTCTCGACGATGCCCTCTCTGGAGAAACTGGACCTGCGGTGGAACGACTGTGAGCTTTCCGGGGCGCTGCTGGCCGCGTTGGGGCGGCGTGGGTGCGTCGTTCTCGTGTGAGGCGAGGGTTGCCGCCGTTTGTTCTTTCAGCTTCGGATGTCCGCGCTCGCGAGCCCTCTGGGTGCGAAGACAGCGGCGGCGACGCGGAGTTGGGCCGGTAGCGCCGACCACACCACTTCCATGAGGTCCTCGGGTGTGTGCGCGCCGGTGTGGATCTCCGTGAACGGGGCGCCGGTGGCGATCTGTTGCCCATCGGAGCGGTAGGTCGTCATGAGGACGCCCTCGCCGGGAGCCGGGTCGCTGATGTGCAGGGTGAGCCGGTCGGTGGCCGTGCGCTTCCCGCTGCTCCGCCGCGCGGCGCCGAACCAGGCCCGGCCCGTCTTGTGGTTGTCCGTGATCACGGTCAGGCGGGGAGTGAAGATCGGTGGGTCGGGTTCGTAGTCCAGGCCGTCCAGGGCGAGGGCCGGGGGCCGCCCCGAGGCGAGCCGGTCGGCCACGGTGGAGACCTGCTCGCCGTTGCCGAAGACCAGCCAGTCCTGGCTCTGACGAGCGGCGACGTAGTGCCGGAGGTGGTCGTGGTCCCGGCTGTCGGAGGGGGCGACAATCAGTTCGCCGGCGGGGGTGCGGTGCAGGGTGCGCGCCTGGGACGCGGGGCTTCGGCCGGTGAGGAAGTAGGCGCCGAGCATGGAGCCGTCGCCGGTTTTGCACCACAGCACTCCGCGGCCTGGGTAAGGGTTGGCGGTCAGCGTGTCGCTCAGTGAGTCCATGGCGTCAGCATGCAGGTCCGGCCGTGAGCGATCCATCGGCAAGAACGGCGACCAGCAGGTCGGGCAGATTTTCGTGGTCACGAAGTACGTGACGTACGACGACGTGTTGTCGTACTGGGGCTGCCGCCTCCGTCCAACGTCGCCTCGCAGCCGCTCCCTACAGCGCCGACCTGATGCCGTGCAGCACCGCGTCCGCCATCCCCCGCTCCCCCCGCGCGTTCGGATGCACCGGCGCCGCCGGGCTGTCCGGGACGAGCGGTTCTATCCAGCGGGTGGTCTTCGCCGTGCAGGCGTTGTGGGCGGCGGAAGGGGTGTATGTGTCGACGTAGGCGGCCCCGGCCTCCGAACTCCGTTGGCGGAGCATGGTGTTGAGTTGTTGTTCCTTCTCGCGGAGGAAGGTCACGTCGCCGGGGGCGAGGGACATGTCCCGGCCGCAGTCGGCGCTGTCGGACGGGAGGATCGCCGGGTACGAGACGACGTAGACGCGGGCCTCGGGGGCGCGGCGTTCGACCTCGTGCAGGACCCGGGTGAGGCGGGCGCCCGCCGTGGCGATCTTCTTCGTCACCGCGTCGGAGTCGCCCTTGACGTAGTTGCGCTCGCAGGGCGCGTCCTCGGCGAAGTACTTGCCGCTGCCGGTCAGTTGGTACAGCGCGCCCATCGCGACACACCGTTTGATCATCGAGCTGAAGCCGATGTCGTTGCCGCCGATGCCGATGGTGATCAGGCGGGTGGTGGACGAGATCGCCCTGAGCTGGGGTGGATTGGTGCCGTCGTCCGTTTCCTGGGCTGTCGTGAGGTCCGTGGTCGTGGCGCCGCTGCAGCTCGCGTCGTGGAAGTCGCTTGCCTTGAGGCCGAGTTCGGTGGCGACCAGGGACGGGTAGTTGCCCGCGGAGCGGTCGCAGCCGGCCGGGGTGCCGGTCGGGTCGGTGATGCCGGGGCCGGCGGTGTAGGAGTCACCGAGCGCCACGTACGGGCCCTTCGACGCGGAGGTGTAGGTGACACCGGTGTGGCTGTCGCCGCCGTCGCGGGTGGTGAGGACCACGGTGAGCAGCGTGCCGCAGGCGAGGAGCCCGGCCACCCCGGCCTGCATGGAGGTTTTCATCGCGAAGTGCCCTCTCTGGTGGGCGAGTTGGTGACTCGGTGAGATGTGGACGTCCGCGGGCCCGGCGACGGGCGGGGGGAGTGCCCCGTCGCCGGGCCCGGGACTTGCGCCGGGTCCCCGTCCCCACGGGATCCGGGCGCCGCGAGGCCGCTTCCGCTCTCGGCGGCCCCGGTCTGCGGGGTCCCTAGGGGACCGGGGTGAGGTGGACGGGCGGCGGGTCGGTCACCGGTGCCGGGACCTTGCGGCTCAGGGCCTCGCCCTCGACGTCCATCCGGGGCAGCACGCGGTCGAGCCAACGCGGCAGGTACCAGGCCTTGTCGCCGAGCAGGGAGAGGATGGCCGGCACGATCGCCATCCGGACCACGAACGCGTCGAACAGGACCGCGATGGCCAGCCCGAAGCCGATCATCTTGATCATCGAGGCGCCCGCGCCGATGAAGCCCGAGAACACCGCCATCATGATCAGCGCGGCGGCCACGACCACCCGGGCGCTGTGCCGGAACCCGGAGACGATCGCCTGACCGGGCCCGTCCCCGTGGACGTACGCCTCACGCATCCGGGAGACCAGGAACACCTCGTAGTCCATGGCGAGGCCGAAGACGATGCCCACCAGGAAGATCGGCATCAGGCTCATGATCGGCCCGGTCTGGTCCACGCCCAACAGCGAGGCCCCGTGGCCCTGTTGGAAGACCGCGACCACCGCGCCGAGCGCCGCGAGGACCGAGAGCAGGAAGCCGAGGGCCGCCTTCAGCGGGACCAGGAGCGAGCGGAAGACCAGCAGGAGCAGGACGATCGCCAGGCCCACCACCAGGGCCAGATACGGGATCAGCGCGTCCTGGACCTTCTGTGCCACGTCGATGTTCAGCGCGGTGGTGCCGGTGACCTCGAAGTCGGCGCCGGAAGCCTTCGACTCGATGCCCGGCCGTTCGTCGCGGATCGTCTGGACGAGCTGCTTGGTCTTCTCGTCGGTGGGGCTGGTGGACGGCGTCGCGGAGAACACCGCTGTGTCGCCTGCCGAGTTGAAGCGGGCGGGCGAGACGGAGACCACTCCGTCGGTGGCCGCGATCTCCTTCGAGACGGTCGCCACGGCGCTCTTCGCGTCGGTGGCTCCCTTGGCGTCCACGACGATGGTCAGGGGGCCGTTGAAGCCGGGGCCGAAGCCCTTCGCGAGGTCGTCGTAGGCCCGGCGTTCGGTGGTGGAGGTGGACTTGGCCTCGTCGCCGGGCATGCCGAGCTGGAGGTTCAGGGCGGGGAGGGCCATCGCGCCGAGGCCCACGACGCCGAGCAGCAGGACGGGGATCGGGCGGCGCACGACGAGCCGGGCCCAGCGGCTGCCGCCGTTGTCCTGGTCGCTCTTCCTGCCCCGCCGGGTGCCCTTGCGGATCCCGCGCGACAGGACCTTGTTCGGCCAGAAGCCCAGGAGCGCCGGGACGAGGGTGAGGGAGATCAGGACCGACAGGAGGACCGCGCCGGCCGCCGCCAGCCCCATCTTCGTCAGCATCGGGATGCCGACCACCGACAGACCGGCCAGCGCGATGACAACGGTCAGACCGGCGAACACCACCGCCGAACCCGCCGTACCGGCCGCGAGCCCGGCCGCCTCCCTCGGTGCGTGACCCTTCGCGCGTTCCTCGCGGTAGCGGGACACGACGAAGAGCGCGTAGTCGATGCCGCAGGCGAGGCCGAGCATCGTGGCCAGCGTGCCGGTGGTCTCGGAGAGGCCGAAAGCGCTGCCCAGGGCGAGGATCGCGGACATGCTGATGCCGACACCGAGGATCGCGGTGAGCAGCGGCAGACCGGCCGCGGCCAGCGAACCGAAGGTGATCAGGAGGACCAGGGCCGCTATCGCGATGCCGATCGCCTCGGCGCTGCCGCCGGCGGCGGGCTGGGTGGCGAGCGCGTCACCGCCGACCTCGACGGTCAGTCCCGCCTTCTGGGCCGTGTCGATGGCCCGTTCCAGATGGGTCTTGGCGGTGTCGGTGAGGTCGTCGGCCTTCACCTTGAAGGTGACGGTGGAGTACGCCGTCGTCGCGTCCTTGCTCACCGCCTTCGCGGCGAACGGGTCGACGGTGGAGGCGACCTGGGAACCGTCGGCCGCCTCCGCGACCAGCTTCTCGATCGCCGCCCGGTTCTCGGTCGCGGTGACCTTCTCGCCGTTCGGGGCGACGAAGACGATCCGGGCGTTCGCCCCGTCCGCCGCGGTGCCGGGGAAGCGCTGCTCCAGCAGGTCGAAGGCCTTCTGCGACTCGATGCCGGGCATGGTGAAGCCGTCGTCGGGGGTGGCGGGGGCCTTGGTGGCGGCGAATCCGACGGCGCCGAGGACCGCCACCCACAGGAGGGTGACGAACCAGCGCCACCGGAAGGCCACGCGGCCCAAGTGATAGAGGAGAGTAGCCATGGCTGGGGAAGGCCTCCACGTCGGCGGTCGGTCGAGATCCGGATCACGTGCGTGATCGTGGTCTCAAGCCTTCCGTCGGCCGCTCTCCGGCACGAGGGAGTGCTCTCCCGAATGGATGGTGTAGCCCGCTACACCATCGACCGCGCCACCGAGCCCCTCAGCCCGCGTGCAGTTCCGTCAACTGGCCCAGCGGCAGGGTGTGGTGGGTCTGGAGGACCTTCGCGCGTAGATACCGGACGTTGTGCGGCGTGGTGAAGACACCGGTCGGCACCCGGTCGTGCACGTCGATGCCGAGCCCCCTCAACTGGTCCGCCTTGTCGGGGTTGTTGGAGAGCAGGTCCAGGGACGTGATGCCCAGGGCCTGGAGCATCTGCGCGGCGGCCGTGTAGTCGCGGGCGTCCTCGGGCAGGCCCAGCGCGGTGTTCGCCGCGTAGGTGTCGAGGCCCTGGTCCTGGAGGGCGTACGCGTCGAGCTTGTTGTAGAGGCCGATGCCCCGGCCCTCCTGGCGCAGATAGAGCAGGACACCGCCGCGGTCGGCTATGCGCTCGACGGCCTCGCGCAACTGGGGTCCGCAGTCGCAGCGGGCGGAACCGAACACATCGCCGGTCAGGCACTCCGAGTGCAGCCGCACCAGCGGGGTGGTGCCGGGGGCCGGGTCGCCGAGGACGACCGCGAGATGTTCCTGGCCGTCGGTCAGGCCGTGGAAGGTGACGAGTTCGGCGTCGACGCCGTAGCCGTCCTGGAAGCGCAGCGGTACCCGGACGCGGGCACGCGGGGTGGCGGCGGGGAAGTCGGGCATGCGGGTCTCCGTGGTCGGGCGGCAGATATCGAGATGTGCTTCAGTTTTGAAGCACATCCACGATCACGGACACTACCTCATGCTTGAAATTTGAAGCAACAGATTTGTGGGACGGGTCACGAAGAGAGATCACGAAGCCGGGCCGCGAGGCCGGCTCACGAACACGACGGTGTGGAGCGGCGGCGCCACGGAACGTCCTCCGGTGTCTCCAGCGCCCGCCCGATCTGGGTGCTGATCTCCTCCAGCTGGCCCACCTGTTCCGGGGTGAGATGGTCGAAGATCGCCGCGCGGACGGTCTCGACATGGCCCGGCGCCGTACGCTCCAGGACGTCCATCCCCGCGTCGGTCAGGATCGCGGTGCTGCCCCGCTTGTCCGACGGGCACCCCTCACGCCGTACGAGACCGTCCTTCTCCAGCCGGGTCACCGCGTACGTCAGCCGGCTCCGGGTGATCTTCGACTTCTCGGCGAGGTCGGTCATCCGCAGCCGGCGGTCCGGTACGTCGGAGAGGTTGGCGAGGATGGAGTAGTACAGGTGGGGCATGCCGGCCTCCTGCTGGAGCTGCCGGTCGATCGCGTCCTCCAGGAGGTGCGTCGCGGCGATGTACGCGCGCCAGGCGCGCTGCTCCTCGGCGGTGAGCCAGCGAGTCGTCATGCCCCCAGTGTAGGTTTGTTTCAAACTTGAACCAAGCCCCGCCTCTTTACCGAGCTCCATCTCCTTACCGAGCCCCGCCCGCCTCCCAGAGAGAGCGCGTCGATGTCCTTCCCGTACGTCCTGCTGTCCGCCGCCGTCTCCCTCGACGGCTACCTCGACGACACCGGCCCCGACCGGCTGCTCCTCTCCAGCCCGGACGACTTCGACCGGGTCGACGAGGTCCGGGCGTCCGTGGACGCGATCCTCATCGGCGCCGGCACGATCCGCGCGGACAACCCCCGCCTGCTCGTGAACTCCCCGGAGCGGCGCGCGGCCCGCATCGCCGAAGGCAAGCCCGAATACCCCCTCAAGGTCACGGTCAGCGGCTCCGGCGACCTCGACCCGAGCGCCAACTTCTGGCACACGGGCGGCGACAAACTCGTCTGTACGACGGACAAGGGCGCGGAGCGAGTCCGCCAACTCGGCATCGCCGCCGACGTGTTCGCCCCGGGCCCCGAACTCGACTGGCGCCGGCTGCTCGAACACCTCCACTCCGCCAGGGGAGTCGACCGCCTGATGGTCGAGGGCGGCGGCACGATCCACACCCAACTGCTCCAGCAGGGCCTGGCCGACGAACTCCAACTCGTCGTGTCCCCGCTCTTCGTGGGCACCCCGGACGCCCCCCGCCTCTTCGGCCCGGGCACCTACCAGGCAGGCCGCCTCCGCCTCCTCGAGACCCGCCCCATCGAGGACGTCGTCCTCATCCGCTACGCACCCACCGCCCCCGGCACCGGAGACCTCCCCGCCGCGGCCGACCACCACTGGCTCGCCCTCGCCTGCGACCTGGCCGCGGACTGCCCGCCCTCGGAGACCGCGTTCAGCGTCGGCGCGGTGGTCGTGGCCGCGGACGGCACGGAACTCGCCCGGGGCCACTCCCGCGAGGCCGGCGACCCGGTGGTCCACGCGGAGGAGGCGGCCCTGGCCAAGCTCGACCCCGCGGACCCCCGTCTCCCCACCGCCACGGTCTACACCAGCCTCGAACCCTGCACCCACCGCGCCTCCCGCCCCGAGCCCTGCGCCCGCCTGATCCTCGACGCGGGTGTGCGGAGGGTGGTGACGGCCTGGCGCGAGCCCGACACGTTCGTGGCGGGCGCGGACGGCAGCGGGGCGCTGGCCGCGCAGGGCGTCTCCGTGGTCGTACTCCCGGAGCACGAGAAGCGAGCGAAGACGCCGAACGGACATCTGCTGGGGTAAGCAGATCGGCCCGCGCGGCACCTTGCGACACAGGTGAGCAAAGTCAGTGCGTGCGGTGCCGTTCGGCACGGGTGAGCAAAGTCAGTGCGTGCGGCGCCTTTCGGCACGGGCGAGTAGATCAGCCCGTGCGGTGCCTTTCGGCAGGGACGAGCAAAATCAGCCCGTCCGGTGCCTTTCGGCACGGGCGCTCGAAATCACTCCGTCCGGCGCCGCTTCAGCACGGGCCCGCCCATCCAGCCCGCCCGACGCCTCTCCAACACGGGCCGGCGACATCCAGCCTGTCCAGCACCTTCTCAGCTCACACCCGCACAATCAGCCCGTCCGGCACCTTTTCAGCACAGGCCCACATAATCAGCCCGTCCGGCGTTTGAGGACGAGGCCCTTTCGGGGCCGAAGCGGGGGCCTGGGGGCGGCAGCCCCCAGACGTCCACACCAACACCGCCCAGCACGACCAATCGGCCCAGTAAATCCTGCGGGTCCATCCCCGAAGGGCCACGCTGCGAATGACCCGGTAGGGACAACGCGGAGGTAGGACACATGCGGGCAGTGGCGGTGCTGGGCGCGACCGTGGTCGTAGGACTTCTCGCCTCGTGCGGGGCGGCGGACACCGGTACCCGGACCATGGCACGGGCCCTGCCCGCCGACGCGGCGTTCACGCACCCCGGAGTCCTGGTCAGCAAGGGGCAGTTGGACGCCGTACGGAAGAACGTGACCGCAGGGAAGCAGCCCTGGCTGAAGGCGTACTTCGGGATGCGGGACAGCAAGTACGGGTCGTACAAGTACACGGCGAAGCCGGTCGCGGACGTCGACTGCCCCTGGAACGGCAAGGCCGCGCACGGCTGTGTCGAGGAGCGCGAGGACGCGATCGCGGCGTACACGCAGGCCCTGCTCTTCAGCATCACCGGCAAGCAGCACCACGCGCTCAAGGCGCGGGAGATCATGGACGACTGGTCGGCGAAGCTGAAGGAGCACACTTCCGACGACGCCGGGCTCCAGACCGCGTGGGCCGGTTCGACCTGGGCGCGGGCGGCGGAGATCGTGCGGTACGCGCCGGGGGCCGGGTGGCCGGCGGACCGGGTCGAGCGGTTCGGGACGATGCTGCGTACCGCCTACGAGCCCGAGGTCACCAAGAACCTTCCCGACTACAACGGCAACTGGGACCTCGCGATGACCGACGCGGCGATCGGCATCGCCGTCTTCCTCGACGACCACAAGGCCTTCGACGCCGCCGTCAAACGCTTCCGCGACCGCGTGCCCGCCTACTTCTACCTGGCCAAGGACGGCAAGGTGCCGCTCGCCCCGGTCGGGTCGAAGCTCAGCACCCCGCAGAAGCTGACGACGTACTGGTTCAAGCAGACCACCTTCAAGGACGGCGTCGCCCAGGAGACCTGCCGCAACTTCAAGCACGTCGGGTACTCGCTCGCGGCCTCCGCGCACATCGCCGAGACCGCCTGGCACCAGGGCGTCGACCTCTACGACGGGGTCAAGGACCGGCTCAGGGCGGCCCTCGACCTGCACGCCCGCTACCAGCTCGGCGAGCCCGCGCCCGCCTGGCTGTGCGGCGGCAAGGTCGACCGGAACATGGGGCCCGACCTGGAGGTCGCCCTCAACCACCTGGAGGGCCGGCTCGGCGAGAAGGTGCCCGCCGCGCACAGGCTCGCCGAGCAGACCAGGCCGGCCGGCAGCGACGACCTCTTCGTCTCCTGGGAGACCCTCACGCACGCCGGGAACACCGCCGACTGAAACCCTGGTGACTTCGGACCCCGCGGATGGCGTATAGTTGCAATCACAACGGCGCGGGGTGGAGCAGC
>NZ_JAENRY010000100.1 GCF_016612545.1 Streptomyces sp. MBT65 | reverse complement strand
AAGGGGGCGAGGTCGACCGTCCAACTCCGTTCCGTGCGGCGGTCGGAGAGGGTGACCTGGCCGGGTGGGACGGGGGTCAGGTCGATGGGGGCGGCTGTGCCCATGTGTTACGTCAACTCCGTGAGCATCGGGCTTAGGCGGGCGGCGAGTTGGGGGTCGGAGCGGTCGAGTTCCGCTGTCGTGGCCGTGATGGTCGCGGTCAGGGCGCGGCGGAGTTCTGGTTCCGTGAGGGAGCGGATCAGGGTGGATTCCAGTGGGGCGGTGATCTCGTCCGGGAGCAGGTGGGCGCCCTTCGAGTAGGCGGTGGGGAGGTCGAGGCGTAGGCAGGCGAGGGTGATCAGTTGGTCGCGCAGGGCGTTGATCCAGTGCGCGGCCTGCCAACTGCGGCCCCGTTCAAGGCAGATGCGGGCGTGCAGGGCGTGGTGCCAGGCGAGGCCGATCAGGGTGTCGCGGTCGGGGGCGGGGAACCGCGGTTGTGGGTGCGGGGTGCCGAAGAGGGTCCGCCAGGCCGGGCCGCGGGCGCCGAACTCCGACTCCGGGGCGAAGGTGAGGTCCAGCTCCACCCACTCCGGCAGCAGGAACACCCGGATGACACTCGTACCGCCGACGCCGAGGTCCCAGTGGTGCCGGGCGCCCAACTCGTCGTAGATCCACGCGGTCCAGCGTCGCACGGTCCGGTCGAGTTCCCCGCGTACGGCCAGGACGAGGTCCGTGTCCGACCAGCGGTCGCCGGTGTCGGTGGCGAGTGAGCCGGTGTGGGCGAGGCCGACGACGGAGGTGTCGGCCTCGGCGCGGGCGAGGAGTCGGGCGCGGGTGCGGTCGCGCCGGTCGGGGGTGAACATGCCTAGATGATGCGGGCCGAGGGGTCCCGGGCGGGCCGGGCCCCGGTCAGTAGTCGCCCGTGCGGATGTTGTCCTGGACGTAGCGGAAGTAGGGGTCGGAGACCCCCGCGTTGAGGGTCAGTTGCTCGAAGCGTGCCTGCGCGATCTCCGGGTGATGCTCGGGGGGATCGTGTACCAGTCGTGCCAGCCGTCGTCCCACCAGCGATGCCCTCACGCGCGGCGGCCTCGGCCTCCGGCGGCCGGATCTGCTTGAGCAGCGGCGCCGGCCGGCCGCACAGCGCGTCCGCGAGAGCGTTGCGGCAGGTGCTCCGCTCCGGGCTCTGCGGGTTGTCGCGCAACAGGTCGCGGTACTTCCGCACTTCCTGCTCGGCATCGGTCAACGGGTCGGCCATCGGTGTTCTCCGTCCCCGGCCCCTCGCATCCGGGGCGGACGCCCGGCGCCGCGGTCGTCGCTCGTCCAGGGACGATTCCCGTCGCCTGCCGTGCCATACGGCCACCGCCCGGCGTTCACCCTCCCGAGGGCACCGGCAGATCACCGTTGTCAGTGGGGCAGTGCATGATCCGGTGGATGCGCTGCACGACGTGGACCTCGGATCGCATGTTCGTCTCCTACCGGCAGTACTACCTCCAGGGCGACGAATTTCTCAGCGAGTACGACGATTCCGACACGGTCCGGCGGATCTTCGCGGGGAACAGCCTGGCGGCAGGCGGCCCGGAACACCTCACGGTGCTCGCGGGCACCCACACCGGCTGGATACGCCTGACCACTCGGCAGTCCGCGGACGAGCCACCGCTCCCGGGCGAGGAGTGGGAGACCGTGGTGGACGTCAGCATCTACAGCACGAGTGGCAGCTTGTGGTTGTTCCGGTGGGGCGGTGACGTCGAGGAGGACGCCGGCAACTTCGCGACGGCCGGGGCGGGTTGGTACCGCGTCCGGGTCCAGGCACGGGGACGCGACGAAGGCGCCGGTCACGCGGAGGACACCCCGGTGGAGGAGCACACCCTCAGCGTGTGGCCGGCGCCGCCCGCCCCCGACACCGTCCACCGTGCGAACGACGCGTTCGCCCGCGCGCACTATGACCCGACTCGGGCTCCTGGACAGCCCGTTCAGCCCTGAGTACGACGCTTTTGGGGAGGGGTGGAGGTGGGGCAGGGGGTGGATGCGCCCGTCAACTGCCGTCCCACCGTGGAGAGTACGGCGAGGCCCCACTCGTCGTCCGGGTCGACCTCCCGACCCGGCTCGTCCGCCTCGCCGTTGAGCTGCTCCGGCTCACTCCCGACACTCATCCCGCGCCCTCCGTCGTACGACCGTCCGCCGCGACGGCCCCTACCCGTACGAACTGTCCCACCCGTCAAGACAGCACCGGACGAACACCGGACAGGTCACCCCAGTTGCTTCACGACCGGTAGCGGCCCAGCGTCCTCAACCCCGGCAGCGCCTTGTCATCGAAGTCGAACAGGGCGAGGTTCTCCCACGCGTTGCCGGACGTCGGGTCGGTGGGGTCCCAGCCGTCGCCCTTACGGTACGTCCAGACGCCCTCCCAATAGCAGTAGCCGAGGCCCTTTCCGCCCGGCACGTCCACCATCAGGTCCGCCACCGTGCGCAACCACGCCGCCTGGCCCGCCGGGGTCGCCGGATACCCCTCCGTGAGCTGCGAGGGGTCGTACATGATGTCGTTCGTCGCGTCCTCGCTCTCCAACGTGAACGGGTACGCCGTCTCCGCGATCAGCACGGGCTTGTCGTAACGCGCCGCCAGATCCGCCAAGTTGGCCGCCGCCGCTGCCGGGGCGCCATGCCAGAACGGGTAGTACGACTGCGCGATGATGTCGAAGTCGACCCCGTCGGCCACCACGTTGTCGTACCACCAGCGGGACGTGCCGTTGTCGCCGCCGGAGGCGATGTGGAGCATCGTGCGGATGCGGGGGGTGGTGTCGCGCGCCGCCGTCAGGCCCGCCTTCAGGAACGTCGTCAGGTTGCCCCAACCCCCGGCGTCGTCACCCCAGTTCTTGCCCGTGGGCCAGAGCAGCCCGCCGTTGATCTCGTTGCCGATCTGCACCAGGTCGGCCGGGGTGCCCTGGCGGCGCAACGCGCCCAGCACGTCTGCGGTGTGGTCGTAGACCGCCCTCGTCAGGCCCGCGACATCGAGGTCCGCCCAGGCCGCCGGCTTGGTCTGGTGCGACGGGTCCGCCCACGTGTCGGAGTAGTGGAAGTCGACCCAGATGCCGATCCCGGCCCGGCGCAGCCGCTTGGCCAGCGGGAGGATGTGCTTCTTGTTGTTGTAGCCGTCGGCCGGGTTCACCCAGACCTTGAGGCGCGCGTGGGTCACCCCGGCATCCGCGAGGATGCGGATCGGGTCGTCCCGACGGCCGTCCGCACGGCGGTACACCGCGCCGAACGCCTCGTCCTTGGGGAGCGACGAGATGTCCATCCCCCGGATCTCCAGCCGGCGCCGGTCGGCGGCCATCGCGGGCGCCGCGCCCAGCACCGGCATCGCGAGCGCTGCGGCACCAACCGCTCCGGCCGCCGTAAGAACACTGCGTCTGCGCATCACAGAGCTTCCCTTCGGTAAGTGTCCCAAGAGACAAAAGAAACAAGCGAGTTGAGCCGGGGAGGTACGCGAGCCGAGGTCAGCGCGGGTCGCGGAACACCTCCACCCCACCCCCCGGCACCGCCGCCCGACTCCCGTCCGGCAGCACCACCTTCACCTCGCCCCCGGTGTGGTTCACCGCGAAGCGAAACGTCCCCGACTCGCCCTCCCGTACGACGAGTTCGACATCGCGCGGCAGATCGACCGGCGTGATCCCCGCGTCCGCGAGGGCGAGGTCCACCACGGCGGCCAGGTCGGCACCGGTCAGCCGGGTCGCCAGGTACCAGGCCGCCCCCGACCCCACCGCATGCCGGGTCAGCGCCGCCCCGCCCGCCGTACGCCCGTCCGCGAACACCGCGACCGTCTCGCAATCCGCACCCGGGATCACGACCTCCGACCACAGATCCGCCGTGTACGACGCCCCGTCCGCACCCCGGACCGAGATCGTCTCCCCGGGCAGCAGCGGGTCGAACTCCTCGACGGTCAGGCCGAGTACGTCACGCAACGCCCCGGGATACGCGCCCGCATGCAAGGTGTCGTTCTCGTCGACGATCCCGGAGAAGAACGAGACCAGCACCGTCCCGCCCCGCGACACGTACCGCTCCAGATCGGCGCCCACTCCCGCCGGCGCCGAGTACAACTGCGGTACCACCAGCAGCGGATAGCGCGAGGGGTCCAGGTTCCCCAACCCCGTCGGCGGCAGGAAGTCGACCGTCAAGTGCCGGTCGTACAAGGCCTCGTAGAACGCGTCCAACCGTTCCCGCGCGTCCAGATCCTGACTCGGCCGCCACTCCAGGCTCTGCGCCCACCAGGAGTCCCACGACCACACCATCGCCACGTCACCCCGCGTCCGGGTGCCGCGCAGGCCCGCCGCACTCAACTCACCGACCCGGCGGCCGAGTTCCGTCACCTCACGCCAACCCCGGTTGTCCGTACCGGAGTTCGCCAGCATCGCCGTATGGAACTTCTCCGCGCCCGACTGCGACTGCCGCCACTGGAAGAACATCGCGCCCTCGGAACCCCGCGCCACATGACCGAGCGAGTTGCGGGCCATCTCACCGGGACGCTTCGCGGGGTTGTACGGCTGCCAGTTGACCCCGGACGTGGCGTGCTCCAGCAGCAGCCACGGACCCCCGCCCGCCACCGAACGCGTCAGGTCGGCCGCCAGCGCCAGGTTCACATGGGTGCGGCGGCCGTCGGTCATCAGGTAGTGGTCGTTGGTGACGAGGTCGACCTCCTTCGCCCAGGCCCAGTAGTCGACGGTCTGGCCCTGACTCGGCGCGACCATGAAGTTGGTGGTGACGGGCACGCCGGGGGAGAGCCGGTGCAGGATGTCCCGCTCGGCGACGAAGTTGGCGCGGGCCTGGGCGTCGGCGAAGCGGTGGTAGTCGAGTTGCTGGGTGGGATTGCACACGGACGGGGTCGCGCGGGGCGGGGTGATCTCCTCCCAGTCGCCGTACTGCTGACCCCAGAACGCCGTTCCCCAGGCGTGGTTGAGGGCGCCGACCGTGTCGTAGCGCTCGCGCAGCCAGACCCGGAAAGCCGCCGCGCACACCTCGCAGTAGCAGGCGAGCACCGGGGCGCCGTACTCGTTGTGGACGTGCCACAGGACCACGGCCGGGTGGCTGCCGTAGCGCTCGGCGAGGGCCGTCGTGATCGTGGCCGCCGCCGCCCGGTACTCGGCGTTGGAGTGGCAGATCGCGCCCCGTGAGCCGAAGGCGAGGCGCACGCCCTCCCGCGTCACCGGCAGGGCGTCGGGGTGCGCGCGGTAGAACCACGCCGGCGGGACCACCGTAGGCGTGCCGAGGTTCACGGCTATGCCCGCCCCGTGCAGCAGGTCCATCACCGTGTCCAGCCACTCCCAGTCGTACTCACCCGGCCGCGGCTCCATCCGGGCCCAGGAGAAGACGCCGAGGGAGACCGCCGTGACCCCGGCCTCCCGCATCAGCCGTACGTCCTCCTCCCAGACCTCCTGCGGCCACTGCTCGGGGTTGTAGTCACCTCCGAAGGCGAGCGGCAGACGGTCGTGCGGGGCAGAGGACGGCATGGGTTCACTCCCGGGAGTCTGTAGCCGAAACGCGGCTGTTTCTGTGATCGTGCACATGGATGTTCGCGGCTCACACCCATCAGCAACAAGTAGGTAACCCCAGGCGACATCCATTGACAAGGGTCCGAAACAATTCTCTACTGTGCACGGTCACAGAGCCGTGCGGGGCATGCGGGACCTCCGATGGGACATCGGGGACCGGCTCGCACTCAGTCAGGGGAGATGAACATGTCGATCTACCGCCACCAGTTGAGCAGGCGCGGCATCCTTGCCGGGGCAGCAGCCGTCGGCCTCACCGGCACCCTCGCCGCCTGCGGCGGTTCCGACGACAGCTCCGGCAAGAGCAGCGGGCCCGTCAAGCTGACCTACTGGTCCTGGGCGCCGAACATGGACAAGGTCGCCGCGATCTGGAACAAGAAGAACCCGGACATCACGGTCACCGTGTCCAAGCAGGCGGCCGGCAAGGACATCGTCTCCAAGCTGATCACCGCGAAGAAGGCGGGCAACGCCCCCGACCTCATCCAGGTCGAGTACCAGTCGCTGCCGACGCTGGTCTCGAACGACGTGCTCGCCGACATCTCGAAGTACGCGAAGTCCGCCAAGTCCGAGTTCGCCGAGGGCCTTTGGGCCATGGTGACGCTCGGCACCGACGCCGTGTACGCGATACCGCAGGACTCCGGGCCGCTGATGTTCTTCTACCGCGAGGACCTGTTCAAGAAGCACAACCTGACCGTCCCGACGACGTGGGACGACTTCGCCAAGACCGCCCGTGCCGCCAAGAAGGCAGTCCCGGACGCCTACTTGACGACGTTCTCCGCCAACGACCCCGGTCTGTTCGCCGGGTTGGCGCAGCAGGCCGGTGCCAAGTGGTGGACCGTGGGCAGCGGCGGCAAGTGGACCGTCGGCATCGACGACGCGGCCACGAAGAAGGTCACCGACTTCTGGGGCGGGCTCGTCCAGGAGGGCGCGATCGACAACCAGCCGATGTACACACCGGCTTGGAGCAGCGCCCTGAACAAGGGCACCCACCTCGCCTGGGTCTCCGCCGTGTGGGCGCCCGGTGTTCTGATCAGCTCGGCCCCCGACACCAAGGGCAAGTGGCGGATGGCGCCGCTGCCGCAGTGGAGCGCGGGCGAGAGCGTCACCGGCAGCTGGGGCGGCTCGTCCACCGGTGTCTCCACCGACTCCAAGCACGCCGAGGCCGCCGCCAAGTTCGCGACCTGGCTGAACACCGACGCGGAGGCGCTGGCCGCCCTGGTCAAGGAGGTCGCCATCTACCCGGCGGCCACCAAGGGCCAGTCCGGCTCGGTGCTCACCCCGCCCGCGTTCTTCCCGAACCAGACCGACTTCTACGACACGGCCGCCAAGATCGCCGCGACCACGGCCGCCTCCGCCTGGGGCCCGAACGTCCAGGTCGCCTACGACACCTTCAGCGACGCGTTCGGCAAGGCCAGCAAGGCGAAGAAGGCGGCCCAGTTCGACACCGCGCTCGCCACCATGCAGTCGGCGACCTTCACCGACATGAAGAAGCAGGGCTTCAAGGTGACCGAGGCATGACCGCCACTCCGCTCAAGGGCTCCGGCCGCACGACGGCCGGGCCCTTGGCGGACGGCACCGCCACCACCGTCCGCCCCCGCCGCATCCGCCGCCGTGGCCGCAGCGCGCCGTACTGGTTCCTCGCACCGGCCGTGCTCCTGTTCGCCGCCTTCACCGTCGTGCCGATCGGGTACGCGGTGTGGCTCAGTCTCCACAAGGTCCAGGTCAAGGGCATCGGCCTCGGTAAGGGCGCCCGCCAGCAGGTGTGGAACGGCATCGGCAACTACACCGACGTCCTGCACGACTCCGAGTTCGGCCACAGCGTCCTGCGCGCCTTCGGCTACGGCCTGATCGTCATCCCCACGATGCTCGGTCTGGCGCTGGTCTTCGCGCTGATGCTGGACACCCCGCAGGCGCGCAGCGCCAAGTTCGCCCGGCTCGCGATCTTCCTGCCGTATGCCGTCCCCGGCATCATCGCCGCCCTGATGTGGGGCTTCCTGTACCTGCCGGCGGTCAGCCCGTTCTACTACCTGCTGCGCGAGTTCGACCTCCCGCAGCCGGACCTGTTCGACGGCGGCAACCTGTACCTGTCCTTCGCGAACATCGCGGTGTGGGGCGGCACCGGCTTCAACATGATCGTCATCTACACGGCCCTGCGCGCGATCCCGCAGGAGATCTACGAGGCCGCGAAGATCGACGGCGCCTCCGACCTGAAGATCGCCCTGCGGATCAAGATCCCGATCGTGCTGCCCTCCCTCGTGCTCACGTTCTTCTTCTCGGTCATCGCCACGCTCCAGGTCTTCACCGAGCCCATGGCGCTCAAGCCGCTGACCAACGGCCTCTCCGGTTCGTGGAGTCCGCTGATGGCCATCTACGACGCCGCCTTCCTCAGGTCGGACATCTACGGCGCCTCCGCCACCGCGGTGGTGCTGGCCCTGGCGACCTTCTTGGTCTCCTTCACGCTGCTGCGCGTCTCCGACCGCTACACCCGGGAGGACCGGGCATGACCCCCCTCACCCTCACCGCCGCCGACACCCGGCCCAAGCGCACCGCCTGGGTGCCGACCCTGGTGCTGGTCCTCGGCTCGCTGTACTGCCTGATCCCCGTGGTCTGGGTGGTCATCGCGGCGACCAAGGGCCGCGGCGAACTCTTCTCCACGTTCACGTTCTCCCCGGGCACCGGATTCCTCGACAACCTCAAGGAGTTGAGCTCCTACCGGGACGGCATCTACTGGCAGTGGATGGCCAACTCCCTCTTCTACGCGGGCTTCGGCGCCCTGCTCTCCGCCGCGGTCTCGGCCGCCGGCGGCTACGCACTGGGCCGATTCGCCTTCAGGGGACGGGAGTTCGTCTTCAAGCTGATGCTGGCGGGTGTCCTCGTCCCGAGCATCGTGCTGACCGTCCCGCAGTACCTGCTGCTGTCCAAAATGGGCCTGGCCGACTCGTACTGGTCGATGCTCCTGCCGTCGATCCTCTCTCCCTACGGCGTCTACCTCGTCCGTATCTACGCGGCGGCCGCCGTGCCCACCGAACTCCTCGAAGCCGCCCGCATGGACGGCGCGAGCGAGTGGCGGATCTTCTCGCGGATCGCGGTGCCGATGATGATGCCGGGGCTCATCACGGTGTTCCTGTTCCAGTTCGTCGGCATCTGGAACAACTTCCTGCTGCCGTACGTGATGCTCGCGGACGACACCAAGTTCCCGCTCACGCTGGGCCTTTACACCCTGCTGTCCCAGGGCGCCTCCCAACCGGCGCTCTACACCCTGGTCATCATGGGCTGCTTCCTCGCGATCCTGCCGCTGATCGCGCTGTTCCTGGTGATCCAGCGCTTCTGGTCGCTGGACCTGCTGAGCGGATCGGTCAAGGCGTGAGACAGGTACCGCGCTCCAACTCCCCCCACTGAACCGGCAGAACGAGGACCATGACCACCAGTCCGAGCGGACGCCGTAAACCGCCCACCATCCACGACGTGGCCCGGGAGGCAGGCGTCTCCCGGGGGACCGTCTCCCGGTTCCTGAACGGCGGCCACTACGTCTCACCGGCCGCCCGCACCGCCGTGGAGACGGCGATCAGGAAGACGGGCTACGTCGTCAACCGGCACGCCCGCTCCCTGAGCACCGGACGGTCGGACTCGGTGGCGTTCCTCCTCACCGAGCCGCAGGAGAAGTTCTTCGAGGACCCCAACTTCAATGTCCTGCTGCGGGGTTGCACCGAACACCTGGCCCGCCACGACATCCCCCTCCTCCTGATGCTGGCCTCCTCACGGGACGAGCGCCGCCGCCTCACCCGGTACATCACCTCGGGCCACGTCGACGGCGTCCTCCTCGTCTCCAACCACAGCGGCGACCCGGTGGCGGCCGAACTCCGGGACGCCGGGATCCCGTTGGTGGGCTGCGGCAAGCCGCTCGGCACCGCGTCCAAGTACAGCTATGTGGCCGCCGCGGACCGCGACGGCGCCCAGGAGATGGTCCGCCACCTCATCTCCCGGGGCCGACGCCGCATCGGCATGGTCACCGGCCCGCTGGACGCCCCCGGCGGCCCCGACCGCCTGGCCGGCTACCGGGACGTGCTGGCCGAGGCGGGCCTGCCCCACGACCCGACCCTCGTCGTGGAGGGCGACTACCGCCGCACCGGAGGCGAGGAGGCGGCCCGTCGCCTGCTGACCCAGGCCCCCGACATCGACGCGGTGTTCGTCGCTTCCGACCTCATGGCCCTCGGAGTCGTCAACACCCTTCAACAATCCGGCCGTTCGGTCCCGGATGACATCGCTGTCGGAGGCTTCGACGACTCGGCGGCGGCGACCTCCATCACCCCGGCCCTCACGACCATGCGCCAGCCTTACGACCGCATCAGTGCCGAAATGGTGCGAATGCTCCTCGCGCAGATCGCGGGCGAGGACACGGCCGGCGTGATCCTGCCCACCGAACTGGTGATCCGGGAGTCGGCATAACCGCCGTGACTGTCCAGCCAACCGGAACACGGGTCAACGGATGTGAAGGCAGCAGCCGTCCGGTTCGTGTCGAGTCGGTGGGGCGTTCCATCCGTATTCTCTGATCATGGCCGCACCCCTCGCATATGCACTGATCGCCACCGACCTGGACGGAACGCTGCTGCGCGGCGACGACACCCTCTCCGACCGGTCCCGCATCGCACTCGCGAGGGTGACAGCGGCCGGCGGCCGGCACCTCGTCGTGACCGGCCGGCCCGCCCCGAGGGTGCGACCGCTCCTCGAGGACCTCGGCAGCAGGGGGCTCGCGGTGTGCGGACAGGGCGCGCAGTTGTACGACGCCGGCGCGGACCGTCTGCTCTGGTCGGTCACCCTGGACCGGGAGTTGGCGGAGACCGCGCTCGGCAAGATCGAGGCGGAAGTCGGCCAGGTGTACGCGGCGGTGGACCAGGACGGCGTGGACGGCCTCACCCTCATCGAGCCCGGCTATCTGATGCCGCACCCCACGCTCCCCGCGGTGCGGGTCGGCCGGCGCGACGACCTCTGGTGCGAACCCATCAGCAAGGTGTTGCTCCGTCACCCGGCCCTGGAGGACGACGAGTTGGCGGCCACGGCCCGATCGGTGGTCGGTTCGCTGGCCTCGGTCACCATGTCGGGCCCCGGCACCGTCGAACTCCAGCCACTCGGCATCACCAAGGCGACAGGCCTCGCCCTCGCCGCCCGCCACTTGGGCCTGGCCCCGTCCGACACCGTCGCCTTCGGCGACATGCCGAACGACATCCCGATGTTCGACTGGGCGGCCCACGGAGTGGCGATGGCCAACGCCCACCCCGAACTCAAGGCGGTGGCCGACGAGGTGACGAAGTCGAACGAGGACGACGGCATCGCCGTCGTCCTCGAAAGACTGCTGCTGGACGCCGGTTTCTAGTAGGCGCCGTACACGTTGTCGATGGACCCGTACACCGCCGCCGCGTAGTTGCAGGCGGCCGTGATGTTCGCGACCGGGTCGTACGGGTCGAACGAGGTCCCGGCCACGTGGTACGCGTTGAACGTCGGGTCGATCACCTGGAGCAGCCCCTTCGACGGCGTACCGGCCGCCGCGTTGGAGTCCCAGTTGTTGATGGCGTACGGGTTGCCGGACGACTCACGGATCACGTTGCGGTAGATCCCGTTGTACGTCCCCGGAATCCCCTTCTGCGCCATGATCGCGAGGGACTCACGGATCCATCCGTCGAGGGTGTTGGAGTACCCCGCGGCGGTGGTCGAGGCGGTCGTGGCGGCGGACGCGGTGGTCGCACCGACGATCGGCAGGGCGATGATCGCGGCACCCGTACCGGCGACGGCCAGCGTGCGGAAGAGACGGGTGCGGCGGGACTGAGCGGATGCAGGCATGACGAGGTTCCTCTCCGTCGCCTGCGAGGTGAGCTGTCGGGTTCGGGCTGGGAGGTGCCCGGCCGCGCCCTCGCGGACGTGGCTTAACCCCAAGCCGTCCCGGTCGACATGACCGGTCCGGCGACTTACCTGGTTCCCCCGCTCCTGCCGTGCGAGATGTTCGTGACTGGGATGTCGGGCGGCGGCAGGATTCGGCGTTCCACCCGACAGGCCGGGAAACTATGCGAGAGCACATGTCCGGAACAAGTGGCGGAATCACACCTCACCCCTATTGACCTTGGTCTGAGGCGTATGGGGCACTTGATCCTTTGCGCGAGCCAAGGGCCAACTGTCCATCGCCGCAAGGGGAAACGTGAACACACAGGAACACAGGTCATGCACAGAAACGCGTGACCCAACTCACGGGAGGATTAAGGACGGCAAATCGGGCATTCGGCCTCAACTGGCAGTTCTCGGAATCCTTTTCTCCCATGTGCGATGAAAGATCACTTCTTCACCCTCGATGCAGATGACCTCATTGGAGCTAATAAAGTCCGTTTCGTCGCAAGTGATCTCGGACCGCGTCCGCACGGTCGTGTCCCACCCCAGCTCCGGCCGATGCAGCCGGATCGACCAGTCGGACCGCGTACGTGCGGACAAGG
The DNA here is from genome assembly GCF_016612545.1 of Streptomyces sp. MBT65. GTDB lineage: Bacteria > Actinomycetota > Actinomycetes > Streptomycetales > Streptomycetaceae > Streptomyces. Next base: position 17,890 of record NZ_JAENRY010000100.1, on the reverse strand, counting down.
GGTCCGACTCGTCGATCGTGTACGTCTCCAGCGCGTCCTCGGTGAACTCCAGGCCGTCCGGATACACCCGCGTCCCGCCGTACCGGGGATCCACCTCCAGCCGCCACTCGCCCTTCGCCACATCCCGCACGACCAGCCGCTCGGGGCGCGGTTCGTCCAGGGTCGCCGGGCTCCATCCATTAGCGGCTACGCCGCGGGTGACCCCGAGCGGCGCGGCCTCCTCGGGCTCCTCGAACTGGATACCCGAGCTCAACTCCCGCTCCCGCACCGGGAGTTCCAGCGCACTCCCCTCCGGGTCCAGCGTGAACCCCGCCGCCGACTCCGGCTGCGGCCAGATCCACGGCCAGTACGCCGACGACACCGCGAGCCGGATGCGGTGCCCGGGCGGGAACGCGTGCCCGATGCCGTTCAGCTCGAAGGTCACGTCCTCGGTGGCCCCCGGGGTCCACGGCACGGCCCGGTCCCGCCCGTGCCGCGCCGACAGGTTCAGCGCACCCCGGGTGACCAGCGTCGAGGCACCGTCCGGGGCGACGTCGCAGAGCCGGGCGACGACCTGCCCGCGCGGCACGTCACAGGTGAGCCGCAGCCGTACCCTCGGCCGCCCCAGCACCCAGGTCTCGGCCGGCACCTCGAACTCGAAGCACGCCGACCGCGCGTCCTCGTCCCGCTGGTCCGGCGGCAGATCGGCGTCGTTCCCGAAGGGGAAGAAACGGCCCGCGTCGACCCCGGTGTGCATGGGGGAGCGGACGATCACGGGTGCGCCCCGGAGGCCGTACGTCGTCGTCTTCACGTGCGGTGAGGGCCACGCGGGCTCGCCGACCCAACGGCCCGGCAGGGTGTCGTAGACCGTGGCCGGGGGATGCGAGTCGCTGACGTAGGCCCGAAGGAGTGGGTCGGTGGTGACGCCGGTGTCCTCGCCCTTCAGCCAGTGGTCCCACCAGCGGAGGGTCTCCTGGAGGAAGCCGATCGCGGGGCCCGGCGGCAGGCCGCGATCGGGGTACTGGTGCGACCACGGGCCGATCAGGCCGCGCACCCGGTCGGGCGGGAGGTGCTGGACCAGCCGTAGGACCGTGTCGCGGTACGGGTCGTGCCAGCCGCCGACCGCGAGGACGGCCGCGCTGATCGCGCCGTAGTCCTCGCAGACGCTGCCGTGCTTCCAGTAGTCGTCGCGGAGCTGGTGGGTGAGCCAGGTGTGGATGAACGGGTCGATCCGCTCCAGGCGCTTGAGCCACAGGTCGCGCCAGATCAGGCCCGTGTACTCGGGGTCCGGCGGGCGGGCGACGAAGGCGAGCATGGTGGCGGCCCAGGCGTGCAGGTCGACCGCGAGGGCCGAACCGCCCATGTAGTGGACGTCGTTGTCGTAGCGGTCGTCCGTCGAGCAGACCGTGACGATCGCCTTCAGGGGTTCCGGCGCGAGGGCGGCGATCTGGAGCGAGTTGAAGCCGCCCCAAGAGATGCCGAACATGCCGACCCTGCCGGTGCACCAGGGTTGCGCGGCAAGCCAGTTGACGACCTCGACGCCGTCGGCGAGTTCCTGGGCGTCGTACTCGTCGCCGGGTGCGCCCTCGCTGTTGCCGTGGCCGCGGACGTCGACGCGGACGGAGGCGTAGCCGTGGCCCGCGTACCAGGGGTGGCGCTGGGCGTCGCGGGGCGCGGTCCAGTCGGTCAGGCGGTACGGGAGGTATTCGAGGAGCGCGGGCACGGGCTCGTCCGTCACCGGGCGCCACACGCGCGCGTAGAGCCGTGTCCCGTCGGGCATCGGGATGCGGAGGTCCTCGTGGGTCGTCTCGTGGGGGAAGGACGTACGGATGCGCATGAGGGGACCCCTGGGTTCAGTGGACCGGGTGCATGGTGCGGCGCAGCCACGGCGCGGCGGCCATCACCGCGAGGCCGGCGGCCACCGCGACCGCGCCGTTGACGCCGAAGTAGGCCGGCTTGGAGACGTCGTCGTAGAGCTTCACCGTCTGGGCCTGGATGCCGTTCGCGAGCGCGAGGGACAGGAACCAGAGGGACATGGTCTGGCTGGAGAAGGCTGCCGGGGCGAGCTTGGTGGTGGCGGACATGCCGGAGGTCTCCAGCAGGATGTCGCCGAGGCCGAGCAGGAAGTACGAGCCGACGATCCACCAGGCCGACATGCGGTAGGCGTCGCCGGTGTGCCCGCTGGTCGGCAGGACCATCAGGAGGAAGGAGAGGCCGCCGAGGACGACGCCGATCGCGATCTTGTTGGAGGCGTGCGGCTGGCTCCGGCCCATGCGGACCCAGAGCGCGGCGACGACGGGCGCGAGTCCGACCTCGAAGGCGCCGAGCGCGCTTGCGTACCAGCTCGCGGGGAAGTCGAAGCCCAGGATGGTCGTCTCGGCGTTCGACGCGGCCAGCAGCATCATCGTCGAATAGGCCTGGAAGAGAATGAAGTTGAAGACGGTCGAGGCCAGGAAGAGCACGATGTACGGGCGCAGTCGGCCGCGTTCCGCGGGGGTCACGCGCGGGCTCGTGAACATCACCGTGAAGTACACGACGGGCGCGATCACCGAGATGACGGTGAGCAGGTCGACGAAGCGGCCCATCGTGAGCCACCCGGCGAGGGCCAGGCCGGTCGCGAGGACGGCGGCCGCCAGGATTCCTACGACGACGAGCCGCACCGCGCGGCGCAGTGCGTCCGGTGCGAGTGCGAACTCGGCGGTGTTCCTGCGGCCCGCGAGGTGACGGCGTCCGGCGACGTACTGGATCAGCCCGAAGGTCATGCCGACCGCGGCCGCCGAGAAACCCCAGTGCCAGCCCTCGTGGTCGCCGAGCCAGCCGGTGATCAGCGGGCCCGCGAAGGCGCCGATGTTGATCGCCATGTAGTAGAGCGCGAAACCGGCGTCACGGCGGTCGTCGTCGGTGCGGTAGAGCTTGCCGACCATGGTGGCCACGTTGGGCTTGAGCAGGCCGGTGCCGGCGCTGATCAGGCCGAGGCCGACCCAGGTCGTCGTGGGGGTGGGGACCGCCATCGCGTAGTGGCCGCAGGCGATCAGGATCCCGCCCCACAGCAGCGCGCGGTACGAGCCGAGGACGCGGTCGGCGAGCCAGCCGCCCGCGACCGAGACGAGATAGACCAGTGTTCCGTAGGCTGCCGATACGGATGCGGCCGTTCCGGACGACATGCCCATGCCGCCGTGCGCGACGGTATCCGCGAAGTAGAGGACGAGGATGGCCTGCATGCCCAGGAACGAGAAGCGCTCCCAGACCTCGAGTCCGGAGAGCGTGAGCAGGCCCTTGGGCTGGCCGAAGAAGGCGTGGTCGTCCTCGGGAGGCGGTTTGTCGTCGGGCTCGGCTTCCAGTGCGGTTCGAGACACGATCCACTGCTTCCGCGTAAGTCGACAAATATCCGTTCTTATCAGGTGATCAAAAACATACCGGTCATGATCCGATACCGCCCCTGCTGGACGGGGTGGGCGGCATGGGTGATCGAAAGCCGACCGGATACGCTGACTTGAGTGATGCCAGCGACCTATCGACAAACCGTGTGACCGCCCAGGGACACCAGCAGACAGGAGACCCCTCGTGACCGTCGTCGGGCCGTTCGGGCTGAGCGTGCGGGACCAGGCTCTGGAAGCCGATGTCCAGGCCGGATTGGCGGCAGTCGAGGAGGGTCTGCTCGAAGCCACCAAGAGCGAGGTCCCCTTCATCACGGAGGCCGCCCAGCACCTCGTGCGCGCGGGTGGAAAGCGGTTCCGGCCGCTCCTCGTGATGCTCGCCGCACAGTTCGGCGACCCGTACGCGCCGGGTGTGGTGCCCTCGGCGGTCGTCGTCGAGCTGACCCATCTCGCCACGCTGTACCACGACGACGTCATGGACGAGGCGGCCGTACGGCGGGGCGTCGACAGCGCCAACACCCGCTGGGGCAACTCGGTCGCGGTCCTCACCGGCGACTTCCTCTTCGCGCGCGCGTCGCACACCCTGGCCGACCTCGGGCCCGAGGCGGTCCGCGTGCAGGCCGAGGCGTTCGAACGGCTGGTCACCGGCCAGATCCTGGAGACGGCAGGACCGTCCGACGGACGCGACCCGGTCGAGCACTACCTCGACGTGCTCGGCGGCAAGACCGGCTCCCTGGTCGCGGTCGCGTGCCGCTTCGGCTCGATGATGGCCGGCTGCGACGACACGGTCGTGGACGTCCTCACGCAGTACGGCGAGCGGCTCGGCGTCGCCTTCCAGCTCGCCGACGACGTCCTGGACATCGCCTCCGACGGCCACGAGTCCGGCAAGACCCCGGGCACGGACCTGCGCGAGGGCATCCCCACGCTGCCGGTGCTGCGCCTGCGCGAGCGGGCGGACCGCCTCGGTCTTGCCGAGGACCGCGCCCTGTGCGAACTCCTCGACTCCGACCTCACCGACGACGCCCGCCTCGCCGAGGCCCTCACCCGCCTCCGCGCCCACCCGGCCCTGGAACAGGCCCGCCGCGACACGGTCCGCTACGTGGAGGACGCGCGCGCGGCCCTGGCGCCGCTGCCCGAGTGCGATGCGAAGGCCGCGCTGCTGGAGATGTGCGATGCGGTGGTGCACCGGGCGGGGTGAGGTCCTGAGCAACTGCCGTGCATGGTCTGAGCACGGTCAACTGCCTTGCACGGGCGGCGTCTTCCCCTAGGGGTTTTGGGGAGGCGCCGCCTCCGTGTGTCATACCCCAGGTGTACGTGGAGTTGGCTCCCGGGTCTGACGCTTATCTCTCGGGGATTTGGTCAGATGGAGAACACGGAAAACACCACTCCTCACCGATTCGGGTGAGAATGGCGGCTGAGAGTGGGACCAGTACAGGGGGCAGGCCGCCGCCGACGACGGAGGTAAGGCAGACATGGCACCGTACGAAACCGACGACAGCACGGACACCGGAGAGCGCGACGAGCTCCGGTCCGGGCGGCGCAGGGCGGCGCGGTACATCGTCCCGGTCACTGTGGTGGGGGTGGCGGCCGCGACCATCGGACTGGTCCCCGCGCTCGCCGACTCCGGTGACCCGAATCTCCCGAAGATCACCGCACAGCAGCTCCTCGACAAGGTCGCCAAGTCGGACGTCCAGCAGCTGTCCGGCACCGTGAAGATCAGCACGGACCTCGGCCTGCCCGACCTCGGCGGCCTGGAGAGCAACCTCATGTCGGGCGCCGCGAAGTCCGGCGACGGCTCCTCCGCCGACCCCACTGCCAAGCTCACCGAGCTGGCCACCGGCACCCACACCCTGCGCGTCGCGGCCGACGGCCCGGACAAGCAGAAGGTCTCCCTGCTGGAGAACGCGGCGGAGTACAGCCTCATCCACAACGGCAAGGACGTCTGGGGCTACGACAGCCAGTCGAACGAGGTCTACCACGGCACGACCACCGTCGACGCCGCCAAGGGCGACGAGACCAGGACCACCCCCAAGGGCCTCACCGACGAGGCGCTGAAGTCGGTCGACGACACGACGTCCGTCACGGTCGACGGCACCGAGCACGTCGCGGGCCGCGACGCCTACAAGCTGCTGATCAAGCCCAAGCAGTCCGGTACGACGGTCGGCACGATCAGCGTCGCGGTCGACGCCAAGACCGGCCTGCCGCTGAAGTTCACGCTCACCCCGGCGAGCGGCGGCGCGGCCGTCGTCGACGTCGGCTTCACCCAGCTCAGCCTCGCCAAGCCGGCCGCCTCGACCTTCGACTTCAAGGTGCCCAAGGGCGCGAAGGTCACCACGGAGGACAGCGGCAGCGACACCAAGGCGGTGCCGACCCCGGACCGCTCCACCGGCTCCGGCCCGTCCGAGAAGTCGCTCGGCAAGGGCGCGGACGACCCGACGGTCCTGGGCAAGGGCTGGAACTCCATCGCCGTCTTCGAGACCGGCGGCCAGGGCATCCCGTCCGGCTCCTCGTCCGACGGCGGCGACCTCGGCGGCTTCCTCAGCTCGCTCGGCGACCAGGTGAAGGGCTCGTTCGGTTCGGGCACGGTCTACTCGACCCGACTGATCAACGCCCTGGTCACCGACGACGGCAAGGTCTACGTCGGCGCGGTCACCAAGAGCGCGCTGGTGAAGGCGGCCGACGCGGCCAAGTAAGTACTGACGGTTGATCAACTGCCGTAGGGGGACGAGGAATTGAGGGAGCCGATGGGCGAAGCGTCCGCCGAGGGGTCGGGGACCGAGCGGGAGTCCGGCTCGGGACGGGAGTCCGGCTCCGAGCGGGGGGCCGCCCCGGCACCGGAGGCCGGCCCCAGCCTGGAGCCCGGCCCCGAGCGGGGGCCGGGTTCGGCGCCGGAGCCCGGCCTGGCGCACGGGTCCGGCTCCGGGTCGGAGTCTGGTTCCGGGCGGGAGGTCGGGCCGTCGGGTGTCGGTGACGGCATCATCGCCACCCGCGGCCTCACCAAGCGCTTCCGCGGCGGGCAGCTCGCCGTGGACGGTCTCGACCTGACCGTCCCGGCGGGCAGCGTCTTCGGCTTCCTCGGTCCCAACGGCTCCGGCAAGACCACCACCATCCGCATGCTGATGGGCCTGATCGAACCCACCTCCGGCACGGCCCGCGTCCTGGGCCGCCCGATGCCGAGATCCGTCCGCACGGTCCTCCCGCACGTCGGCGCCCTGATCGAGGGCCCCGCCCTCTACGGCTTCCTCTCCGGCCGCGACAACCTCCTGCGCTACGACGCCGCCGACCCGACCGCCGACCCCCGCACCCGGCGCACCCGCGTCGCCGCCGCCCTGGACCGGGTCGGCCTGACGGCGGCCTCCGGCAAGAAGGCCAAGGCCTACTCCCTGGGCATGAAGCAGCGGCTGGGCCTCGCCTCCGCGCTGCTCCAGCCCCGCAAGCTGCTCGTCCTGGACGAGCCGACGAACGGCCTCGACCCCCAGGGCATGCGCGAAATCCGTTCCCTGATCCGGGAGTTGGCGTCCGACGGCACGACGGTCTTCCTCTCCTCCCACCTCCTCGACGAGATCGAGCAGGTCTGCACCCACGCGGCCGTGATGGCCCAGGGCAGACTGATCACCCAGGGTTCGGTGGCCGAGCTGGCGGCCGGGACGAGGGGGCGGCTGTTCGTGACGACCCCCGACCCCGTCGACGCGGCACGGGTGCTGAAGGAGCAGGGGCTGGCCGACGTGGTCGTAGCGGAGGAGCGGGTGACGGCGGAGCCGCCCGATCGTGAACTCGCCGAGGTGAACAAGGCGTTGGTCACGGCAGGAGTCCGTGTGCGCGGCTTCGGGGTCGAACGGGCCTCGCTGGAGGACGCGTTCGTGGCGCTCACCGGGGAGGGCTTCGATGTCGCAGGCTGATCTCGCCGTACGGGCACCCCGGCTGATCTGGACCTTCGGACTGCTGCGCAGCGAGCTGGTGACCACGTTCCGGCGCTGGCGCACGCTCGCGCTGCTCGGTGTGCTGGCCGCCGTGCCGATCCTGGTCGGGATCGCGGTCAAGCTGGAGACCCAGGACGGGTCGGGGCCCGGGCGCGGGGACGGCGGGGGAGGGCCCGCCTTCATCGCGCAGATCACCAACAACGGCCTGTTCCTGGTGTTCACCGCCCTCGCCGCGACCCTCCCCTTCTTCCTCCCCATGGCCATCGGGGTCGTCGCGGGCGACGCGATCGCGGGCGAGGCGAGCGGCGGCACCCTGCGCTACCTCCTGGTCGCCCCGGCCGGCCGCACCCGCCTGCTGCTCACCAAGTACGCGACGGTGATGACGTTCTGCCTGGTGGCGACCCTGGTCGTGGCGATCTCGGCGCTGACGGTCGGGGCGTTGCTGTTCCCGCTGGGTGACCTGACGACGATCTCCGGTACCCAGATCAGCTTCACGGAGGGCCTCGGCCGGGCGCTGCTGATCGCGCTGGTGGTCGCCGCGTCCCTCATCGGCATCGCGGCGCTCGGCCTGTTCGTCTCGACGATGACGAGCAGCGGCATCGCGGCGATGGCGACGACCGTGGGCCTGCTGATCACCGTGCAGATCCTCGACCAGATCCCCCAACTGCACGCGCTCCAGCCGTACTTCTTCTCCCACTACTGGCTGTCCTTCGCCGACCTCATGCGCGAACCGGTCTACTGGGACGACCTGGTGAAGAACCTCGGGCTCCAGGCGCTGTACGCGGCGGTGTTCGGGTCGGCGGCGTGGGCGCGGTTCACGGCGAAGGACATCACGGCGTAGGGCGGCACGACGTAGGGACCGGTCAGATGCCGGTCTCGCGGGTCTCGCGGGTTTCCCGCGTCTCGTGCGGGAAGCGGGCGAGCGGGGCCTCCCGCGCGAAGAACGTCTTCGCCCGGGACAGCGCCCGCTCGTCGTTCAGTACGTCGCCGCGGTCGCTGCCGTTGCCCAGCAGCACCCCGCCGTGGGGGCACCTACCACGCCCTTAAGGCAGCGGGGGAGCATCTTCATGTACGCCGCCGAGTTGTTGAGGGTGTTGCCCTCGGTGCGGGCGCTGCCCAGCACGAAGGGGAAGCGGCGGGTCGTGGGTCCCCGGGTTCGGTCACGGTGGTCGGCGCGCGAGGAGTACGGGCATGTGCATCATGTGCGCGCAATCACTTGTCCAGGGTGGCCCGGGTGAGCCGGGTCAGCGCCTCCGTCTCGCGGGGCGGTTCGCCGCTCAGGTCGCCGACGCGCCAGGCCGGTACCCAGGGCACCCGGTACACGTCGATCATCGACTCGATGGCCTTGACGTACTGCGCGAGCTGGCGCGGCAGCCGCCCGGGCGCGTCCGCGACGAGGACGACGGCGTCCAGGTCGAGCCCGGCCGGTGCCTCGCCGCGCCGGAAGACCTCCAGGGCGCGGGCGACGGCGGCCAGCCCGGCGGCATGCGTGCGGGCGACGAGCAGGACCGACGGCGGGTCCTCGGGGCCCGGCCAGTCGCGTCCGCAGTCCCGGCCGCCGTAGACGGTGGCGAGGGTGGTGGCGCCGGTGCCGCCGTGGGTGGCGACCCAGGAGAAGCGGCGTGGGCCGGCGTGCATACCGGCCGGGATGCCGACGGGGATACTGGAGGAGCGCTCGGGTGCTTCCGGTGCCCCCGCGTGCGGGCCGGTGTCCACCGGTCCGCGGAGCCAGATCTCCGGTCCCTGCCGTCGACCTGTCTGCATGACCGAGCTCCTCACTCCTGGGACGAGGCTGTGACGTCGTGGTGACCCGAGAACCGGAAGGGAACGGCGAGACTCAACAGTACGCGTACGAACGGATCTTGACGCTGGGGAGCGCGGTCGGCCCCCCGGCGGATGCGAGTGAGGGAACCGATGACTCGACTCAGCCGCGAGAAGAAGCGGGAACAGAAGCGAGCCGCACGCTCGGCACCCGCGGCGTCACCTTTCGAGGTACGGGTACCCGTGGACGGCCCGGGCGCCGGTGGCGCCTCCATCGGCGGCGTGCCGGTCCCCGTGCCTCCCGGCGAGGAGATCCAGCACGTGGTCCTGAGCCACCTCCACCGCATCGCGACGGCCACCGGCCACCCCGTCCACGCCACGATCCACGACGCCCGCATCGGGTATGTCGTCCCGCTCCAGATCGATCCGGACGGCTCCAGCCACTTCTCGGCGGAGCCGTGGGCGATGCCGGGCGCGGGGACGGCGCCCGTGGGTGGGACGGCGCCCTTCGAGCCGTCGCCCCCGCCGCCGCCCGCGCTTCCGCCGGCCGTACCCGCCCCGCAGGACGCTCCCGCGGCGCCCGCTGCCGTCGTAGAACCGGAACGGGAACCTGACGACCTGCGTCGGCCGAGTGGTGACCCGGCGACCCATCGGCTGCGGGCGGTGGCGGCGCCGGAGGGGGAGGTGGTTCCGACCTTCCCCCTGCGGGCGGTGCCCGAGTCGGCCGGGGAGTCGGCACCGACGTTCCCGCTGCACGCCGTGCCGGAATCGGCGCAGGGGGGTGCGCCGCTGGGCTCCGTCCAGCCGCCGACGGGGGCGTTCGGGCCACCGCCGGTGATGGACTCGGCGCCGGTGAGGGATGTCCCGCCGTTCGTGGACGCGGGGCCGGTCGCGGACGTGCCGCCGGTCATGGACGGACGGCCGGTCGCGGACGTCCCGCCGTTCATCGACGCGCGGCCGGTCGTGGCGGACGTGCCAGACACGGCGTACGCGTCCGACCCGGCGTTCGCGCCCGATCCGCCGTACGCGTCCGACCCTGCGTTCGCGCCCGACCCTGCGTACGGCTCCGCCCCGGTGCCGCACGCCCCCCGCACTCCGGAACGCGCCCCCCGTCCCGCGCCCATCCCCGATCTCGCTCTCACCGCCCCGGAACCGGACCCCAAGCCGACGCCCGCGCGTGGGTTCGACGCGGTGGCCGAGGCCGTGCTGGGGGACGAACCGGTGACGACCGACGGGGCGGGGACCGCGTTTCTCGTCGAGCCGATGGTGCGGATCAACGAGGCCGTCAAGGCGGGGCGGATCGAGGAGGCGGTGGGGCTGGCGGAACGGACCGTCGCCGACGCGGCGGGCGCGCTCGGCCCCGAGCACTCCGAAGTCCTACGGCTGCGCGAACTCGCCGCGTACATCGCCTACTTGGCCGGTGACCCGGTGCACTCCTTCCGGCTCTCCCTCGACCTCGCCCGCATCCGTCACCGCGCCCGTGACGCGGAGGCCGCCTACGGCAATGTGCAGAGCGCGGCCACGGCCTGGCGTGCCGTACGCGACCCGGAGCAGGGCCTGGCCCTCGGCCGCGACCTCATCGACCTGTGGACCGAACTCGCCGCCGAGGACGGGCCCGCCGTGGAGGACATAGAGCAACTGGAGTCCGCCCGCGCCCGGATGGGCCGCCTCACGGAACGCGCGCGCAGGGCGAACGACTGAGCCGGGGCGGCCACGCCGACTCCCTCCACCTCAACTCCTCCTGCGTCAACTCCCCTTACGCCACGCAGAATTCGTTGCCCTCGGGGTCCGTCATCACGACCCACGCGCCGGCCGGCTCCGAGACCCGGCGCAGCACGCTCGCGCCCAGGGCCGTGAGGCGTTCCACCTCGGCCTCGCGCCGGTCCGGGCCCGGGTGCAGGTCGAGGTGGAGGCGGTTCTTGACGGTCTTCGCCTCCGGTACGCGCTGGAACAGCAGCCGACGGCCGAGGCCGGTGCCGCGCTCCTTGTCGTAGGGGTCGTCGGGATGCCGTACGGCGATCAGGTCCCGGAAGGCCGGGCGGCCGTGGAAGTCGACGGTCGCGGCGGCGGGCAACGCGCCCTGTTCCAGGAGCAGTTCGACCAGGGCGCTGTTGTCCTCGGCCTCGTAGTGGAGCGCGGCGGCCCAGAAGTCCGCCTGTGCGTGCGGGTCGGCGGCGTCGATGACCAGTTTCCAATGGAGGGGCGTGGGCGTCTGTGTCATGCCCCTCACTCTGGCACCCGGAGGGTCGGCGCGCCGGGCTACGCGTCCACGACGTCCACCGGGTCCGTACTCGGGTCGGTGCGCGGGGCGGTGGTCGGGGCGGCGCTCGGTACGCCGGCCCGTTGCCGCGCGAGAGCTGTCGTCGCCGCCGTCGCCCTGCTCCTGCGGGCCGTGCGCCACGCGTCCGTCGTCAGCAGGACGAGGGCCAGCCACACCAGGGCGAAGCCCGCCCAGCGGGCGGGGGGCATCGACTCGTGGAAGTAGAGGATGCCGAGCAGGAACTGGAAGACCGGTGCCATGTACTGGAGCAGGCCCAGCGTCGACAGCGGCACCCGGATCGCCGCCGCGCCGAAGCAGACCAGGGGGAGCGCGGTGACGACGCCGGTCGAGGCGAGGAGGAGGGCGTGCCCGGTGCCCTCGGTCGCGAAGGTCAGGTTCCCGTGGCCGCCCAGCCACAGCAGATAGCCGAGCGCGGGCAGGAACTGGACCGCGGTCTCCGCGGCGAGCGACTCGATGCCGCCGAGGTTGACCTTCTTCTTCACCAGGCCGTAGGTCGCGAAGGAGAAGGCGAGGCAGAGGGAGATCCACGGCGGCTGGCCGTAGCCGACGGTCAGGACGATCACGGCGGCGAGGCCGACGCCGACCGCGGTCCACTGCACCGGGCGCAGCCGTTCCTTCAGGAGCAGCACGCCGATCGCGATGGTGACGAGGGGGTTGATGAAGTAGCCGAGGGAGGCCTCGACGACATGGCCGTTGTTGACGGCCCAGATGTAGACGCCCCAGTTGACGGTGATGAAGGCCGCGCCGATCGTGACGAGCCCCAACTTCCTTGGCTGGCGCAGCAGTTCACCGGCCCAGGCCCAGCGCCGGACCACCAGGAGCGCGACGGCGACGAAGGCGAGCGACCACACCATGCGGTGGGCGAGGATCTCGGCGGCGCCGGCGGGCTTGAGCAGGGGCCAGAACAGGGGGACCAGGCCCCACATGCCGTAGGCCGCGAAGCCGTTGAGCAGTCCTATGTGGTGCTGTTCGCCCTTCGGCTTCCCGCTCGGCTTCCCGCTCACGGGCCCCTCCTTCGCGCGCCACGCCCGGCTGCGCGTGCGTGCAGCCAGCACGAAGGTAGCGCCGGGCGGCCCGCGAGGCGGGACAGGTCACCGCTGTCGACGACCAGCTCGCCCTTCGCGATGGAGGCGTCGACGCCGGCGAGGATCACGGCGAACGGCTCGGGCAGGCCGGCGCCCGTGAGGATGCCGACGAGGGCGTCGCCCGGGACGTTGTTGAAGGCGATCTCCTTGCCGGTCTGGCGGCTCAGCTCGGCCGCGTACTCGGCGAAGCCCCAGGCCTCGTCGCCACCCAGTTCGTACGTCTGGTTCTCGTGGCCCTCGCCGGTCAGTACGGCGACGGCGGCGGCCGCGTAGTCGGCGCGGGAGGCGGAGGAGACCCGGCCGTCACCGGCGGCGTTCACGACGGCGCTGTGCTCCAGGACCGGGGCGAGCTGCTCGGTGTAGTTCTCGTTGTACCAACCGTTGCGCAGCAGGGCGTACGGCAGACCGGAGGCCAGCAGGGCCTTCTCGGTGCCGCGGTGGTCGTCGGCGAGGGCGGCGGTGAGGGAGCCGGGGGCGCTGGTGTAGGCGAGGAGCGCGACACCGGCGGCCTTGGCGGCGTCGATGACGACCTGGTGCTGGCCGACGCGGCCCTTGTCGAACTCGTTGCCGGAAATCAGCAGCACCTTGTCGCCGGCGGCGAAGACGGAGTCGAAGGTCTCGGGGGTGTTGTAGTCCGCGACCGCGATCTTCACCCCGCGCTCGGCGAAGTCGGCGGCCTTCTCCGGGGTGCGGACGACGGCGGTGACCTGGTCGGCCGGAACCTTCTCCAGCAACTGCTCCACGACGAGACGGCCGAGGTGTCCGGTGGCTCCGGTGACGACGATGCTCATGGGTGACAACTCCTTGTGGGGTGCGATGGCACTTACCCTAGGGGTTGCGCTAACTCTGCGAAAGTACCCACTTTGAAGTAAGGTACTGGCATGACGGTAAGTGATGAGGTGGCGAGCAGGCCCGCCGTGGGCGAGGCGATGTGCCCGTACCGCCTGGTTCTGGAGCACGTGACATCCCGCTGGGGCGTCCTGGTGCTGATCGAACTCCTCGACCGCCCCTACCGCTTCAGCGAACTCCGCCGGGCGGTCGGGCAGGTCAAACTGGTGAGCGAGAAGATGCTGGCGCAGACCCTCCAGACCCTGGAGCGCGACGGCTTCGTGTACCGCGACGCCAAGCCGGTGATCCCGCCGAGGGTCGACTACTCCCTCACCGACCTGGGCCGCGAGGCGGCGGAACAGGTGCGGGGGCTGGCGCTGTGGACGGAGTCGCGGATGGGCGAGGTGGAGAAGGCCCGGGAGGCGTACGACACGGCGAAGGAGCGGGGCTGAGTCACCGGTGCGCTCCAGTCCTCCCTTGCGCGCGGCACGTCCTTCCGTGCGCTCACAAGAGGGCCCGGGCATCGCGCCCAGGCCCTCCTTCGTGTGAGCGGGGCGGTCAGCCCACCACCGTCCAGGTGTCCCCGCCGGCGAGAAGTGCGGCCAGGTCGCCCTTGCCGTTCTGGACGATCGCCGAGTCGAGTTGGTCGGCCATCTGGGTGTCGTAGACCGGGCGTCGGACCGAGCGCAGGACGCCGATCGGGGTGTGGTGCAGGGTGTCCGGGTCGGCCAGGCGGGAGAGGGCGAAGGCGGTGGTGGGGGATGTCGCGTGGGCGTCGTGGATCAGGATCTGCGACTCGTTCGCCGGGGTTACGTCGACCACCTTCAGGTCGCCCGTTTCCGGGTCGCGGACGACGCCCCGCGCACCCTCCGCGCCGAAGCGGATCGGCTGCCCGTGTTCCAGGCGGATCACCGCCTCCTCGGCCTGCTGCCGGTCCTTCAACGCGTCGAAGGCGCCGTCGTTGAAGATGTTGCAGTTCTGGTAGATCTCGACCAGGGCCGTGCCGGGGTGGGCCGCCGCCTCGCGCAGGACCTGCGTCAGGTGCTTGCGGTCCGAGTCGATCGTGCGGGCGACGAAGGAAGCCTCCGCGCCGATGGCCAGGGACACCGGGTTGAAGGGAGCGTCCAGGGAACCCATCGGCGTCGACTTGGTGATCTTCCCGACCTCGGAGGTCGGCGAGTACTGGCCCTTCGTCAGGCCGTAGATCCGGTTGTTGAAGAGGAGGATCTTCAGGTTGACGTTGCGGCGCAGGGCGTGGATCAGGTGGTTGCCGCCGATCGACAGCGCGTCTCCGTCGCCGGTGACCACCCAGACGCTCAAGTCCCGCCTGGACGCGGCGAGTCCGGTCGCGATCGCCGGGGCGCGGCCGTGGATGGAGTGCATGCCGTACGTGTTCATGTAGTACGGGAAGCGGGAGGAGCAGCCGATGCCGGAGACGAAGACGATGTTCTCCTTGGCGAGGCCCAGTTCCGGCATGAAACCCTGCACCGCCGCGAGGATCGCGTAGTCACCGCAGCCGGGGCACCAGCGCACTTCCTGATCGGACTTGAAGTCCTTCATGGACTGCACTGCCTCGGCCTTGGGGACGAGTGAAAGTGCCTCGATCGTGCCCGTGCCTTCCGTGGACGTCTCAGCCATCGATGGCCTCCTTGAGAGCCGTGGCGAGCTGCTCAGCCTTGAACGGCATGCCGTTCACCTGGTTGTACGAGTGCGCGTCCACCAGGTACTTCGCCCGGACCAGCGTGGCGAGCTGACCGAGGTTCATCTCGGGGATCACCACCCGGTCGTAGCGCTTCAGGACCGCGCCGAGGTTGCGGGGGAAGGGGTTGAGGTGGCGGAGGTGCGCCTGCGCGATGGACTCGCCGGACGCGCGCAGGCGCCGTACCGCCGCCGTGATCGGGCCGAACGTCGAGCCCCAGCCGAGGACCAGCGTCCGCGCGCCGTGCGGGTCGTCGACCTCCAGATCCGGTACGTCGATGCCGTCGATCTTGGCCTGGCGGGTGCGGACCATGAAGTCGTGGTTGGCGGGGTCGTAGGAGATGTTGCCCGTGCCGTCCTGCTTCTCGATGCCGCCGATGCGGTGTTCCAGGCCGGGGGTGCCGGGGATGGCCCAGGGGCGGGCGAGGGTCTGCGGGTCGCGTTTGTAGGGCCAGAAGACCTCGGTGCCGTCGTCCAGCGTGTGGTTCGGGCCCTGGGCGAACTGGACGGTGAGGTCCGGGAGTTCGTCGATGTCGGGGATGCGCCAGGGCTCGGAGCCGTTGGCCAGGTAGCCGTCCGAGAGGAGCATCACCGGGGTGCGGTAGGTCAGGGCGATCCGGGCCGCCTCGATCGCCGCGTCGAAGCAGTCGGCCGGCGTGCACGGGGCGACGATCGGGACCGGCGCCTCGCCGTTGCGCCCGAACATCGCCTGGAGCAGGTCGGCCTGTTCCGTCTTGGTCGGCAGGCCGGTGGACGGGCCGCCGCGCTGGATGTCCAGGACGAGGAGCGGGAGTTCGAGGGAGACGGCGAGACCGATCGTCTCCGACTTCAGGGCCACCCCCGGGCCGGAGGTCGTCGTCACCGCGAGCGAGCCGCCGAAGGCCGCGCCCAGGGCCGCGCCGATGCCCGCGATCTCGTCCTCGGCCTGGAAGGTCCGTACGCCGAAGTTCTTGTGCCGGCTCAGCTCGTGCAGGATGTCGGAGGCCGGGGTGATCGGGTACGAGCCGAGGAAGAGCGGCAGGTCCGCCTGTCGGGACGCGGCGACCAAGCCGTAGGACAGGGCGAGGTTCCCGGAGATGTTGCGGTAGGTGCCGGTCGGGAACGCGGTGGCGGCCGGGGCGACCTCGTAGGAGACCGCGAAGTCCTCGGTCGTCTCGCCGAAGTTCCAACCCGCCCTGAACGCGGCGATGTTGGCCGCCGCGATCTCCGGTTTCTTCGCGAACTTCGACTTCAGGAACTTCTCGGTGCCCTCGGTCGGCCGGTGGTACATCCACGACAGCAGGCCCAGCGCGAACATGTTCTTGCTGCGCTCGGCCTCCTTGCGGGTCAGGCCGAAGTCCTTGAGCGCCTCGACGGTGAGGGTGGTGAGGGGGACGGGGTGGAGGCTGTAACCGTCCATCGAGCCGTCGTCGAGGGGCGAGGCGGAGTAACCCACCTTCTGCAGCGCGCGTTTGGTGAACTCGTCCGTGTTGACGATGATCTCCGCCCCGCGTGGCACATCGGCGATGTTCGCCTTCAGGGCGGCCGGATTCATCGCGACCAGCACGTTGGGCGCGTCGCCCGGGGTCAGGATGTCGTGGTCGGCGAAATGCAGCTGGAACGACGAAACCCCCGGCAGGGTGCCTGCGGGGGCGCGGATCTCGGCCGGGAAGTTCGGCAGGGTGGAGAGGTCGTTCCCGAAGGACGCCGTCTCCGAGGTGAAGCGGTCGCCGGTGAGCTGCATACCGTCGCCCGAGTCACCGGCGAACCGGATGATCACCCGGTCCAGGCGTTGGACGTCCTTCACCCCCGCCGGTTTGCGTTGTTCTCCGACCAAGGTGCTGTCGGCTCCGTCGGCCCGCTCCGCTGGGCTACTGACCTGGCTGGTCACTGAACTGGACCTCCTCTTCGAGGACGCTGTCCGGGCATGGTCGTCACGCCGACCCTCCCAGGATCAACCCTACGTCTGTAAGGGTCGCCTTCCTTCGGCCGTTCGCATGATGGACGCTGTTTTGAGACGGCCTGACACCCTGACTTGTCATGATTTCTCGCCCCCCGGCGCTTCCCTCGAAGACGCTCCTCATGCAGTGTCCGGTTCTCGGCTCGACTAACGGTTGATGGCTGACACAGTGTCAGTTTGTCAGGAGTTGAGGTAGGTGAGGACGGCGAGAACACGCCGGTGATCCCCGTCGCTCGGCGACAGCCCCAGTTTCAGGAAGATATTGCTGACGTGCTTCTCCACCGCGCCGTCGCTCACCACCAGCTGCCGGGCTATCGCGGAGTTCGTCCGTCCCTCGGCCATCAGCCCCAGCACCTCGCGCTCCCGCGGGGTGAGCCGCACCAGCACGTCCTGCTTACGGCTGCGCCCGAGCAGCTGCGCGACCACCTCCGGGTCGAGCGCCGTACCCCCCGAAGCCACCCGCACCACCGCGTCGACGAACTCCCGCACCTCGGCCACCCGGTCCTTGAGCAGATAGCCGACACCGTGCGTGGAACCGGCCAGCAGTTCGGTGGCGTAGCGCTCCTCCACGTACTGCGACAGCACGAGCACACCGAGACCGGGATGCGCCTTGCGCAGCTCCACCGCCGCGCGCACGCCCTCGTCGGTGTGCGTCGGCGGCATCCGTACATCGGCCACGACGACGTCCGGTAGCGCGTCCTGGTCCGCCAGCTCGGTGATCGTCTTCACCAGCGCGTCCCCGTCACCCACCCCGGCCACCACGTCGTGCCCGCGGTCGGTCAGCAACCGGGTCAGGCCCTCCCTCAGCAGCACTGAATCCTCGGCGATGACCACGCGCACCCTGTCCTCCACGATGTTCGGCCCCCCACAGCCCACTGTGCCGTCCCACGCCGACCCACGCGGCTGCGCGTCCGTCCGCACGACACCGTCCAGCATTCCAGTATTTGGATGGGGGTGCGTCGGGGCTGTGGATAAAGGGGGGTGCGGGGCCTGTGGACAAGTGCGTGGAGAGGGTGGGGAGG